>LJNT01000148.1 GCA_001314685.1 Rhodobacteraceae bacterium HLUCCA09
TGGATGACCATCGTGTTGGCGGTGGGGATGTCGAGGCCCGACTCGACGATCGTCGTGGCCAGCAGCACGTCGTACTTGCCATCGTAGAAGGCGTTCATCAGCACGACACTTTCCCCACCGGATCCGACCAGCAGGAACCCCATGTCGAAGGGAGATGTGTGCGAGAATCCGTCCAGCGCCGCGGTGCCCGAGGTGGTAGCCCCCGAAAGCCCCGAGACGAGGATCTCCGACGGATAGAGCGACGCCGGCCCCGACGAGCCCGAGCCCGGCAGGGTCAGCGCGGTCGTGTTCGCGGAGGCGCTAGCGGCCTGCAGCTACAGCGCCGCCGTCGCGGCGAGCAGGGAAGGTCGCGGCGAGCAGGGACGCAAACCCGACCGCAAACGCGCGATGCGCCCGAACTTGCCGAAGCGCGCGCATGTCCGGCGATTTCCAATCCGGGAAAGAGGTCATCGGCGGGTGGTGTCCGTCATCACGTTTCCGGGATCCCGGAAACGGTTTTCTTCGGCGCCCCATGCTTGTCGCCGGAGCTTCGGCAGCGTATCTTCCCTCAAGAAACGCTTGGAAATTCTCGCCCGGAGGCCCCATGGCCGACACCCTCACCCTGCCCCCCACCGTCACCGACCGCGCCTTTGCCCGGCTTTCCGAGATCGGCGCAGCGCCAAAGGCGCTGCGCGTGGCGGTCAAGGGCGGGGGCTGCTCGGGCTTCGAATACGAGATCACGCTCGACGACCCGGCCGACGACGACCTGATCCTCGAGAGGGACGGGCAGATGGTGGTGGTCGACGAGGTATCGCTGCCGTTCCTCGAGAGCGCCACGATCGACTTCTCCGAAGAACTGATCGGCGCGCGCTTCACCATCGACAACCCCAACGCCACCTCGTCCTGCGGCTGCGGCACGTCGTTCTCGATCTGAGCCGGCCCGGCACGGCGCGCACGGAAACGACCGATCGGCGCAGGTCGCGCTCGGTGCCGGCCGGCCGGCCCGCCGGATGGCACCTGCCACGGCCGCCCTCCGCTGCGGCGCAGGGGCGCGGTTTACATCCCGCGCGATGCGCTTACGCTGGCGACGCATCCATCGTGCACCCGCGCAGACACGCGGCCACGACGAATCCACCCCCGATCACAGACACCGGAGGCAGCCATGACCACCGTCAAGGCAGGCGACACCGTACGCATCCACTACACCGGCACCCTCGCCGACGGCACCACCTTCGATTCCAGCCAGGGCCGCGAGCCACTGGAATTCACCGTGGGCTCGGGCCAGATCATCTCCGGTCTCGACAGCGCGCTGCCGGGCATGGAGGTCGGCGACCAGAAGAAGGTCGAGATCGCCGCCGACGAGGCCTACGGCCAGAAGGACCCGGCGGCGATGCAGCCCGTCCCCCGTGGCGAGATCCCGGACAACATCCCGCTCGACATCGGCACCCAGCTACAGGTGCAGGACGGGTCGGGCCGCGTCGCTCAGGTCCAGGTGGCCGAGGTCACCGACGAGACGGTGGTGCTCGACATGAACCATCCGCTCGCGGGCGAAGACCTCACCTTCGACATCGAACTCGTCGAGAAGGTCTGACCGCCGGCCCGGGCCGGGAGCACGAACCGCGTTCCAGTGGGCACGACGGCCCGCCCACCCGGCGATCCCTCGCCTGCGCGCGCCGCGCCCGCCCTTCTTCTTGCTAGAAATATCCCCGCCGGAGGCCCTGCCCCGCCTCCGGCGGGGCAACTTGGAGGAGTGCGCCGAAGGCGCTCCGCTGCATGGGCCGGTGATCGGCGGGGCTTGCCCTCGCCGGCCGGGCGCGAGATGACGGGGGCGACCCGCGGGAGGCCCCGATGAAGATCGCCACCTTCAACATCAACGGCATCAAGGCGCGGCAGGCCGCACTCCTCGACTGGCTCGAGGCGGCCGCGCCCGACGTGGCCCTCCTGCAGGAGATCAAGTCGGTCGACGGCAATTTTCCGACCGAGCCCTTCGAGGCGCGCGGCTACCATGTCGCCACCCACGGGCAGAAGGGCTTCAACGGCGTGGCGATCCTGTCGAAGCGGCCGCTCGAGGACGTCTCGCGCGGCCTGCCGGGCGACGAGGCCGACGAACAGGCCCGCTGGATCGAGGCGACGGTGGCGGGCGAGAGCCGGCGCGTGCGCCTGTGCGGCCTCTACCTGCCCAACGGCAACCCCGCGCCGGGGCCGAAATACGACTACAAGCTCGCCTGGATGGCGCGGCTGAAGGCGCGCGCCGAGGCGCTTCTGGCCGACGAGGCACTGGCGGTCATGGCGGGCGACTACAACGTCATCCCGCAGGACGAGGACGCCGCCCGCCCCGCGGCCTGGCGGGCCGACGCGCTCGCCCTGCCCGACAGCCGCCGCGCCTTCCGCTCGGTGCTCAACCTCGGCTTCACCGACGCCTTTCGCGCCCGCGTGCAAGGCCCGGGCCACTACACGTTCTGGGATTACCAGGCCGGCGCGTGGGACCGCGACGACGGCATCCGCATCGACCATGCCCTGCTCACGCCCCAGGCGGCCGACCTGCTGACGGGCGTGGGCATCGACCGCGACGTGCGGGGCCGCGAGAAACCCTCGGACCACGTCCCGCTCTGGATCGAGCTCGACGCCTGAGCGCTGCAGGGACGCCCGGCGCGCTCCGCGCGATCGTCCGGCTCTGGCGGAGCGCCTTCGGCGCGCACCCCCTTGTGGCCCCGCCTGCGGCGGGGCGATGCCTCCGGCGGGATACTTGCAGCAAGAAGAAGCAAGAGGCGCGCGAGGATACGTGTGCACGCGGGCCGGGCGGGGGCGTGCCTCCCGCGGCCATGGTTGCGCTGCCTCGGCATTCTGTTGCAGGCTCGCACCGTGCGGCGCCTGTCCGAGCGCACGGCACGGCACGGCACGGCATGGGCGCCACGCACCGCCCGCCTTCAGGCCTCGAGGCCGAGCTTGCCGCGCAGGAATCCCACCGCCTGGCCCAGCCCGTCGGGGGCGATGCCGTGGCCGGTGCCCTGCATCGTGTAGGTGTAGGTCTCGAAGCCCCCGCGCGCGAGGTGGCCCGCCGCGTCGTCCATCGAGGCATGGGGCACCACGTCGTCGGCGTCGCCGTGCAGGAGCAGCACGGGCGGTTTCGAGACTGCCTCGCCCAGCCGCTCGGGCACCAGCAGGCGCCCCGAGAAGGCGGCGATGGCGGCAACCGGCCCGGCCCGGCGGGGGGCGACGTGCAGGCTCATCATGGTGCCCTGCGAAAAGCCCACCAGCGCCAGCCGGTCGGGGCTCAGCCCCTCTGCCTCGAGCACATGGTCGAGGAAGGCGTCGAGATCGGCCGCCGCGCGCTCGAGCCCGGCCAGCGACTCCGCCTCCGACGAGCCGTCGATCCACGGGATCGAGAACCATTGCCGCCCCATCGGCGCGGCCGCGCAGGGCTCTGGCGCATCGGGTGCCCAGAAGGCGGTGCCGGGCAGGTGCGGCGCGAGCGGATCGGCGAGGCCCAGGAGGTCGGCGCCGTCGGCGCCGTAACCGTGCAGGAACACCACCGCCTGACGCGCCTCGCCCGCCGCCGCGCCCCGGCGCCCCGCCTGCAAGTCCCGCGTCATGTCATCCCCTCGCGCGATTTCTCGACGTGGAAGTACGCCCAGAGCAGCCGCGCCGCAACCGCCCGCCAGGGCGACCACGCCTCGGCCATCCCGCGAAGCGCGCGCTCGCTGGGGCGCTCGGACAGGTCGAACAGCAGCCGCGCCGATTCCCGCAGGGCGAGGTCACCCGGGGCGAACACGTCGGCCCGTCCGAGCGAGAACATCGCGTAGATCTCGGCCGTCCAGCGTCCGATCCCGGGCACCGCGGTGAGCGTCGTGACCACCTCCGCCTCCGGTGCCGCGCGCAGGGCGGTGTAGTCGATCTCCGCCTCGGCGAGCGCGCGGGCATAGCGGATCTTCTGCCGTGACAGCCCGCAGGCGCGCAGCGCGTCGTCACCCGCGGCCGCCACCGCCGTCGGCTCGGTCAGCCCCGCCGCCACGAGCCGGCCCCATATGGCGCGGGCCGAGGCGACCGAGACCTGCTGCGACACGATCGCCGACAGGAGCGCGCCGTAGCCGTCCTGGCGCAGCCTGAGCGGCACCTGACCCGCCCGCTGCAGCGCGTGGGCGAAGCGCGGCTCGCGCGCGGCGAGCCATTCCGCTCCCTCGGCCACGCAGGCGGCCCCCCGGATCACGCGGCCGATACAGTCACTCTCTTGCATCGTTGCCATACCTGCCCTTTCCGACCGGTCGTGGCGTGTGGTATCGTGACGCGGCAACCGGAGTTGTGACCGCCATGGCTTTCGACGCGCTTCCCTCGGGCGTCCGACTGCTGCCCGAGCTCATCACCGAAGAGCAGGAGTCCGCCCTCGTGGCGGCGCTCGACGATGGCGTGTGGGAAGACGGCGGGCGCGGCGACGGGTACCGCTCGCAGCAATTCGGCTGGTGGCGCCCGCAGCTGCTGGCGCAGTCGGGCCAGCCCGACCGTTTCCTCGGCGCCCTGCCCGACTGGGCCGCGCCGCTGGTCAGCCGCCTGCACGTGCTCGCGCCGTTCGACTACGCCCCCGATCACCTCGTGGTGCGCGAGCTGGTCCCGGGTGCCAGCCCCCAGTTGCGCAAGGGCGAGGGGCGCACGGTGGCGACGCTGGCGCTGCTCAACGACCTGCCGGTGCGCTTCCGCAAGCGCGAGGGCTCGGGCGACTGGCATCTCAGCCAGCCGCGCCGCTCCCTTCTGGTGCTGACCGAGCGCTTCGACCGGTCGTGGGATCGCACGATCCTGCCCACCGGCCTGCCGGAGGGGGGGCAACCGCACGTCACGGTCGAGGGGCACCCTGCCGGCATCCCCTCCGGCCGCCTGCTCACCCTGACCTTCCGCCGCGTCTCCGAGAGCTGAGGCGCGCGCTGACGGGCGCGCCTCACCGTCACCCTGCCCCCGGACAGACGAAAAGGGGCGCAGCACCCGGCCGCGCCCCTCCATGCATCTCCGCGCGTGCCCGCGCGCGCGCGCCCCGGGTCAGGTGCGCGCCCGGCCCACCACCGCCCAGGCGGCCGGCAGCACCAGCGCCGCGAGCGCCAGTTTCATCGCGTCGCCGATCAGGAACGGCGTCAGCCCCCAGGCCAGCGTTTGCTCCCACACGGTCGCGTAGGCATCGGGGCGGAACATGCCCTGCTCGATCAGCAGGCCCAGCCAGGCGAGGCCGGGGACGTAGAGAACGAGGTTGCCGATCAGCATGGCGAGCGCCATCCACAGGACCGAGCGGTCCCAGCCGCGGCGGGCCAGCCAGCCCATCGCGCCCACCGCCAGGACATAGCCCACGAGGTAGCCGCCGGTCGTGCCCATCATGTAGTCGAGGCCCGCAAGCTCGGCCGTCGAGCTCTGGAACACGTCGAAGCCGACCGCGCCGATGCCCATGTACACGAGGATTGTCGCAAGCCCGAGGCGAGGCCCGTAGGTCGCGCCGATCGTCAGCACCGCGAAGGTGCCGAGATTGACGGCCACCGGCGAGGGCGGCACCGCCACCTTGATCTGCGCCGCCAGCGTCAGCAGCGCCACTCCCAAGGCCACCAGAGCGGCCTGCTTGGTGCGCAGCCCCAGGCCCTGCCGCGGCCCCAGCGCCTCCGCCAGCGCCATTCTGCCGTAAACCCCCTGATCCGTCACGGTCGCCATCTGCCCGCCTCCCTTGCCGGTGTCACTTTCCCAGCGTGTCCTGCCGCAAACCCGCCCCCCGCGCAAGCGCGGCCCGCAGCGCCGTGCCTCAGGCCGGCTCGTAGCGAGACACCATCCGGTAGTCCTTCCGCGGCCCCCGCACCTCCCACACCGCGTTCCACCGGGGCCACGCGGAGAAGTCGTAGGCGACGCGATAGACGTCGGGCGGGCAGTCGTGCACCGCCCCGGGCCGTGCCTCGCTTGGGTCGAAGTCGTGAAACGTCCGCCCGTCGCCGAAGAGCACCCCGACGCGCCCCGCGCCGACCCGCCAGAGATACCGCCGCTCCGCGCGCATCGGGGTCTGCCCGGCCAGATGCAGCTCCCCCGCCTCCGAATAGGCCAGCCCCGCCCCGACTGGCACGAAGGTCGCCACGCCCTCGAAGCACCCCGCCGTGCCCGCCCGCCGGTCGTCGATCTCGCGCCGGAGCCGCCACGCCCCGGCAAGAGCGGCCAGAAGCGCCTCGGCCGCATCGGCGCCCGCCCCCGGCTTCTTCTTGCTCAAAATATCCCCGCCGGAGGCATCCGCCCTCTCCACCCGCGCGGCGCTGGACGTGCCCGCCCCCCCCGGTCTAGGAGCGGCGCCGAGGCAAGAAAAGAGGCGCACATGATCCCCCGCTATTCCCGCCCCGAGATGGTCGCGATCTGGTCGCCCGAGTCGAAGTTCCGCATCTGGTTCGAGATCGAGGCCCATGCCTGCGACGCGCAGGCCGCGCTCGGCGTGATCCCGAAGGCGAACGCCGATGCGGTCTGGCGGGCGCAGGACGCCCGGTTCGACGTCGCCCGCATCGACGCCATCGAGCGCGAGACGCGGCACGACGTGATCGCCTTCCTCACCCATCTGGGCGAGATCGTGGGGCCCGACGAGGCGCGCTTCGTCCACCAGGGCATGACCTCGTCCGACGTGCTCGACACCTGCTTCAACGTCCAGCTCACCCGCGCCGCCGACCTGCTGATCGCGGGCACCGAGCGACTGCTCGCCGCCCTGCGCGCCCGCGCCTTCGAGCACCGCCACACGGTGCGCATCGGCCGCTCCCACGGCATCCACGCCGAGCCCACGACGATGGGCCTGACCTTCGCGCGCTTCTACGCCGAGATGGACCGGGCGCTGTCGCGCCTGCGCAACGCGCGCGCAGAGGTGGCCACCGGCGCGATATCGGGTGCGGTCGGCACCTTCGCCAACATCGACCCGGCCGTCGAAAAGCACGTCTGCACGCGGATGGGCCTCGTGCCCGAGCCGATCTCGACGCAGGTGATCCCGCGCGACCGGCACGCGATGTTCTTCGCCACGCTCGGCGTCGTGGCCTCGAGCCTCGAGAACATCGCCATCGAGGTCCGCCACATGCAGCGCACCGAGCTGCGCGAGGCCGAGGAGTTCTTCGCCAAGGGGCAGAAGGGCTCTTCCGCCATGCCCCACAAGCGCAACCCGGTGCTGACCGAGAACGTGACCGGCCTCGCCCGGCTGGTGCGTTCGGCGGTGGTGCCGGCGCTCGAGAACGTGGCGCTCTGGCACGAGCGCGACATCTCGCATTCCTCGGTCGAGCGGGTGATCGGCCCCGACGCGACGGTGACGCTCGACTTCGCGCTGCACCGGATGGCGCAGGTCATCGAGCAGCTCGTGATCTACCCCGAAGCCATGAAGCGCAATCTCGAGGCGACGCGCGGCCTGATCCACTCGCAGCAGGTGCTGCTGGCACTCACGCAGAAGGGACTGTCGCGCGAGGCGGCCTATGCGGCGGTGCAGGGCGCGGCGATGCGGGTGTGGGAGGGGGGCGGCGACTTCCTGTCCGAGATCTCGGCCGACCCGCAGGTGAGCGCGGTGCTGCCCGGCCCGGAGCTCGCCGCGCTGTGCGACATCGGACCCCACCTGCGCCACGTCGACACGATCTTCGCCCGCGTCTTTCCGGAGTGAGGCCGCCACGAAGCGCGGGCCGCGCCCCGTCGTGAGGCGAGGTGCCTGCAAAGCGGGCAGTCGCGAAACGCTTGGGACGGTTGGCATGCGGCTGCAGCAAGATTCTTGCTTGGCAGGTGCCTCGGGCGTGCTACCCTTCCCCGTGCCAACAGAACGGGAGTTACCCATGAAGCTGAAAGCAACTGCCGTGGCCGTCGTCCTCGCCGCGATGCCGACGATGGGCTTTGCCCAGTGCAACTGGGACAAGACGCCGGCCTCGACGGCCTCGACCTGCCCCGAGGGCCAGACCTACGACGCGCCCTCGGGCACCTGCGTGACGCAGGCCACGTCGTAAGGCCCCACGACCGAGCCTTTTCCAGCGCCCCGCCGGTCAGCTCCGGCGGGGCGTTTTCGCTTTCAGGGGGCCGCGCCATGGCGCACCGCGCGCCGGGCCATCGCCACCGGCCGGGGCACGGCGTGGTAAGCCGCGCAGGCGCGCCTTCCGCGGCGACAGATCGGAACCCGCCAACCCTCTGTTAAGCCCGCCCCTCTAGCAAGGGGCGACCACCGCCCGGAGCGTCGCCTTGCCGTCGGATCTGCCCTCGCTCGCCCTCCCCGGCCCCGCCGCGCCCGCCGGCGTGCCTGCGCCCCTCACGCAGAAGCAGAAGGCCGCCGTGATCGTGCGGCTGCTGATCGCCGAGGGCGCGCAGCTGCCGCTCGACCGGATGCCCGACGAGATGCAGAGAGAGCTGACCGCGCAGCTCGCCGCCATGCGCCGGATCGACCGCGACACGCTGCGCGCCGTGGTCGAGGAATTTGCCGACGAGCTCGATTCGATCGGCCTGCACTTTCCCGGCGGGCTGGCCGGCGCGCTCGGCCTTCTCGAGGATCATCTCTCGCCCGCCACGGCCGCGCGGCTGCGCCGCGAGGCCGGTGTCGCCGCCAAGGGCGACCCGTGGGAGCGGATCGCCGGCCTCTCGCCCCAGCGGCTCCTCCCCGTGCTCGAGGAGGAGAGCACCGAGGTCGGCGCCGTTCTGCTCGCCAAGCTCGAGACGAGGCGCGCCGCCGAGCTGCTTGCGCTGCTGCCCGGGCCGCGGGCGCGCGAGCTGTCCTACGCCATCTCCAAGACCGGCGCGGTCGATCCCGACACGGTGCGCCGGATCGGCCTCGCGCTCGCCGGCCAGCTCGACGCCGAGCCGGTGCGCGCCTTCCCCGACGGGCCGGTGCAGAAGGTGGGCGACATCCTCAACGCCGCCCGCACCACGACACGCGACGACGTGCTCGAGGGGCTCGAGGAGCAGGACTCCGAGTTCGCCGCCGAGGTGCGCCGCGCCATCTTCACCTTCGCCAACATCCGCACCCGCATCGCCGGGCGCGACGTCGCGCGCATCGTCAAGGCGATCGACCCCGACACGCTGCGCACCGCTCTCGCCTATGCCGGCCAGTCCGACGATCTCGTGCCGGCCCGCGACTACGTGCTCGACAACATGTCCAAGCGCATGGCCGAGGGCCTGCGCGAAGAGATGGCCGAGGCCGATCCGCCCACGACCGATGCCGGCGAAGAGGCGATGGCGGTCATCATCGCCGAGATCCGCCGCATGATCGACGCGGGCGACCTGCTGCTCGTGGCCGAGGACGGCTGAGGCCCCGCCCCGCGCCCCAAGCACCGGGCGCCGATGCCGGCGCGGGGCGACAGGATCCCACCCAACGGGGCGCCTCGCAGGATCCGACCCAAAGGGGCGTCGCGCCGGCTGGCCCCGGCGGGGCGAAAAGCAGGCGGGCGCCACCCCGACGCGTCCGCTCCCGGCCTGTCCGGTCCCGACCGGTGGGCGCCCGCCCCTGGTCGTGCCGGCCGCCGCCTCGCCTCCGCGCACTCCGCACCGCGCGCTGCGCAGCGCCGCCGGTGCCGTCGACTTCGCGCCTGCCCTTGCCCCCGCGCCGGCCCCGGCCTACCCCTGCGCCGCCGGGAGAGGGACATGGCGAACGAGACAGGCGCCGGCAGCGGCGCGCAGCAGTCCGACGAGAGCGAGGGCGGGCGTGTCGATGCCGCCGACCGGGCGGCGGATCTCGCGCTGCGCGCCCTCGTGGGGGTGGCGCGGACACTGCCTTACGGCGCACGCATCCGCTTCGGCGGCGCGGTCTTTGCCCGCGCCGTGGCCCCGCTGACGCGGATGGGCGCGCGGATCGACGAGAACCTCTCCTACATCTACCCCGATCTCTCCGACGCGGCCCGCCGGCGGCGCGCCCGTGCCGCCGCGCGCCAGGCCGGGCGGCTGCTGATGGAGAACTATTCCTCGACCGAGCTCGCGCGCCGCATGGCCTCCGTCGCGCCAACCGGCCCCGGCCTCCCGGCGCTCGCGGCGGCGCGGGACGAGGGGCGGCCCGTCCTGCTGCTGACGGGGCACTTCGGCAACTACGAGGCGGCCCGCGCCTGCCTCGTCGCGCAAGGCTACGAAATCGGCGGCCTCTACCGGCCGATGGCCAACGCGCTGGTCAACCGTCACTACGTCGCCACGATGCAGGCGATCGGCGGCCCGATCTTTCCCCAGGGCCGCGCCGGCACCAAGGGGCTGATCGCCCATCTCAAGCGCGGCGGCATGGCGATGATGCTCAACGACCTCTACACCGGCACGGGCGTGACGCTGCCCTTTCTCGGGCGCCCCGCCATGACCTCCCCCCACCCCGCCGAAATCGCGCTGCGCACCGGGGCGGAGGTGGTCTGCGTTTTCGGCACGCGGCGGGGCGACGGTCTGTCCTTCGATGTCGAGGTCGAGGCGCCCCTGCCCCGCACCGACGCGCTAAAGATGACACGCGCCTACAACGACGCCGTCTCGGCGCGCATCCGCGCCCATCCCGAGCAATGGTTCTGGATGCACCGCCGCTGGAAGCGGAAGTGGAACCGCGGCGAGGGGATGGAGCCGGGCCTGCACCCCGCCGAGCTGCCCAGCCGCCGCTCGCGCCTCTGAGCGCGCGCATGTTGCGTATTTGGAACAGAAAGAAGCAGGGCGCCGCAGCCCGCCCGCCTCGCCGCCCCCCGACCGTGGCCCTCGCGCCAGGGCGGCGGCGCGGAGGGCCGCAGGCGCGCAAGGACGCGACACGCGGCAGCGGCAGACCGGGGCTTCACAGGCGGGGCTTTGCCCGCTACCTCGGCTCCATGGCACGAGAGCTTCACATCGTGGGCGGGGGCATGGCCGGGTCGGAGGCCGCATGGCAGGCGGCCGAGGCGGGCGTGCCGGTCGTCCTGCACGAGATGCGCCCCCGCGTGGGCACCTTCGCACACAAGACGGGCGACCTCGCCGAGATGGTCTGCTCCAATTCCTTCCGCTCCGACGACGACGAGAACAATGCCGTCGGCCAGCTCCACTGGGAGATGCGGGCGGCGGGCGGCCTCATCATGACCACCGCAGACGCCCATGCCCTGCCCGCCGGCGGCGCGCTCGCCGTCGACCGCGAGCCCTTCGCGCAGGAGGTGACGCGCCGCCTGCGCGCCCACCCGAACGTGCGTGTGGTCGAGGGCGAGATCACCGCCCTGCCCGATGCGCCCGCCATCGTCGCGACCGGGCCGCTCACCTCGGGCGCGCTGGCCCAGGCCATCGCCGCCGAGACCGGGCAGCAGGCGCTCGCCTTCTTCGACGCCATCGCGCCGATCGTCTACGCCGACACGATCGACATGGGGGTGGCGTGGCGCCAGTCGCGCTACGACAAGGGCGACACCGAGGAGGAGCGCACCGCCTACATCAACTGCCCGATGACGCGCGAACAATACGAGGCCTTCGTCGACGCGCTGCTGGCCGCCGACGTGACGACCTTCAAGCCCGGCGAGACGGCCCAGTATTTCGACGGCTGCCTGCCGATCGAGGTGATGGCCGAGCGCGGCCGCGAGACGCTGCGCCACGGGCCGATGAAGCCGGTGGGCCTGACCAACCCGCACCAGCCCGAGGTGAAGCCCTGGGCGGTGGTGCAGCTGCGCCGCGACAACGCGCTGGGTACGCTCTACAACATCGTCGGCTTCCAGACCAAGATGCGCTACGGAGCCCAGTCGCAGGTGTTCCGCATGATCCCGGGGCTGGAGGAGGCGCGCTTCGCCCGCCTCGGCGGCATCCACCGCAATACCTTCATCAACTCGCCCACCCTGCTCGACGGCCAGATGCGGCTGCGCTCGCGGCCCGACATCCGCTTCGCCGGCCAGATCACCGGGGTCGAGGGCTATGTCGAATCGGCCGCGATGGGCCTGCTTGCCGGCCGCCTCGCCGCGGCCGAGCTGCAGGGCCGCGGCCTGCCGCCCGTGCCCGACGTGACGGCGACCGGCGCGCTTCTCGCCCACATCACCGGGGGGGCCGAGGCCAGGACGTTCCAGCCGATGAACGTCAATTTCGGCCTGTTCCCTCCGATCGAGGCGAAGGGCGGGCGCAGGGGCCGGCGCGAGCGCTACCGTGCCTATACCGATCGCGCCAAGGCTGCCTGGCAGGACTGGCTGTCGGCCGACCGGCAGGCGGCGGCCTGAGCCCGGCACCGGGGTTCCTGTGACCGCTCGTCCGTGATACGTCCTGCTGCCATGCACAAGAAATTTCTGGACGAGGTCTACGCGGCTGATAGGCCGCGCTCGGTCGTCGACCTGTATGACGCATGGGCCGATACCTACGAGTCCGAGCTCGCCGAGGCCTCCTACGCCACGCCCGCCCGAATCGCTGCCGCACTGGCGGGGACAGACACCTCGCTCGACACGCGCGTGCTCGACATCGGCTGCGGCACGGGGCTTTCCGGTCAGGCGCTGGTGGCCCACGGCTTTACCCTCGTCGACGGAACAGACGTGTCGGCCGCGATGCTGGCCGAGGCGGAGGCCAAGCAGATCTACGGTCGGCTGTGGCAGACCGACCCCGCCGCGCCGCTCCCTGTGAGCTCCGGCGAATATGGCGCGGTCGTCGCCGCCGGCGTGGTGAGCCCCGGCGCGGCGCCGGCCTCGCTGCTGGGCGACATGGCCGGCCTGCTCGACACCGGCGGGCGCCTCGCCTTTTCCTTCAACGACCATGCGCTGGCGGACGACGACTACCTCGCCGCCCTGCGCGCCCTGGCCGACAGCGGCCTGCGCCCGATCTTCGAGGAATACGGCGACCATCTGCCGGCCCGCCGCCTCAATGCCACCGTTTACGTCTTCGAGCAGGCGTGAGCGCGGTCACCCGCTTCGCGCCCAGCCCCACGGGGCCCCTTCATCTCGGCCACGCCTTCTCGGCGCTCACCGCCTTCGCCCGCGCCAAGGCGGCGGGCGGCAGGATGCTCCTGCGCATCGAGGATCTCGACCGGAGCCGCGCGCGCCCCGTTTGGGAGGCGCTGATCGCGGAGGATCTCGCGTGGCTCGGCCTGACCTGGCCCCGCCCGGTCATGCGCCAGTCCGAGCGCGGGCCGGCCCACGAGGCGGCACTGGCGCGGCTGTGGAGGGCGGGGCTGCTCTATCCCTGCACCTGCGCGCGCCGCGACATCGAGGCCGCGGCCGGCGCCCCGCAGGAGGGTGCGCCGCTCCACGGGCCGGACGGAGTGATCTATCCCGGCACCTGCCGCGCCGACGCCACGGGGCCGATCCCGGCTGACGGCGCATTGAGGCTGCACATGAGGAAGGCCGCGCTGATAACTGACTCGATACAGTTTTCCGAGACCGGATGCGCGACCCTTGGCACCGTGACCGTCGTGCCAGAGACCCTGGTCGCGCGAATTGGCGACGTGGTCCTGCGCCGGCGCGACGGGGCGGCCGCCTACCACCTCGCCGTGGTCGTCGACGACGCCGCGCAGGGGATCACCGAGGTCGTGCGCGGGCAGGACCTGTTCGAGGCGACCGCGATCCATGTCGTGCTTCAGCGCCTGCTCGGCCTGCCCACGCCCGCCTACCACCACCATCGGCTGATCCGCGACGACCACGGCGCGCGACTGGCCAAGCGCGACGACGCGCGCGCCCTCTCCACCCTGCGCGCCGAGGGGTGGACACCGCCGGACGTGCGTCGCGCAGTCGGCCTCTAGCCTTCCGGCGCCATGAGCTCGACCTCCGCCCCGTCGCGGATCGCGGTGTAGAAGCACGTTCGCCGCATCGTGTGGCAGGCGGGGCCGGTCTGCTCGACCAGCAGCAGCAGGCAGTCGCGGTCGCAATCCACCCGCAGCTCGACGAGGCGCTGCACGTGACCCGAGGTCTCTCCCTTTTTCCATAGGGCATTCCGCGAGCGAGACCAATAGGTTGCGCGGCCTGTCTCAAGCGTCTCCCGAAGACTTTCGGCCGACATCCAGGCCATCATCAGCACCTCGCCCGTCGCCGCGTCCTGCGCGATGGCGGGGATCAGGCCGCGGTCGTCCCACGCCAGCGTCGCGGGATCGAACACGTCTCCGTGTGGCGATGCAGGCATGGGCGCTCCTTTTCATCCGGGCCGCCCGCGCCTATTCTCCCGCAGGCAAGCGGGAGGGACGCATGGCCACCGAGACCGACCTCGTCAAGCTCTATTCCGGGCGCATTCTCGCGCTCGCCGCCGACATCCCCCATGTCGGCCGGCTGGAATGCCCGATGGCCACCGCGCGTCGCCGCTCTCCGCAATGCGGCTCGACGGTGACGGTCGACCTGACGGTGCAGGACGGCCGCATCGCCGGCTTCGCGCAGGACGTGCGTGCCTGCGCGCTCGGCCAGGCATCCGCCTCGGTGCTGGGACGCCACGCGGTCGGGTGCACGCGGGCCGAAATCGAGGCCGCACGCGACGCCCTAACCGCCATGCTCAAGGACGGCGCCCCACACCCCGACGCGCCGTTCGAGGCGCTCGAGGCGCTTGTCGCGGCCCGCGACTTCGCCAACCGCCATCCCTCGATCCTTCTGGCGTGGGATGCCACCTGCGAGGCCTTGGCCGAGGCCGAGAAGGCCGCGTAAGCTCCTACGTTGACAAAGAAAAAGCCGCCGCGCCCGAAGGGCTGCGGCGGCAAGTGGCGAATCTGCGTCTCCGGAGAACGGTCCGCGCGGGGACATGCGCGAACGACAGGCAGGTGCAGCGCCGCGGTTGGGGGCGCGGCGCGGCCGGACGACAGACCGCAGGCAGAGACCCGGTCAGACGAAGAGAGGCAGGTGCAGCCCGGCGTAGAGCGCCACCATCAGGGCAACCGCGCCGAGCGCGTCGGCCGCCATGCGGCCCGAAAGGGCGATCCGCTTGACCTCGTTGAGCATTACCGTCTCCCTCGTCTAAGTTGCCCATTTGTTCTCACACAAGGGGCGCCCTGTAAAGAACTTTTTAAGAACATTCGTGAACGAAGTGCGTCTTTGGGAGGCTTGACCGCTAACCTACTGCGATCATTCGGATCGCCCGATCCTGGTCCAGCAGCCACAGCAGCACCCGCGCCGCGCGGCCGCGATCGCTCTCCAGCGTCGGGTCGTCGGCGAGCAGGCGGCGCGCGTCGGACTGCGCCATCGCCATCAGCGCGGTCTGCCGCTCGAGGTCGCCGATCCGGAACCGCGGCAGCCCGCTCTGGGCCGTTCCGATCAGGTCGCCCGCACCGCGCAGGGCGAGATCCTCCTCCGCGATGCGAAAGCCGTCTTCGGTTTCTCTCAGTGTTTCCAGTCTCCTGCGGGCCGTCTCACCCAACGGTCCACGATACATAAGCAGGCACGTCGACCGGGCCGCGCCGCGCCCGACCCGGCCCCGCAGCTGGTGGAGCTGTGCCAGCCCGAACGATTCGGCGCGTTCGATCACCATGATCGAGGCATTGGGCACGTTGACCCCCACTTCGATCACCGTGGTCGCCACAAGGAGCGGCACGTCGCCCGCCACGAAGCGCGCCATCGCGGCGTCCTTCTCGGCGAGCGGCATCTGCCCGTGCACCAGCGCCACCCGCCCCTCGCCCAGCCGCATGCGCAGGTGGCGAAACCGCTCCTCCGCCGCGATAAGGTCGGTCGCCTCGCTCTCCTCGACCAGCGGGCAAACCCAATAGGCTTGTTTTCCCTCGGCAATTGCCTTGCGCAGGTGCTCCACCACCTCGTCGAGCCGACCGGTGGAGACGAGGCGCGTGACGACAGGCGTGCGCCCCGGCGGCTTTTCGTCGAGCACCGAGAGATCGAGGTCGCCATACTGCGAGAGCGCCAGCGACCTGGGGATCGGCGTCGCCGTCATCACCAGCACGTCGACCGCCTCGCCCTTGGCGCCCAGTTCCATCCGCTGCGCGACGCCGAAGCGGTGCTGCTCGTCGATAATGGCCAGCCGCAGGTCGCGGAACGCCACGTCGGCCTGGAACACCGCGTGGGTGCCGATCAGGATCTGGATATCGCCTGACTCCAGCGCCGTGAGCTTGGCGGCACGCTCCGGCCCCTTGTCGCGCCCGGTCAGCACCTCGGCGACGATCCCGGCAGCTTCGATCAGGGGCCGGATCGAGTCGAGGTGCTGGCGGGCGAGGATCTCGGTCGGGGCCATCAGCACCGCCTGCCCCCCCGCCTCGGCCGCGGCGCACATCGCCAGCACGGCGACCAGCGTCTTGCCCGCGCCCACGTCGCCCTGCAGCAGCCGCATCATCCGCTTGCCTGCGGCCATGTCGGCGGTGATCTCCGCCACCGCCCGCTCTTGTGCGTCGGTGGGCGAAAACTCAAGTGATCCCAGAACCTTGGCGGCGAGGCGGCCGTCACCCACCGTCGGTCGGCCGGAGCCGAGGCGCATCCCCGCGCGGGCCAGCGCAAGCGTCAACTGGTGGGCGAAAAACTCATCGTAGGCAAGACGTTGGCGGGCCGGGGCGTGGGGCGCCATCTCTTCCAATCCCAGCGGCGCGTGGGCGGTTTCGAGGGCCGGGCGCCAGCGCGGCCAGCCCTCGCGCGCCCGCAGCGGCTCGTCGATCCATTCCTCGAGTTCGGGCGCGCGCTCCAGCGCCGCCTGTGCGGCCTTGGCCATCACCTTCTGCGAAACCCCTGCAGTCAGGGGATAAACCGGCTCGAACGGGGGGATCTCGCCGGCCTCCTCGGGGGCCAGGACGTGGTCGGGATGGGCCATCTGAGCCACCCCGTCGAACAGCTCCACCTTGCCCGAGACGACACGGCGCTGTCCGGTGGGCAAGAGGCGGCCGAGATAGCGGGGATCGGCATTGAAATAAACGAGCTGGAAGGTGGTCTGCGCGTCCTCCACCTCGACCCGGTAAGGTCCGTTCCGGCGCGAGGGCGGCCGGTGGCGGCCGACGACCACCTCGACGGTGGCGACGGTGGGCGGCTGAACGGCCCGGATCGAGGCGACGTGTCGGCGGTCGATGCCGGAATGGGGCAGCGTGAACAGCAGGTCGCGGGGCCGGGTGATGTCGATCGCCGCGAGCCGCTCGGCGAGGCGCGGGCCGATCCCCTGCAGCGTCTCGATCTCCGCGAAGAGCGGGTAGAGGACGGGGGGCCGCGTGCTCACTGTCCCACGGGCCGCGCTCAGCCCTGGCCGATCAGACGCAGCCAGGCATCCTCGTCGATCGTCTCGATGCCGAGTTCGGCCGCCTTTTTCGCCTTGCTGCCCGCGCCCGGCCCCGCGATCACGAGGTCGGTCCGGGCCGAGACCGAGCCCGAGACCCTGGCCCCCAGCGCCTCGGCCCGCGCCTTGGCCTCGGCGCGGCTCATTCTTTCCAGCGTGCCGGTGAAGACCAGCGTCTTGCCGGCCACGGGACTGCCCTCGGCGGAGGGCGCGGCGACGTCGGTGATGGTCAGCCGCTCGGCCAGCCGGTCGATCGAGGCGCGCTCGCGCTCCTGCGCGAAGGCGGTGACGAGCGACTCGGCCATGACCGCGCCGATCCCGTCGATGTCGATGAGCTCGGCCCAGGCGGCGCTCTCGCGGTCCTCCGCCTCGTGGACGGCGGCGCGAAACGCCTCCCAGGTGCCATAGTGGCGGGCGAGCAGCTGCGCGGCGCTCTCGCCGATATGGCGGATGCCGAGCGCGAAGATCACGCGGTTGAGCTCGATTTCACGCTTGTCTTCAATGGCCTGAAAGAGGTTTTTCGCGCTCTTGTCACCCCAACCCTCGCGGTTCTTCAGCTGCCTCGGGCCAGAGCCGTAATTCGCCTCGAGATCGAAGATGTCGGCGGGCTCCCTGATCCAGCCGTCGGCGTAGAGCGCCTCGACCTGCTTCGCGCCCAGTCCCTCGATATCGAAGGCCGCGCGCGAGACGAAGTGCTTGAGCTTTTCCACTGCCTGCGCGGGGCAGATCAGGCCGCCGGTGCAGCGGCGCACCGCGTCGCCCTCCTCGCGGATCGCCTCGGAGCCGCAGGCGGGGCAATGGGTGGGAAACTGATACGGCTCAGAGTCTTGTGGGCGATTCTTCAGGTCGACACCGGCGATCTTGGGGATCACGTCGCCCGCCCGATAGACCTGCACCCAGTCGCCCACCCGGATGTCGTGCCCTTCGCGGATCGGCTGGCCCTTGGCGTCGCGGCCGGCGATGTAATCCTCGTTGTGGAGGGTGGCGTTCGATACCACGACGCCGCCCACCGTGACCGGGGTCAGACGGGCGACCGGCGAGAGCGCACCGGTGCGGCCGACCTGGATGTCGATGGCCTCGAGCCGGGTCCACGCCGTCTCGGCGGGGAACTTGTGCGCGATGGCCCAGCGGGGCGTGGTGGAGCGGTAGCCGAGGCGCCCCTGCAGCGCGAGGTCGTCGACCTTGTAGACCACGCCGTCGATGTCGTAGTCGAGCGTGGCGCGCTGCTGCTCGACCGCAGCGTAGTGGTCGAGCATCTCCGGCACTGTCGCGCACCGCGCGGTCAGCGGATTGGTCTGGAATCCCAGCGCCTTGAGCCGCTGGATCGACGCGAGCTGGGTGTCGGCGAGCGGCTTCGACACCTCGCCCCAGGCATAGGCGAAAAAGCGCAGCGGGCGCGCCGCGGTGATCGAGGCGTCAAGCTGGCGGAGCGAGCCCGCGGCGGCGTTGCGCGGGTTGGCGAAGGTCTTGTCGCCGCGCGCCTCCTGCCGCGCGTTCAGCGCGGCGAAGTCGGCATGGGTCATATAGACCTCGCCGCGCACTTCGAGCACCTCCGGCGCGCCCTCCAGCCGCTTTGGAATGTCGTCGACCGTCAGGGCGTTGGCGGTGACGTTCTCCCCCTCCTGCCCGTCGCCGCGCGTCGCCGCCTGCACCAGCCTGCCGTGCTCGTAGCGGAGCGACAGGGACAGACCGTCGATCTTTGGCTCGGCGGTGAAGGCCAGCGGCGCCTCCTCGGCAAGCCCCAGGAACGCCCGCACGGAGCGGACGAAATCGGCCACCTCCGCGTCGTCGAAGGCGTTGGCGAGTGAATACATCCGCACCCGGTGGCGGATCTTGGCGAAGCCCTCGGCCGGCGCCGCGCCCACCTGCCGCGTGGGGCTCTCGGGCGTGGCGAGCGCGGGAAAGGCCTCTTCCAGCGCCATCGCGCGGGCCTTGAGCGCGTCATACTCGGCGTCGCTGATCTCGGGCGCATCCTGCCGGTGATAGGCCTCGTTCGCCCGCTCGATCTGCGCGCGCAGGTCGGCGAGCTCCGCGGCGGCGTCCGCCTCGGTCAGCTCGCGTGCCTCTGTCTGCGCCTCTGCCATGCCGGGGGTTTAGGGCGGTTGCGGGCGCTGGTCCAGCGCGCCGAAACCGCCTAGGCTCGCCCCGCCTTGACGGAGGGACCGGAATGCATGTGAGCCCCGCGATGGCGGCCTGCGAGGCGCCGCCGGTGATGGAGGCGCGGCGGTGGGTCGAGGGGGTGAGCTTCCCCGCGGGCCGCCCGCTGATCAACGTGAGCCAGGCCGCCCCGGTCGAGCCGCCGCCCATGGCCCTGCGCGAGGCGATGGCGCAGGCGGTGATGGAGGACGAGTCCGCCCATCTCTATGGCCCCGTTCTCGGCCTGCCCGAGCTGCGGGCGGAAGTGGCGGCGCAGGTCTCGGCGGACTACCGGGGCCGGATCGCGCCCGGACAGGTGGCGATCACGGCGGGCTGCAACCAGGCCTTCGCGGCGGCGATGTCGACGCTGGCGGGGCCGGGCGACGAGGTGCTGCTGCCGACACCCTGGTATTTCAACCACAAGATGTGGCTCGACATGGCGAGCGTGCGGGCGGTGCCCCTGCCCCCCGGGCCGGGCCTGATCCCCCGCGTCGAGGACGCCGGGGCGGCACTCACCGAGCGGACGCGCGCCATCGTGCTGGTGACGCCCAACAACCCCGCGGGGGTGGAATACCCGGCCGAGACGGTCGCCGCCTTCGCCGAGCTCGCCCGCGCGACGGGCCTCGCCCTGATCGTCGACGAGACCTACCGGGATTTCGACTCGCGCCCCGGCGCCCCGCACGCCCTCTTCGAGCGCGACGACTGGGACGAGACGGTGATCCAGCTCTACTCGTTCTCCAAGGCCTACCGGCTGACCGGGCACCGCGTGGGAGCGATGGTAGCCTCGCAGGCGCAGCTGGCGCAGGTCGAGAAGTTCCTCGACACGGTCGCCATCTGCCCGCCGCAGATCGGCCAGCGCGCGGCGCTCTGGGGGATGCGGAACCTGCGCCAGTGGCTGGCGGGCGAGCGGGCCGAGATCCTCGACCGGCGCGCGGCGATCGGCGAGGCGTTCGGTGAAACCTCTGGGGCGCTCGCCGCGCAGGGCTGGCGCCTCGACGGCGTCGGCGCCTATTTCGCCTATGTCCGCCACCCGTTCGACGCGCCGTCGGATGCGCTGGCGAGGCGGCTGGTGGCCGAGGCGGGCGTGCTCTGCCTGCCCGGCACCATGTTCATGCCCGAGGATGGCGGGCATGCGCACCTGCGGCTCGCCTTCGCCAATGTCGACCGCGCGGGCATCGGGCGTCTGGCCGACCGTCTCGCCGCCGTGACCGGCCCGCGCCTTGCGAGCCGGGCGGGCAGCGTCTAGGACGCCGCGAACAGCGCCGGGAGGGAACACATGGCGGAAAGCGTCGGCAAGAAGGCGAGCAAGGTCTTCGTGTGGATCCTGCTCGCGCTGCTGATCGTGGGCCTCGCGGGCTTCGGCATCGGCTCGTTCGGCGGCTCGACCACGGCGGTGGGCCGCGTGGGGGGCCAGGAGATCACGGCGCAGGCCTATTTCCGCGCGCTCGACCAGGCGATCCGGGCCGAGCGGCAGGCGACCGGCGGGCGAGCCGGTAACGCGGGCGCGCGCCGAGGCGACGGGGCTGATGGCCGAGGTGCAAGGGAGCCTTGCCGGCCAGGCCGCGCTCGACGGCGAGGCCGCCGATCTGGGGCTGTCGGTCAGCGACGACGTGGTGGGCGAGCGGATACTGCAGACCCAGGCGTTCCTTGGGCCGAACGGGGCGTTCGACCGGCAGACCTACGAGTTCGTGCTGCGTCAGAACGGCTGGACGGTGCCCGAATACGAGGAAGAGGTGCGCGCCGACCAGACCCGCGCGCTGCTGCAGTCAGCCGCGGCGGGCGGCATCGCCGCGCCCGATGCCTTCACCGACACGGTGATGGGCTACGTGGGCGAGCGGCGCAGCTTCGCGTGGCGGCGCTTCGGCCCCGAAGATCTCGACGCGGCGCTGCCCGAGCCCACCGACGCCGACCTGCAGGCGCAGTACGAGGCGGCTGAAGACGCCTATCGCCTGCCCGAGACCAAGCGCATCACCTACGCCTGGCTGACGCCCGCGGCGCTGGCCGACACGCTCGAGCCCGAGGAGGGCGCGGTCGAGGCGCTGTACGAGGAGCGGATCGACGAATACGTGCAGCCCGAGCGCCGGCTGGTGGAACGGCTCGTCTTCGAAAGCGCGGCGTCGGCCGAGCGCGCCTCGGCCGCGCTCGAGGCGGGCGAGATCGATTTCGGCGCGCTGGTGCGCGAGCGGGGCCTGACGCTGGAGGATGTCGATCTCGGCGACGTGGCGCGCGACGATCTGGGCGCGGCGGCCGAGCCGGTGTTCGCCCTCGACGGCCCCGGCGTCGTGGGGCCGGTCGAGACCTCGCTCGGACCCGCTCTGTTCCGCGTCAATGCAATCCTCGACGCGCGCGACATCCCGCTCGCGGAGGTGCGTGACGAGCTGGCCCGCGAGGCCTCGATCGAGCGTGCACGCCGGATGATGTCGGACATGGTCGACGAGTTCGACGACCGTCTCGCCGCGGGCGCGACGCTCGAGGATCTGGGCGACGAGACCGCAATGGACGTGGGCACGCTCGACTGGTTCCCCGGTGTCGGCACCGAGGCGGGCGAGATCGTGGGCTACGAGCGCTTCCGCGAAGCGGCCGACGCCGCGCAGGAGGACGACTTTCCGCAGATCGACATCCTCGGCGACGGCTCGCTCTTCGCGCTGCGCGTCGACGAAGTGGTGCCGCCCCGCCTGCCCCCGCTCGCCGACATACGCGCGACGGTGGCCGACGACTGGCGCGCGGCCGAGCGCACCCGCCGCCTCGCCGCGCAGGCCGAGGCGGCGCTCGCCGACCTGACGGGCGGCGACGAGCTTGGCGCGTCCGGTGCGGCCGTGGAGACGACCGAGGGGCTCACCCGCGACGCCACGCTCGACGGTGTGCCGCCGGCGCTGATCGCCCGCGCCTTCGAGATGGAGCAAGGCGAGCGCACCGTGGTCGAGGGCGACGGCGCGGCCTACCTGCTCGAGCTGCGCGAGATCGCCCCGCCCGACGAGGAGAACGAGCGCGTCGCGCTGCTGCGGCAGGCCCTCGAGAGCCAGGCGGCGCAGGGCATGGCGAACGACGCGCTGCAACTCTACATTCGAGGGCTCATGGCGCGCGAGGGTGTCAGCTTTGACCAGCCCGCGCTCAACTCCGTCCATTCCCAGGTCTTCAACTAGGATGGTCGCGCTCGCGCCCGGCTACGACGACTTTGCCCGCGGGTGGGCCGCGGGCGAGAACCAGATCGTCTATGCGCGCCTCGCCGCCGATCTCGACACACCGGTCTCGCTGATGCTCAAGCTCGGCGGCGCGCGGGCGGATTCCTTCATGCTCGAATCGGTGACCGGCGGCGAGGTGCGGGGGCGCTACTCGATCGTGGGGCTCAAGCCCGACCTCGTGTGGCGCTGCCGGGGCAGCCGGGCATGGATCAACCGCGAGGCGCGCTACGATGCCGACGCCTTCGTCGAGGAGGCGCGCGACCCGCTCGCCTCGCTGCGGGCGGTGCTGGAGGAGAGCCGCATCGCCCTGCCCCGCGGCCTGCCCTCGGCCTCGGCCGGTCTCTTCGGCTATCTCGGCTACGACATGGTGCGGCTTGTCGAGCACCTGCCCCACGTCAACCCCGACCCGCTCGGCCTGCCCGACGCGGTGCTCCTGCGCCCATCGGTGGTGGCGGTGCTCGACGGGGTGAAGGGCGAGGTGATCGTGGTCGCGCCCGCCTTCATCGCCTCGGGCCTGACCGCGCGGGCGGCCTACGCGCAGGCGGCCGAGCGGGTGGCCGACGCGGTGCGCGACATCGAGGGCGGCGTTCCGGGCGAGCCGCGCGCGCTGGGCGAGGCGGCCGAGGTGGGCGCGCCGGTGTCGAACTTCACCAGACCCGCCTATCTCGCCGCCGTCGAGCGGGCGAGAGACTACATCCGCGCCGGCGACATCTTTCAGGTCGTGCCGTCGCAGCGCTGGGCACAGCACTTTCCGCTGCCGCCTTTCGCGCTCTACCGCTCGCTGCGGCGCACCAACCCCTCGCCCTTCCTGTTCTACTTCGATTTCGGCGGCTTCCAGGTCGTGGGCGCCTCGCCCGAGATCCTCGTGCGCGTCCGCGAGGGCGAGGTGACGATCCGCCCCATCGCGGGCACCCGCCCCCGCGGCGCCTCCGAGGAGGAAGATCGCGCGCTCGAGGCCGATCTGTTGTCGGACCAAAAGGAGATGGCCGAGCACCTGATGCTGCTCGATCTGGGGCGCAACGATGTCGGGAGGGTCGCGAAGATCGGCACGGTGCGGCCCACCGAAGAGTTCGTGATCGAGCGCTATTCCCATGTGATGCACATCGTCTCCAACGTGGTGGGCGAGATCTCAGACGAGCACGACGCGCTCTCGGCGCTCCTCGCCGGGCTTCCGGCCGGGACTGTCTCGGGCGCGCCCAAGGTGCGCGCGATGGAGATCATCGACGAGCTCGAGCCGGAAAAGCGCGGCGTCTACGGCGGCGCGGTCGGCTACTTTTCGGCCGACGGCGACATGGACATGTGCATCGCGCTGCGCACCGCCGTCGTGAAGGACGAGACGCTGTATGTGCAGGCGGGCGGGGGCGTGGTCTACGACAGCGACCCCGCGGCCGAGTGGCAGGAGACGGTGAACAAGGCCCGCGCGCTGCGCGCCGCAGCCGAGGATGCCGGCCGCTTCGTGCGCCGGGGCAATGGCTGAGCCGGCCCGCCTCCGGCCCGGCGGCGCCCCCGGCGGGGCCGTGGCGATGGCGTATTTGCGACAGAAAGAAACCGGGGGCGCCACACCTTGACCGACCGGATCGCGCTGTGGCTCGCCGGGCTGCTCGCGGTGGCGGCGGCGGCGAACTTCCTCTTCGGATGGGAGTTGCACCTGTTCCTCGGGCGCCGCCTCCTCGGGCTGATCGAGTGGCTGGCTTTCTGGCGTTAGGCCGCAGCGCGCGCGGTTGACGCGGGCGGCGCGAGACGATTGGAAGACCGCGACCGGCCGCGTGGCGCGGCGCCAGACATGGGAGAGACGACGATGGCGGTAAAGGTGGCGATCAACGGCTTCGGCCGGATCGGGCGCAACGTGCTGCGCGCGCTGATCGAGACGGGGCGCACCGACGTGGAGGTCGTGGCGATCAACGACCTCGGACCCGTCGAGACCAACGCGCACCTTCTGCGCTACGACAGCGTGCACGGCCGCGCGCCCTTCGAGGTGAAGACCACCGGCGAGGGCATCGACGTGGGCCGCGGGCCCATCGTCGTGACGTCCGAGCGCGACCCCGCGGCGCTGCCATGGACGGATGTCGACATCGTGCTCGAATGCACCGGCATCTTCACCGACAAGGAGAAGGCGCAGGTGCATCTCGAGAACGGCGCCTCGCGCGTGCTGGTCTCGGCGCCCTCGAAAGGCGCGGACAAGACCATCGTCTACGGCGTGAACCACGGCACGCTCACGAAGGACGACCTCGTGGTGTCGAACGCCTCGTGCACGACGAACTGCCTCGCCCCGGTCGCCTACGTGCTGAACGGGGCGCTCGGGATCGAGCGCGGCTTCATGACGACGATCCACTCCTATACCGGCGACCAGCCGACGCTCGACACCATGCACAAGGATCTCTACCGCGCCCGCGCCGCGGCGATGTCGATGATCCCGACCTCGACGGGCGCGGCGCGCGCCGTGGGCCTCGTGATGCCCGAGCTCGACGGCAAGCTCGACGGCGTGGCGATCCGGGTGCCGACGCCGAACGTCTCGGTCGTCGACCTTACCTTCGAGGCCGGGCGCGAGACCTCGACCGACGAGATCAACGAGGCGATCCGCGCGGCGGCGTCGGGCGAGCTGAAGGGCATCCTCGGCGTGACCGACGAGAAGCTCGTCTCGACGGACTTCAACCACGACCCGCATTCGTCGATCTTCGCCACCGACCAGACCAAGGTTCTGGAGGGCAAGCTGGTGCGCGTGCTGTCGTGGTACGACAACGAGTGGGGCTTCTCCTGCCGGATGCTCGACACCGCGGCCGAGATGGGCAAGCATCTCTGAGTTCGGGTGACGATCCGAACCGGCGGCGCCGCGCTCCCCCGGGGGCGCGGCGCTTCTCTTTGGGGATGACGCCGGCGTCAAAGCCATGCATTCGATGCAAGCCCGGATCACGCAATCGGGGGATTGTTCGGAAGGGCGTTAGCGCCAACATCTGACCGGACGCAGCAATGCACAGCGCACCCGAGAGGACAGACCAATGACCGACCTGATCGCCCGCATCCGCGAGATCGCCCACCGCCGCGCCCGCTACGCCCGCACCGTGCAGGAGTTGCGCTCGATACCGCTCGACGTGGCGCTGGACCTCGATCTCTACACCGGTGACGCCGAGCGCATCGCCCGTGCCGCCGTCTACGGCGACGCCGGCGGCAAGAGCCTTCGATAAGGCTCTTGCAAATCCCTTTCTTGAAGGGATTTGCCCCCGGCTCCGCCCGCGCGGTTTTCCGTCTGCACCAGCCCGCCGGCGCGTCCGCCCCTCTCCGCCGGGCTGTTCGATTCCCGTCGCCGGTCAGGCGCGGCCGACCCGCGCGAGAAGGGCCTCGCGGACGGCGGGGGTGACGAACTTCGACACGTCGCCCCCCAGACGGGCGATCTCCTTGACCAGCTTCGACGCGATCGCCTGGTGCTCTGCCTCGGCCATGAGGAACACCGTCTCGATCGTGTTGTCGAGTTGGCGGTTCATGCCGACCATCTGGAACTCGTACTCGAAATCGGCCACCGCCCTCAGGCCGCGGACGATCAGCCTGGCGCCCACGTCGTTGGCGCAGTCGATCAGCAGGTTCTCGAAGGGGTGCGCGACGATCTCGCAGCCCGTGCGCTCGGAAATGGCGGCGACCTCGCGCTCGATCATCTCCACCCGCTCCTCGAGGGTAAAGAGCGGGCCCTTGTCACGATTGATCGCCACACCGATCACCAGCCGATCGACCAGCACGGTCGCCCGTGTGATGATGTCGAGATGCCCGTGGGTGACGGGATCGAAGGTGCCGGGATAGAGGCCGGTGCGCATGGGTCACGTTCCCCTGAGCCGCGTTCCGGCGCGCAGGTGCCGCAGCCGGGCCCCGAGCGCAACCCGATGGCATGCGCCGGTCCCCGCTCCGTTGCGCTAGAACCCCATGATCATGCCTTCGAGGGCGTCCTTCTCCATCGCCAGTTCCTCGAGCCGGTACTTCACCACGTCGCCGATCGTGATGAGGCCCACGAGCCGGCCGTTCTCGACCACGGGCATGTGGCGGAAGCGCTGTTCTGTCATCGTGCCGAGCACCGAAACCGCCTTGTCGGCGCGCGTGCAGCTGACGATCTTTCTCGTCATGAGCTTCTCCACCGGCTCGGCCAGGACAGCGGCGCCGCGACGACCCACCTCGCGGACGATGTCGCGCTCCGACAGGATGCCGATGGGCGTGCCCTCGCCGTCGGCCACGACCAGCGAGCCGAAGCGCTTTTCGGCGAGTCGGCGGGCCGCTTCGAGCGCGGTGGCCATGGGCCCGATCGTCTCGACATGGGTGCTGCCCTTGGATTTCAGGATGTTGGCGACGGTCATTCTCATTCCTCCCGGGGTCTCCCTGTGACGCAGCGTCGGGGCCGGCGGGCCTGTCTGTCAACGGGAATACCGTCGCATGCCGCGCGGGGAGGCGCGCGGCGCGCCGGGGCGCGCCGGGGCGAAACCCCGCTTCCAGCCGCCGGACGGCTCCGCTAGGGTGCGCCCGAACCGGCGAAGGGAGGGAGCGATGGAGCAGATCGGGCACTGGATGAACGGGGCGCGCGTGGCCGGATCGGGCCGCACGGCCGACGTGTTCAACCCCGCGACGGGCGAGGTGCAGGCGCAGGTGGCGCTGGCCTCGAAGGCCGAGGTCGACGCGGCGGTGGCCAGGGCCGCCGAAGCCCAGCCCGCCTGGGGCGCGACCAATCCGCAGCGCCGCGCCCGCGTGCTGATGGAGTTCGTGCGCCTTCTGAACCGCGACATGGACAGGCTGGCCGAGGCCCTCTCGCGCGAGCACGGCAAGACCCTGCCCGACGCGAGAGGCGACGTGCAGCGCGGGCTCGAGGTGGTCGAGTTCTGCATCGGGGCGCCGCACCTGCTGAAGGGCGAGTACACCGACGGCGCCGGGCCGGGCATCGACATGTACTCGATGCGTCAGCCCCTCGGCGTCGTGGCCGGGATCACGCCCTTCAACTTCCCCGCCATGATCCCGATGTGGAAGTTCGCCCCCGCCATCGCCTGCGGCAACGCCTTCATCCTCAAGCCGTCCGAGCGCGACCCATCGGTTCCGATGATGCTGGCCGAGCTGATGCAGGAGGCCGGCCTGCCCGACGGCATCCTGCAGGTCGTCAACGGCGACAAGGAGGCGGTCGACGCGCTGCTCGACAACGAGAGCGTGCAGGCCATCGGCTTCGTCGGCTCCACCCCCATCGCGCAGTACATCTATGCGCGCGGCTGCGCCAACGGCAAGCGCGTGCAGTGCTTCGGCGGCGCCAAGAACCACATGATCGTCATGCCCGACGCCGACATGGACCAGGCCGCCGACGCGCTGGTGGGCGCGGGCTACGGCGCGGCCGGCGAGCGCTGCATGGCCATCTCGGTCGCCGTGCCGGTGGGCGACGAGACCGCCGACCGGCTGATCGAAAAGCTCGTGCCGCGGATCGAGAAGCTCAAGATCGCCCCCTACACCGCCGGGGCCGACGTCGATTACGGCCCGCTCGTGACCGGCGCGGCGAAGGAGCGGGTGCTGGGGCTGGTCGAGTCGGGCATCGAGCAGGGGGCAGAGCTGGTGGTCGACGGCCGCGACTTCAGCCTTCAGGGCTACGAAAACGGCTTCTTCGTCGGCCCGCACCTGTTCGACCGCGTCACGCCCGAGATGGAGATCTACCGCCAGGAGATCTTCGGCCCCGTCCTGTCGACCGTGCGCGCGGGCAGCTACGAAGAGGCGCTGGGGCTGGCGATGGACCACGACTACGGCAACGGCACCGCGATCTTCACCCGCGACGGCGACACCGCCCGCGACTTCGCCCACCGCATCAATATCGGCATGGTCGGCGTCAACGTGCCGATCCCGGTGCCGCTGGCCTACCACACCTTCGGCGGCTGGAAGAAATCGGGCTTCGGCGACCTCAACCAGCACGGCCCCGATTCCTTCCGCTTCTACACCCGCACCAAGACGGTCACGGCCCGCTGGCCGAGCGGTTTGAAGGAAGGCGGCGAGTTCCACTTCAAGGCGATGGAGTGAGGGAGAGGTTTCGGACCGGGTTTTTGAGACACACAAACCCTTGAAGACGTTGGGTCATTTAGTACCGTGCCGGCAAGCGACCGGTTTTGCGTCAGGGCTTCTCACAGCATAAGCTCTCAGTGCTATTCCTTTCAACATAACATCCCTTAGCCATCTCACGACCTGACGCCGCCGCTTCCCCTCCCCGCTTGCGCCGCACCTCGCCGCTTGCCACTCTCGCCCCGACGCAAGGGCACGGGGGACGGGCGGATGGCGGAGGTGGCGCCGGCATTCACGCTGGGGATCGAGGAGGAATACCTGCTCGTCGACCGCGGGTCGGGCGAGCTCGTCGCGGCCCCCCAGGCACTGATGGAGGAGTGCGCGAACGCCATCGAGGGGCAGGTCTCCCCCGAGTTCCTGCAATGCCAGATCGAGATCGGCACCAAGGTCTGCCCCGACATCGCCAGCGCGCGCGACGACCTGCGCAAGCTGCGCCGCACCGTGGCCGAGTGCTGCGACGCCCACGGCCTCGCCCCCATCGCCGCCTCCTGCCACCCCTTCGCCGACTGGAAGGCGCAGCACCACACCGACAAGGCGCGCTACAACCAGCTCCGTTCCGACCTCGCGGGCGTGGCGCGGCGGATGCTGATCTGCGGGATGCATGTCCATGTGGGCGTCGAGGGCGAGGAGCTGCGCATCGACCTGATGAACCAGCTCGCCTATTTCCTGCCGCACCTTCTGGCGCTCTCCACCTCGTCGCCCTTCTGGCAGGGCGAGGATACGGGGCTGTCCTCCTATCGGCTGACGGTGTTCGACAACCTGCCGCGCACCGGCCTGCCGCCGCAGCTCAACTCTTGGGCCGCCTACGAACGCACCACCGGCGTGCTCGTCGATCTCGGGATCATCGAGGACCAGTCGAAGATCTGGTGGGATCTGCGCCCCTCGGCCCGCTTCCCCACGATCGAGACGCGCATCTGCGACGTGCCGCCCCGGATGGAGGACACGCTGACACTGGCGGCCCTCGTCCAGTGCATCTGCCGGATGCTGTGGCGGCTGTCGCGCCTCAACCAGCGCTGGCGGGCCTACGACGGCTTTCTCGTGGGCGAGAACCGGTGGCGGGCGCAGCGCTACGGCACCTCCGCCGGCATGATCGACTTCGGCGCGGGGCGCATCAAGCCGTTCGACGCGCTGGCCGAAGAGCTGATCGGCCTGCTCGCCGAGGATGCCGAGGCGCTGGGCTGCCTGGCCGAGGTGGAACGCGTCCACGAGATCGTGGCCGGCGGCACCGGCGCCGACCGGCAGCGCGCGGTGCGCGCCGCCGCGCTGGAGGCGGGCGCCACCGAGGACGGGGCGATGCGCGCTGTCGTCCGCCGCCTGGTCGAGGAGTTCCGCGAGGGCCTCTAGCGTGGCGGGCTCTGGTGCCGGGCTCCGGGTGGCGTGCTCCGGCGTGGCGGGAGCCTCACATCGTCGAGAGCGGCGCGCCAACCGGCTGGACCGCGACCCGCCATCGTGGCAATTGAAACTCGGGATTGCCGACAGAAGCGAACCGGAATCGAGCGAGCAGAATGACCGACACGACACGTCTCACCCGACGCCGCCTCATGGCCGCGGCCGGCGCCGCCCTGCCCCTGATGGCCGCGCCCGCGATCCTGCGCGCGCAGGACGCCGCCGACCCTCTGGTGCAGTCGGGCCCCGCACCACGCCGAAACGTCTCGAGCTTCGTCCGGCAGGACTGGCGCGAGCATTTCGACCAGCTCGGCAAGGGCGCCATCGTCTGCGACACGCGCAGCCGCGCGCTGCACTACTGGTCGGGCGACGAGACGATCTACAAGCTCTACCCGACATCGGTGCCCCTGACCGAGGAACTCACCCGCCGCGGCTACACCGAGGTCGTGCGCAAGAAGGTCGGGCCCTCGTGGACGCCCACCGCCTCGATGCGCGAGCGCGACCCGACGCTGCCCGACTTCATGCCGGCGGGGCCGGGCAACCCGCTCGGCACCCACGCCATGTATCTCTCGTGGCCGGCCTACCTCATCCACGGCACCCACGACACGCGCAAGATCGGGCGCCGCTCGTCGTCGGGCTGCATCGGCCTCTACAACGAGCAGGTGGAAGAGCTGTTCGCGCTGGTCGATGTCGGTACGCAGGTGCGCCTGATCTGATCGCGCCGCCAGGCGGCGACCGAAGCGGGGGCGCTGCCCCCGTCGCCTTCGGCGACTCCCCCAGGGATATTTTCAGCAAGAAGAAGGGCCGGGACGGGCCAGGCCCCTCTGGCGGGAATCGGTTGCGGGCGCGAGCGGTTTCCTCCAGAATTGAACGCATGATCAATTCGCCGGAAGGGAGGCGGCGATGGATTTCGCGCTGAGCGACGAGGCGCGCGCGATTCAAGATATGGCGCGCGCGGTGGGCGAGGCCGAGATCGCGCCCTACGCCCGCGACTGGGAGACGGCGGGCACCATCCCGCGGGCGCTGTGGCCGAAGCTGGCAGAGCTGGGCTTTGGCGGGCTCTACGTCGCCGAGGAATCGGGCGGGTCGGGGCTGTCGCGGCTCGAGGCGACACTGGTCTTCGAGGCGCTGTCCCGGTCGTGCGCCTCGGTCGCCGCGTTCCTGTCGATCCACAACATGTGTGCGGCGATGCTCGACCGGTATGGCTCGGACGGCCTCAAGGCGCGCTTCCTCGGCCCCGCCATCGGGATGGAGACGGTCTTCTCCTACTGCCTGACCGAGCCCGGCTCGGGCTCAGACGCGGCCGCGCTGCGCACGAAGGCCGAGCGGACGAACGAGGGCTGGCGGCTGACCGGAACCAAGGCGTTCATCTCGGGGGGCGGCTATTCCGACGCCTACATCGTGATGGCACGGTCAGGGCCCGAGGGGCCAAAGGGGATCTCGGGCTTCGTGGTCGAGGACGGGGCGGCGGGCCTGTCGTTCGGCGCGCTCGAGGACAAGATGGGCTGGCGGTCGCAGCCCACGCGGCAGGTGCAGCTCGACGCCTGCCCCGTGCCGGCGGCGAACCTGCTGGGCGAGGAGGGGCGCGGCTTTTCCTACGCGATGGCCGGGCTCGACGGCGGGCGGCTCAACATCGCGGCCTGTTCGCTCGGCGCGGCGCAGGCGGCGCTCGACCAGACGGTGGCCTACATGCGCGAGCGGCGCGCCTTCGGTCAGGCGCTGACCGAGTTCCAGGCGCTGCAGTTCCGCCTTGCCGACATGGAGATCGAGCTGGAGGCCGCGCGCACCTTCCTGCGCCAGGCGGCGTGGAAGCTCGACCGGGGCGCCCCCGACGCCACCCGCGCCTGCGCCATGGCCAAGAAGCTGGTGACCGAGGCGGGCAGCCGCGTGGCCGATCAGTGCCTGCAGCTGCATGGCGGTTATGGCTATCTCGCCGATTACGGGATCGAGAAGATCGTCCGCGACCTGCGGGTGCACCAGATCCTCGAAGGGACGAACGAGATCATGCGGCTGATCGTGGCCCGCTCGATGCTGACGCCATGAGCGCGGCCGAGGCGGACATCCGCAGGGAAGGCCGCGTCGGCCGGATCACGGTGAACCGGCCGAAGGCGCTGAACGCGATCACCCACGACATCGTGCGCGCGGTGTCGGAGGCTCTGCCCGCCTGGGCGGCCGACGACGACATCGCGATGCTGGTGATCGACGCGGTGGGCGAGAAGGCGTTCTGCGCCGGCGGCGACCTGATGGAGATCTACCGCGCCGGGGTGGCGGGCGACTTCGAGCCCGCCCGCGCCTTCTGGCGCGACGAATACCGGATGAACGCCGCGCTGTTCCGTTTTCCCAAGCCCGTCGCATCGTTCCTGCACGGCTTCACCATGGGCGGCGGCGTGGGCCTTGGGTGCCACGGCTCGCACCGGGTGGTGGGCGACACCAGCCAGATCGCCATGCCCGAGACCTCGATCGGCCTCGTGCCCGACGTGGGCGGCTCGCTCCTGCTGGCGCGGGCGCCGGGGCGGCTGGGCGAATACCTCGCCACGACCGCCCGGCGGATGGGGCCGGGCGATGCGATCCATGCCGGTTTCGCCGACTACTACCTGCCGGAGGCGAGGTGGGAGGCGCTGAAGGCGGAGCTGGCCGAGACCGGCGACTGGGAGGCGCTCGACCGCGCGGCCGAACCCCCGCCGGAAAGTCCTCTCGCGGCGATGCAGCCGCAGATCGACCGGCATTTCGCGGGCGACACGCTGGGCGACATCCTGCGCGCGCTCCGGGCCGAGGGGGGCGATTTCGCCGAAGAGTCGCTTCAGCGGATGGAGCGGAACGCGCCGCTCGCCATGGCGGCGGCCGTCGAGACGGTCCACCGGATGCGGGGGGCGGCGGCGACGATCGAGCGCGCGCTCGGCCTCGAGCACCGCTATACGTGGCGCGCGATCGCGCAGGGCGACTTTCTCGAGGGCATCCGGGCGATGATCGTCGACAAGGACAGGACCCCGCGCTGGACGCACACGCCCGACGCCGTGCCGCTGGCGGCGGTGGCGCAGATGCTCATGCCGCTGGGGGAGGCGGCGCTCGACCTGGGAGGACGGACATGAAGGTGGGTTTCATCGGCCTCGGCAACATGGGCGCGCCGATGGCCGCCAACCTGGCCAGGGCCGGGCACGAGGTGAGGGGCCATGACCTCGCCGCGCCCTGCCCCGAGGGCGTGACATGGGCCGCGAGCGGGGCGGAGGCAGCGCGCGGCGCCGAGGTGGTGATCACCATGCTGCCCGACGGGGCGATCCTGCGGACGGTGGCGGCCGAGCTGATCCCGGCGATGGACAAGGGCGCGATCCTGCTCGACTGCTCGACGGTCGACGTGGACAGCGCCCGCGCCGTGGCGGATCAGGCCGCGCAGGCCGGCCTCATGGCGCTCGACGCGCCCGTGTCGGGCGGCGTCGGCGGCGCACAGGCGGGCACCCTCACCTTCATGGTCGGCGGCCCCGAAGAGGCCCATGCCCGCGCCCTGCCCCTCCTCGAGATCATGGGGGCCAGGGCCGTGCACTGCGGGCCGGCGGGCGCCGGGCAATCGGCCAAGATCTGCAACAACATGATTCTCGGCGCGACGATGATCGTCACCTGCGAGGCCTTCGCGCTGGCAGACAAGCTGGGCCTCTCGCGACAGGCCATGTTCGACGTGGTCAGCACCTCCTCGGGGCAGTCGTGGTCGCTCACCACCTACTGCCCGGCGCCGGGAGTGGGGCCGACCTCGCCCGCCGACAACGACTATCGCCCGGGCTTTGCCGCCGACCTGATGCTGAAGGATCTGCGCCTGTCGCAGCAGGCCGCCGAAAGCCACGATGCCGACACGCCCCTCGGCTCGGCCGCGATGACGCTCTACGCGAGGTTCGTCGAGGAAGAAGGCGGAACGGGAAAGGATTTCTCGGCCATGCTGCCCCGCTTCGAGGGGCGGGGGCGCGGCGACGGCTGAGCCGCGTTCAGGCCCGGCGGGGGCGCGCCGGGGTCAATCGTCGAGCCGCTGGAGCATTGCGGCGCCGGCCTCGACCAGCGCCCGGCCGGCGTCGATCGCCTCGGCCGCGCGGTCGAGTTCGAGCACGCCGATATGGCCCAGCTCCGCCGCGAGAAGCGCGTCGGGCGGGTCGGCGGCCAGCCGGGTGGCGCAAAGATAGCCGGTCAGCATGTCGATGGAGGCGCTGATCACCTGGAGATAGTCGGGCGCGGCAGTGTCGTCCGGCCCCTCCTCCGCGCCGGGCGAGAACATGCCCCGAAGGGCCTCGGGCAGACGCGCCACGACCGCGGGCGCGGCCAGATGCGGCCAGAGCCCCCCGCCCTTCGGCCGCGTCCAGAGCGGCTGGGCGCCGCGGGCATTGGGGTTGACGCCCAGGATGCGGCGAAAGCCGAGCGCGCGCACCGCCGAGACGGGCACCGGGTTGGTCAACCCGCCGTCGAGCAGCCAGCGCCCCTCGATGCGATAGGGACGGAACACGCCCGGAATGGCGATCGAGGCACGCACGGCGGCGCGAAGGTCACCGTCGGCGATCCAGATCTCGCGGCCGGTCTCCATGTCGGTCGCCAGCAAGACGAGCGGCCGGTCGAGATCCTCGATCCGCTCGGGCACCTCGAGGTGGTCGAGAATCCGCCAGACGGCGCGGCCTGCGACGATGCCGCCCTGCCCGAGTCCCAGATCTACGTAGGAAAGCACCTGCGCGCGCGTCAGCCCGCGCGCCCATACCTCCAGCGCCTCGAGCTTGCCGGCCGCCCACGCCGCGCCGACGAGCGCGCCCATCGAGCACCCGGCGGCACCGCCGGGCGACCGCCCGTTCGCTTCGAGAGCGCGCAAGACACCGACATGGCACCAGCCGCGCGCCCCGCCGCCCCCCAGGGCCACGCCGAACCCGTCGCGCGACGCATCCATGGTGCCCTCTCTCCCGATGCTCCGTCGGGGCGAGGGCTAGGCGAGCGGGTGCGCCACGTCCAGAGGCACGTGATCGCGCCGCCGGTCCTGGCGAACGATCAGCCCTATTCGGCGGCCACCTTTCGCGGATTCAGCATCGGCGCGAGGTATCGGCCGGTATGGCTCGCCTCGATCGCGGCCACGGCCTCGGGGGTGCCGGTCGCCACGACCTGCCCGCCGCCATCGCCGCCCTCGGGGCCGATGTCGATCAGGTGGTCGGCGGTCTTGATGACGTCGAGGTTGTGCTCGATCACCACCACCGTGTTGCCGGCGTCGACGAGAGAGTGCAGCACTTCCAAGAGCTTGCGGACGTCTTCGAAGTGCAGGCCCGTCGTCGGCTCGTCGAGGATGTAGAGGGTGCGGCCGGTGGATCGCCTGGCGAGCTCCTTCGACAGCTTCACCCGCTGCGCCTCGCCGCCCGACAGCGTCGTCGCCTGCTGGCCGACCTTGATGTAGCCGAGGCCCACCTCCATCAGCGCGTCCATCTTCTCGCGGATCGAGGGGACGGCCTTGAAGAACTCCTGCGCATCTTCGACAGTCATCTCAAGAACGTCGGCGATGCTCTTGCCTTTCCAGCGGATTTCCAGCGTCTCGCGGTTGTAGCGGGCGCCGTGGCAGGTCTCGCACGTCACATAGACGTCGGGCAGGAAGTGCATCTCGATCTTGATGACGCCGTCGCCCTGGCACGCCTCGCACCGTCCGCCCTTGACGTTGAAGCTGAAGCGGCCCGGCTTGTAGCCGCGCGCCTTGGCCTCGGGCAGGCCGGCGAACCAGTCGCGGATGGGCGTGAAGGCGCCGGTATAGGTGGCCGGGTTCGAGCGCGGGGTGCGCCCGATGGGGCGCTGGTCGATGTCGATCACCTTGTCGAGATGCTCCAGCCCCTTGATCGTCTCGCAGGGCGCCGGCGTGTGACGGGCGCCGTTGAGGCGCATCGAGGCGGTCTTGAACAGCGTCTCGATGGTCAGCGTCGACTTGCCGCCGCCCGAGACGCCGGTGACGCAGACGAAGCGCCCGAGCGGAACGTCGACCGTCACCTCGCGCAGGTTGTTTCCGGTCGCCCTGACGACGGTCAGCGTCTTGCCGTTGCCCTTCCGCCGCTCGGCCGGCACCGCGATCTCGCGCCGGCCGGCCAGGTAGTCGCCCGTCACCGAGTCGGGCGTCTCGGCGATCTTCGCAGGCGGCCCCTCGGCGATGATCTGCCCGCCATGCACGCCCGCGCCGGGGCCGATGTCGAGCACCCAGTCGGCCTCGCGGATCGCTTCCTCGTCGTGCTCCACCACGATCACCGTGTTGCCCTGGTCGCGCAGGTTCTTGAGCGTGCCGAGCAGGCGGTCGTTGTCGCGCTGGTGCAGGCCGATCGAGGGCTCGTCGAGCACGTAGAGCACCCCGGTCAGGCCCGAGCCGATCTGGCTGGCCAGCCGGATGCGCTGGCTCTCGCCGCCCGACAGCGTCCCGGCCGCGCGGGAGAGGGTCAGGTATTCCAGCCCCACGTTGTTCAGGAAGCCCAGCCGCTCGCGGATCTCCTTGAGGATGGCGCGGGCGATCTCGTTCTTCTGCCTGGTCAGATGCTCCGGCACCGTCTCGCACCAGTCGAACGCCTCCCTGATCGACTTCTGCACGACCTGCCCGATATGGACGCCCGCGATCCGCACCGCCAGCGCCTCTTCCCGCAGGCGGTAGCCGTTGCAGGTGCCGCAGGGGCGGTTGTTCTGGTAGCGCTCGAATTCCTCGCGGATCCACGCCGAATCCGTCTCGCGGTAGCGCCGCTGCATGTTGGGAATGATGCCCTCGAAGGGGCGCGAGACCTGGTAGACGCGCCCGCCCTCGTCGTAGCGGAACCGGATCTCCTCCTCGCCCGAGCCGTGCAGGAACACCTGCTTGACGTGGGCCGGCAGATCCTTCCACCGCGCGTTGCGGTCGAACTCGTAGTGCCTGGCGATCGCCTCGATCGTCTGCAGGAAATAGGGCGACTTGCCCTTGCGCCACGGCGCGAGCGCCCCGTCACCGATCTTCAGCGTCGCATCCGGCACGACGAGCTGCTCGTCGAAGAACAGCTCCTGCCCCAGCCCGTCGCAGTCGGGGCAGGCGCCGAAGGGCGCGTTGAACGAAAACAGCCTCGGCTCGATCTCTGGGATGGTGAAGCCGCTGACCGGGCAGGCGAAATTCTCGGAGAAGGTGATGCGCTCGGGCTCGCCCTCGTCCTCGCGGGGGGCGGTCTCGAGGATCGCGATGCCCTGCGCGAGGTCGAGCGCGGTGCGGAACGAATCCGCCAGCCGCGTCTCCATCCCCTCGCGCACCACGATCCGGTCGACGACCACGTCGATGTCGTGGCGATACTTCTTGTCGAGCTTGGGCGGATCGTCGAGCTCGTGGAACGCGCCGTCGACCTTGACCCGCTGAAAGCCCTGCTTGCGCAGCTCGAGGAACTCCTTGCGGTATTCGCCCTTGCGGTCGCGCACGATGGGCGCGAGCAGGTAGCCGCGCGTGCCCTCCTCCATCCGCATCACCGCATCGACCATGTCCTGCACCTGCTGCGCCTCGATGGGCAGGCCGGTGGCGGGCGAATAGGGCGTGCCGACGCGGGCGAAGAGAAGGCGCAGGTAGTCGTAGATCTCCGTCACCGTGCCGACGGTCGACCGCGGGTTCTTGCTGGTCGTCTTCTGCTCGATCGAGATGGCGGGGGAGAGGCCCGAGATGTGGTCGACATCGGGCTTTTCCATCATGTCGAGGAACTGGCGCGCATAGGCCGACAGGCTCTCGACATAGCGGCGCTGCCCCTCGGCATAGATCGTGTCGAAGGCGAGCGACGACTTGCCCGAGCCCGACAGCCCGGTGATCACCGTCAGCGTGTCGCGCGGGATGTCGACGTCGATTCCCTTGAGATTGTGCTCGCGCGCGCCGCGGACCTCGATGTGCTTCTGTTCCGGCATGAGTCCCACCTCTCTGCTCGCCCGCACAAGGTAGGGGATATGGGGGTGCGGGCCAACGAGAAAATGAGAACAGAAAATGAACACCGGGTGCGTGGCACGAATTTCGCGCGGCGCGGGCGGGTGAACGGCCGCGCATCGCGCCTGTCGCCGTCAAGACGCCCGACCGACCAGTGGCGGGCTGATCGAGAGCTTTGCTTACCGTTGGTAGGCCCTGTCCCCGCGCGCCCTTGCCAGCAGGGCCTGGCCCGCGGCGCCGAGCACGAGCGCCAGAGCGAGCGGCCAGACGAGACCGGCAAAGCCGAAGGCCGCGATGCAGGCGGCCAGCACCGGCACGCCGAGGGTGTTGCCGAGGTTGCCGGTCTGCGCGAGCCCGCCATTGGCGAGCGCCCGGTCGGCCGGCGCGGCATTGAGCTCGGGGACCGCGGCGAAGCCCGCCCCCTGCACCAGCCCCAGCGCCGCCGCCACCGCGAGGCAGAGCGCGGGGTGGCCCGGCGCCGCGAGGAAGGCGAGCGCCAGCGCCGCCGCCGCCACGAACCCGATCTGCATGACCGCGACCGCCGACATCCACCGCAGGAGCGCGACGCCGAGGGTCAGCGACGACGCGATGGAGACCAGCGGCATGGCTGTCAGCGTCGCTGTCCGCGCCGCCTCGGGGACGTGCGGGCCGATCAGCGTCAGGAGCGCCACGAAGGCAAAGGTGTAGAACAGCCAGCCCGCCGCCGGCGCCCCGATGCGGGCCGAACGATAGATCCGCGCGCTACGGGCCATCAGATCGCCCGAGCGCGGCAGCCACGGGCCGTCGGTCGTCTCGTCCACCGGCAGCAGCGCCGCGAGCACCGCCGCGAAGGCCGCCATCCAGACCGCATGGGCAAGGAACAGCGCCGGCACGCCGTGCCGCTCGGCCAGCGGAACGCCGAAGGCCGCGATCCCGGCGAAGGCCACACCGAAGAACGTGCCCCACAGCGTCAGCGTGACGGGCCGATGCCGCGGCGCCGAGAGCTGCGAGATCAGCGTCGGCGCGGCCACGACGATGGCCAGGTGAAACGCCCCCTCCACCACCCGCAGGCCGAGGAACACCCAGAGCGGCAGGGCGAACGCCTGCAGCGCAGACAGCGCGGCGCCGCCCGCCAACCCCGCCAGCATCGCCCGGCGCAGCCCGACCGACGAGACGACGACGCCCGCCGCAACGCCCAGCACGATGCCCACGACGCCCACGAGCGACACCGCCCAGCCAAGCACCGCGCCCGCGCCGGGGTAGAGCGTGGGCAGCATGTCGTAGATCAGTGCGACCTTGCCGTATTGCCCGGCGGCACCGAGGCCGGCCCCCCAGAGCGCCAGCACCAGCCAGACCCGCGTCGCCCCCGCCTCGTGCGGCGGGGCGGCCGGGTCAGATGTGGATGACACGGTCGTAGGCGTCGAGCACGCTCTCGTGCATCATCTCGGAGAGGGTCGGATGCGGGAAGACGGTGTGCATCAGCTCTTCCTCGGTCGTCTCCAGCGTCTGGCCCACGGCGTAGCCCTGGATCAGCTCGGTCACCTCGGCGCCGACCATGTGCGCGCCCAGGAGCTCGCCCGTCTTCGCGTCGAACACCGTCTTGACCATGCCCTCGGGCTCGCCCAGCGCCAGCGCCTTGCCGTTGCCGATGAAGGGGAAGCGGCCGACGCGCACCTCGTGCCCCCTTTTCCTGGCCTGCGCCTCGGTCAGCCCGACGCTCGCGATCTGCGGCTGGCAATAGGTGCAGCCCGGGATGCGCTCGGGCGGAACAGGGTGCACGTCGTTCTTCCCCGCGATCAGCTCGGCCACCATGACGCCCTCGTGGGACGCCTTGTGGGCGAGCCAGGGCGCGCCCGCGAGATCGCCGATGGCCCAGACGCCCTCGACACCGGTGCGGCAATACGGGTCGGTCTTCACATGGCTCTTCTCGACCGTCACGCCCAGCTTCTCGAGGCCCAGCCCTTCGGTGTTGCCGACGATGCCCACCGCCGAGATCACGGTGTCGAACTCGACCTGCTCAACCTTGCCCTCGGCCTCGATATGGGCGGTCACCTTGCCCTTGCCGCGCTCGAGGCCCTTGACGATCGCCTTCCTGCGGATCGTCATGCCCTGCTTCTCGAAGCTCTTCTGCGCGAAGGCGCTGATCTCTTCATCTTCAACGGGCAGGATGCGGTCCATCACCTCGACGACGGTCACGTCGGCCCCGAGCGCGTTGTAGAAGCTGGCGAACTCGATGCCGATGGCGCCCGAGCCGATCACGAGCAGCCTCGATGGCATCCGGGGCGGCACGAGGGCGTGCCTGTAGGTCCACACCAGATCGCCGTCGGCCTCCAGCCCGGGCAGCTCGCGCGCCCGCGCTCCGGTGGCGAGCACGACGTGCTTGGCGGTCAGCTCCTGCGTGCCCTTGTCGGTCCTGACCGAGACGCGCCCCCTTGCCGGCACGCTCGCCTCGCCCATGATCGCGGTCACCTTGTTCTTCTTCAGCAGGTGGCCGACGCCCGAGTTCAGCTGCCTGGCGATCCCGCGCGAGCGCTTCACCACCGCATCGAGGTCGTAGCCGATGCCGTCGGCCTTGAGCCCGTAATCCTTCGCCCGCTCCATCAGGTGGAACACCTCGGCCGAGCGCAGCATCGCCTTGGTCGGAATGCAGCCCCAGTTCAGACAGATGCCGCCCATGTGCTCGCGCTCGACGCAGGCGACCCTTAGGCCCAGCTGCGCGCCGCGGATCGCGGCGACGTAGCCGCCGGGCCCGGCGCCGATCACGATCATGTCGAAGTCCTGCTCAGCCATGTCCTGCCCTCCCGGGGCTCCTGTTCACGCGTCTCGGCCCAGACCTACCGCATCGCGCGGCCCGGCCCAACCCGGCCGCCCCGCGCCCCGCCGCCGCGCCCTCCCCGATCCGCGGCCCCCCGATCCGCAGGCCGCGTGGACCTCGTGCTACGCACATCGGCCCACCCGCCCGGCGATCCCTCGCCTGCGCGCGCCGCCCTCGGCACGCGACGCGGCAGACAGGCGAGCGGGGCCCCGGATGCGATTCCCCGGCTTCTTCTTGCTCCAAGTATCCCGGGGGGAGTCGGCCGGATGGCCGACGGGGGGCTGGCCCCCCGCCCCCCTCCCCGGTCAGGCGGCTTCGGGCTGCAGCTCGCGCACGACGGCGCCGTAACCGCCCCCCGCGAGGAAGGCCTGCTCCGCCGCGGTGCTTCGGCGCCCCAATGCGGCGTTGCGGTGGGGGAACCGGCCGTGGCGGCGGATCACCTCGCGGTGGGCGCGGGCGTGGAGCAGGTTGTCGGCCCCCGTCCGGGGCATTCGCGTCAGGATCAGACGCAGCGCGTGTTCCTGGTCGGCGAGCACCTCGGAATGCATCAGCGGCAGGTAGAAGAACTGGCGCTGGGGCTCGGCCACCCGCGTGTCCCAGCTCTGGCCGATGGCGCGCAGGGCCGCGCGTCGCGCGAGCCGGTCGGTGGCATAGGCGCGGCCGTCGTCGCCGCGGAACATGTTGCGCGGAAGCTGGTCGGTCACGATCAGGTAGGCGAGCGACGCCTGGGGCCCGCAGAGCCAGGGCGACAGGCCGCCCCCGCGCGCCGCCGTCCACGTCTCGGCGAAGCGGTCGCGGATCGCAGCGTCGACCGCCTCGTCGACCCGGTACCAGCCGGCCGGCCCGACCTCTTCGACCCAGAACGAGACCACCTCCGCCGGCGTCGCGATACCCATGCCCCTGCCCTCCCCGTGACCGCTCCGGAGCGAGCGTGCCAACAGGCGCCCGCCGCGGCAAGGCCGCGTCGCTGCCGCGGCCGGGCACGGTGAGCGGAAAGGCGCCGGGCCCGGCTCGCGGGGGAAATACGGCCCGCCCCGGCGGGCGCCTCCGCTCATGATGCGCGCTCAGGCCACGCTCAGCCGCGCTCAGGGCACGCCGCGGCCGTCGCCGCCCTCCGCCTCCTGCGCCTCGGCGGCAAGCTCCTCGGCCGCCTCGACGTAGAGCTCCTGCGCCGCCTCCACCGCGACGGGCGAGGCGGTGGGCGTGATCGGCGCGTAGGAGACGGCTTCGTAATCCTCCTCGGCGGCGTAGGCCGAGGGCCGGCGCGTCATCCGCCACGCGGCGTAGAGCGAAACGGCCGCCATGATCGCGGTCATGAACATCCAGAACCCCGCGGGCCCGAACGCCGAGAGCATCCAGCCGATGGCGAGCGGACCCGCGATCGCGCCGACGCCATTGACGAAGAGCAGTCCCGCCGAGCCGCCCGCCATGTCCTCGGGCGCGAGGTAGTCGTTGGTGTAGGCGATGAGCAGGGAATAGAGCGGCTGGCCCAGCCCGCCGTTGAGGAAGGCCACGCCCACCAGCACCCAGAACACCCCGCCCATGAAGATGCCTACCGCCGAGACCGCCGCGCCGAGGCCCGCCACACCGAGGATCAGCAGCCGCCGGTCCATCCGGTCCGACAGCCAGCCGATCGGATATTGCAGCACCATCGCGCCGAGGAAGATGGCGGCGATGAAGGCCGAGATCTGCGGCACGCTCAGCCCCGCCTCGGTGGCGTAGACCGAGGCCATGCCGAACTGCCCGGCGAAGACGCCCCCCATGAGCAGCATCCCCACCATGCCGAGCGGCGAGACGCGGAACAACTCCCGCAGACCCAGCGAGCGCGTCGCCTCGAAGGCCGGCGTGGGCTGGATCGACAGCAGGATCGGCGCGAAGGAGAGCGAAACGAGCACCGAGGGGATGATGAACAGGATGTAGCCCGCCGGGTCGGCCAGCGTCAGGATGCCCTGCGCGGCGACCACCCCCATCATCTGCACGATCATGTAGGCCGAGAGGGTCTGTCCCCGCGTCTCGTTCGTGGTGGTATTGTTGAGCCACGACTCCGCCGTGATGTAGACGCCCGACAGGCAGAAGCCGATCAGCACGCGCAGCACGATCCACGCCCAGGGGATCGTCGCGACGGGATAGAGGATCAGCACCGCCGAGATCAGCGAGCCGAGGAAGGCGAAGACGCGGACATGCCCCACCCGGCGGATGATGTGCGGCGTCACCCGGCTGCCGCCGAGAAAGCCCAGGAAATAGGCCGAGGTCACCAGCGACAGCTCGAAGGTCGAGAAGCCCTCGATCGCGCCCCGCACGCCCATCAGCGTGCCCTGCAGGCCGTTGCCCACCATCAGCAGGCCCATCCCCAGCAGCAGGGCCCAGGAGCCCGCGATCACCTTGAGCATCGACCGTCTCCCCTTTTGCCGGTGCGTCCCGCCTAGCCCGGTCGAGCCGTGGCAGGACCGCGCGATTGCGGCATACCGGCGTCGCGTTAAAGCACTTTGTCGCCGCGCCGGCGCATGGCGGGATTGCGCAAGATGCAGGTCGGCCGCGCGGCATCGAGGCGGGCCACGCGGGGCGCTCAGCCGTCGCGCCGCTCGGGGAACAGGAGCGAGGCGTCGCCGTAGGAGAAGAAGCGGTATCGCTCTTCGATGGCGTGGGCGTAGAGCTCCATGATCCGCTCGCGCCCCATGAGCGCCGAGACAAGCATCATCAGCGTCGATTTCGGCAGGTGGAAGTTGGTCATCAGCCCGTCGGCCACGCGAAAGTGGAAGCCCGGGTAGATGAAGATGTCGGTCTCGCCGCGCCAGGGCGTGATGCCGCTGTCGGTCGCCGCGCTCTCGATCAGGCGCAGCGCGGTGGTGCCGACGGCAATGATCCGGCCGCCCTCGGCCCTGGCGGCGTTGATCGCGGCGGCGGCCTCTTGCGTGACCTCGCCCCATTCGGCGTGCATCCTGTGGGTGGTGACGTCGTCGACCTTCACCGGCAGGAAGGTGCCCGCGCCGACATGCAGGGTGACATGGGCGAAGCGCACGCCGCGGCGCGCGATCTCGTCCAGCAGCGCCGCGTCGAAGTGGAGCGAGGCGGTGGGCGCGGCCACCGCCCCGGCGCGGCGGGCGAAGACGGTCTGGTAATCCTCGCGGTCCTGTTCGTCGGCCGCGCGGCGGGCGGCGATGTAGGGGGGCAGCGGCATCGCTCCGGCGGCGTTGAGCGCGCGGTCGAAATCCTCGCCCGAGAGCGAGAAGGCGAGGTGGAGCTGGCCCTCGCCCCGTCCCGTCACCTCGGCCGAGAGGTCGGGCGAGAACACGATGGTCTCGCCGTCGCGCACCTTCTTCGCCGGTTTCGCCAGCGCCGCCCACGTCCCGTCGGCGCGCGCCTCGAGCAGCGTCACTTCGATCTTCGCCTGCGTGTCGCCCTGCGCCGTGGCGCGGCTGCGCGTGCCGGTCAGCCGCGCGGGGATCACCCGGGTGTCGTTGAGCACCATCAGGTCGCCCGGGCGCAGGAGATCCGGCAGGTCGTACACGTGAAGGTCGCGTGTCGCCTCGCCCTCTGCGAGCAGCAGCCGGGCCGAGCTGCGCGGCCGGGCGGGGCGCGTGGCGATCAGCGCTTCCGGCAGGTCGAAGTCGAACTCGGACAGTTTCATGCCGATACCCGAATGGCGCTCCGGCCGAAGGTGCGGGAGACGACCGGCCCACGACCAATCCGTTCCCCCCCGCCGGCCGGGCCGCGTCCCCCCCTCCCCCGGATCGGGTGCGGCACTCCGCGATGCTGGGCGCGCTGCATCGCGAGGCAGGGCGCATCCGCGCCGCGCCCCATCACCGGCCCTCCGGCCGGTCGGGAGGCGCGGCGCGGAAGATCTGGCGGAAGGCCCCCGGCGTCAGGATCGACAACGGGTTTACCGTGACGGCGGGTGCCCCCGCCGGCCCCCGCACCCGGTAGTTGAAGCCGAACAGCCCCTCGCCCTCGCGCGACACGATCTGCCCGATCGAGTTGACGAAATAGATCGGCGAGAGCACGCCCTGGATGTCGACCTGATCGTTGGCCATGTCGTAGATCCCGTCCGCCGAGATGCCGAGCGCCGGCCCGACCGCGGAGGCGGATGTGAGCCGCACCGCCCCGGGCGTCAAGCGGAACGACGCCTCGATTGCGGAGAAGAGCAGGCCCGGCCCGTTCAGCCGCTCGAGCAGGCCCACCACCGACAGCGTGTTGAACAGCGCCGCGAGGCCCGGCGCGGCGGTGACGCGGATCTGGGCGACCTCGAGCGCGCCGCGCCACGCGCCCGACTGCCCCTCGGGCGTGAGCGTGAGCGTCAGCGTGCCGCCCCGAGCCGCCTCGAAGGCACCGGCGGCCGCGAGCGCGCGGCCCGCATCGCCCGTCTGCACGCGCACGCTGGGGCGGCCGCCCTGACCGGGACCGAGCTCTCCCGTCACCGGCGGCCCGCCGTCGAGGCGGCCTCGGAAGGACCCGGCCAGGGCCCCGCCCGCGGGCGCGAGATCGGCCGTCACGCCGGTCAGCGCCACGCCCTCGGCCAGCGTCAGCCGGTCGAGCCGGCCCGAGACAGGGGGTGGCCCGCCGCCGCTGCCGCCTGCGCCCCCGCCGCCGAAGCCTGCGGCGGCGAGATCGAGGGTGCCGCCCGAGAGCACCACCGCGGGCGGCCGCCCCGCGCCGCGGCCGACGAGCGCCAGCGCCCCGTCGAACCAGCCGCCGAGCCGCACCGTCTGGAGTGTCAGCCGGTCGAGCCCGCCGCCCGGGGCGAGCGCCAGCCGCCCGCGCGCCACCAGCCCAGGCGCCTCGAGCGCCACGGTGTCGAAGGCGGGCGGCGCGCCCTGAAAGCCGAGCCGCCCCGCGAGCTCCAGACTGCCCGATGCGGCCGCCGGCTTCGACCAGCCGAGGTCGGGCAGGCGCAGCGCCAGCCCCTGCAGCGTCGAGGCGAGAGCGAGCTCCGGTGCCCTGCCGCGCCCGAGCGTGAGGGCGACCTCGGCGTCGGCCTCTCCCGACAGGGCGCCCGGCGGCAGGGCCACGCCGAAGGTGCTGGCCGTCTCGGCCGAGAGGGGGGCGCGGGCGGTCACCCCGGCCGGCCCGGCATCGGGGCCGATGGGCAGGCGGAACGCGCCCGAGAATGGCACCCCGTCGAGCGCCGCGCGCCCCTCGAGCAGCAGCCCGGTCGGGTCGACGGCGAGCGCG
>LJNT01000044.1:0-492 GCA_001314685.1 Rhodobacteraceae bacterium HLUCCA09
TCGGCCTTCTGCACCTTGCCCATGGCGTTGCGCGGCAGCGCCTCCACCACGATCACCTCGCGGGGGTGCTTGAAGCGCGCGAGGCTCTCGGCGCAGACGGCGAGCAGCGCGGCGCGGTCTGGCGCGGCGCCGGGCTCGGCCACCACCACGGCGACGGGGCTCTCGCCGAAGTCGGGATGCGGCACGCCGATCACGGCCGACTCGCGCACGCCGGGCACGGCGTCGAGCACCTCCTCCACCTCCTTGGGGTAGATGTTGTAGCCGCCCGAGATGATCAGGTCCTTCGCACGGCCGACGATCGTCACGTAGCCGTCCTCGTCCTGCGCCGCGAGATCGCCGGTGCGGAAGAACCCGTCCGCCGTCATCTCCTCCGCCGTCTTCTCGGGCATCCCCCAGTAGCCGGCGAAGACGCCCGGCCCCCGCACCTCGATCTCGCCCACCGCGCCCGGCGGCACCTCGCGCCCCTCGGCCACGATGCGCAGATCCACCCCC
>LJNT01000044.1:506-13960 GCA_001314685.1 Rhodobacteraceae bacterium HLUCCA09
CGGGCCCACCGAGCCGGGCCGCCGTGGGCCGGCATAGGGGTTCGAGGTGAGCATGTTGGTCTCGGTCATGCCGTAGCGCTCGAGAATGCGGTGGCCGGTGCGCGCCTCGAAGGCCCGGTGGGTCTCGGCCAGAAGCGGCGCCGAGCCCGAGGTGAACAGGCGCATGTGCCCCGCCGCCTCTCTCGTGAAGTCGGGCTGGTCGAGGAGCCGGCTGTAGAAGGTCGGCACCCCCATCATCGCCGTCGCCCTCGGCAGCTCGGCCAGCGCGGCCGCGGCCTCGAACCTGGGCATCACGATCATCGCTCCGCCCGTGGCGAGCACCACGTTGGTCGCCACGAACAGCCCGTGCGTGTGGAAGATCGGCAGGGCATGCAGCAGCACGTCCCCGGCCGTGAACGCCCAGCCCTCTGCCAGCACGAGCGCATTCGACACCAGGTTCTCCTGCGTCAGCATCGCCCCCTTCGACCGCCCCGTGGTGCCCGACGTATAGAGCAGCGCGGCGAGGTCGCCCGGCCCCCGCTCCGCCACCGGCGCGCAGGCGGGCTGTCCCTCGGCGAGGTCGGCGAGCGTCCCCTGCCCGTCCGCGCCGAGCGTCACCAGCTCCGCCCCGCAGCGCCCGGCGAGCTCGCCCAGACGCGCCGCGTCGTCCGGGTCGCAGACGAGCGCCCGCGCGCCCGAGTTCTCGACGAAATAGGCCAGCTCCGCGCCCGTGTAGGCGGTGTTCAGCGGCAGAAAGACGAACCCCGCCCGCACGCAGGCGGCATAGAGCGCAAGCGCCCGCGCGCTCTTGGGCACCTGCGCCGCCACCCGGTCGCCGGGCTCCAGCCCCAGCCCAGACAGTGCCCCGGCAATGCGCGCCGCATCCTCGAGAAAGGTGCCGTAGCTCAACGCCGGCCCGCCGCCGGGCGGCAGCAGGAACGGTGCGTCCGAACCGAGATGCGGGGCGAAGAGCCGGTCGAAGAGCGGGTTGGCCATGGCCCCGCTCTAAAGACGCAGGGGGCGAGGTCAAGTGCCGCGCCCCGGCCTTCTTCTTGCGTCAAATATCCCCGCCGGAGGCCTCGCGCCGCCATGGCGGCGCGATCACGGGCCGGGCCCGCGCGAGACGGGCGCGGCTCAGCCGAACATGTCGGCAGTGATTCCCGCGTACCAGCCGAGGCTTTCCTCGTAGGTCTGCTTGCGCAGCGCCGCGTCCTCGCCGGTCTGGCTGATGAAGGAGCCTGTCGAGGCGATCTTCTCGTCGGTCGGCTCGTAGTTGGCGCCCACCTTCACCCCGTCGTCGGCGGCGATCAGCGACCAGCAGGTGTTGGAATACTTGGCGGGGAATACCCGGCTGCCGGTCAGCTCGCCGCGGATCGCCATCGCCGCGACCTTGGCCTGGCTGTTGGCGGAAAAGCCCGACTTGGGCATGTCGCCCTGCTGGCTCGCGTCGCCGAGGACATGGACGTTCTCGTCCATGGTCGAGCGCATGGCAGTGGGCTCCACCGGCGCCCAGCGGCCGTCGGTCACGCCCGCGATCTCGGCGATGTGTCCGGCCTTCTGCGCGGGGATGACGTTGCAGGCGTCGACGGTCTCGACCACTCCGTCGATCGACACGGTCATCTCGGCGGGGTTCACCTCGACGATGTCGCCGCCGAAATCGGGGCCGATGCGGCTGATCATGCCCGAATAGTGCTTCTGCCACCCCTCCTCGAAAAGCGCCTGCTTCGAGAAGTTCTCCTTGGGGTCGACGATGAGGATCTTGGCGGTCGGGTTCGCCTGCGTCAGCAGGTGGGCCACCATCGAGATCCGCTCGTAGGGCCCGGGCGGGCAGCGGTAGGGGTTGGGCGGTGCCACCATGGCATAGAGCCCGCCCTCGGGCATCGCCTCGATCTGCGCCTTGAGCAACGCCGCCTGCGTGCCGCCCTTGTAGGCGTGGGGCATCGCGTCCTGGTCGGCGAGCGACCAGCCCGGCACCGCCCCGTCGACGAAGTCGATGCCCGGCGAGAGCACCAGCTTGTCGTAGGGGAACGTCTCGCCCGAGGCGATCGTGACCGTCTTCGCGTCGCGGTCGACGCCCACGGCGGTGTCATGCACCACGTTGATGCCGTAGTCGCTGGCGAGCCTGGCATAGCTGTGGCCCAGATCGTCGTAATCCTGGAAGCCGCCGATATAGAGGTTGGAGAAGTAGCAGGTGTAATAGGTCCGCTGCGGCTCGATCAGGGTGACGTCGATCGCCCCGTCCGAATCCTTGGCGATGTAGCGCGCGGCGGTCGCTCCGCCCGATCCGCCGCCGATCACCACCACGCGCGGGCGGCCCTGACCCAGCACGCGCGGCGCGGCGAGCGAGGCCGACACGGCGGCCGAAGCTCCGATAAAGTGACGTCTGTTCAAAGGCATGCGTAATTCCTCCCTGGGTTTCCCCCCGCCCGCGCGTCTTTCGGCGCAGGTCGTGGCGGGTCGCGCCGCGTCTGACTATTCGAGCGTCGCGAAGTAGGCGGCCAGCGCGGCAATCTCCTCGTCGTTGAGCCGCCCGGCGATCATCTGCATCACCGGGTGCGGCCTCAGCTTACGCTTGTAGGCGTGCATGGCAATGACGAAGGCATCCTCCGGCCATTGCGTGATCGAGGGGATGCCCTGGGCCGAGCCGTCGGCCTGGTGGCAGGTGGTGCACTCGGAGGACAGGTAGGCGCCGTATTCGGCGTCGCCCTCGATAGCGAGGATCTCGGGGTCGAGCCCGGGGACGGTCGGATTCGCCGTGCGCGGCGCCTCGGGAATATCCTGGGGGCTCGCCGAGTAGGTGCGCAGGAAGGCGAGCAGGTCGGCACGCTTCTGGGGGTCCTCCAACCCAGGGTAGGCCATCCGCGTGTCGGAGGCGAAGGCGAGCGGGTTTTCGATATAGGCGTCGAGCGTCTCGAAGCTCCACACCAGACCGTCAGCGCCCATCCGTGCCAGCCCGTCGGAATAGGCGTAGCCGTCATGGGCGGCGGCGCGGCGGCCGAACAGGCCATTGAGATGCGGGCCTACCCAGTCGGTTGCTTCCGCGCCGATCTGGTGGCAGGCGCTGCATTCCTGCCAGATCTCCGCGCCCCGATCCACGTCGCCCACAGGGTCGGCCGCGCGAGCCGGCCCCGGAGCCGCGATGGCGGCCGCCAACGCGGCCGCCCCGGCGATGGCAACGCGGCGTTTACCCCGCATCAGTCGCTGAAGGTCGAGACGTAGGCGGTGACCGCCGCGATGTCGCTCTCGTCGCGGAAGCCCGCGAACGACATCTTGGTGCCGCGGAAGTAACCACGAGGATCGGCGAGGAAGTCGTGCAGCGTCTGGGCATTCCAGACGAGGCCGCCTTCGCCCGCCTCGGCCATCACCGGCGAGTAGCGGAAGCCGTCGGCGGTGCCGACGGTGCGCCCCATCACGTCGTTGAGGTGCGGGCCGACGCGGTGCGACGCGCCCTCGCCGATCTGGTGGCAGGCCTGGCACTGGCGGAAGGCCGCCTCGCCCTGCGCGACGAGCTCCGGGTCGGGCTCGGCCGCCGCCGTCTCGGCCGGGGCTGTCTCGGCCGCGGGGGCCTCTTCGGTCGCGGGCGCGACCGAGGCGGTCTCGACCGTCTCGCCCGCTGCCGGAACGGAGGCGCCGCCACCGCCCTCGAGATCCATCCCCTCGGTGCCCTCGGCATCGGGCGTCACGTCGAGGATGACTGCGCGCATGGTGATCTGCACCTCGTCCTTGCAGTTCTCCATGCAGGGCTCGCGGGTGAATTCGGGGATTTCGCCCTCGTCCCGGTCGTCCATGAAGAAGCCGTCCTCGTTGGGCAGGCTCACCTCGGTGAAGTTCTCGTGGCTGAGGGTGAAGTCGTCCTCCACCACCGCGTTCGAGTAGAGCAGGTAGGCGGTGATCGCGTAGACCTCGTCGGCCGTCAGCGACTGCGCATCGCCATATGGCATGGCGCGATGGACATAGTCGAACACGGTCGAGAGATACGGCCAGTAGGAGCCGATCGTCTTTTCGGGCCGGTCGTGGGTGAGCGAATCCCACCCGCCGGCCAGAACGGGCCAGCGATCGAGCCCCTCGGCGAAGTCGCCGTGGCAGGCGGCGCATTTCTCGACGAAGACCTCCTCGCCCGTCCAGACGTCGCCCGAGCCCTCGGGCAGGCCCTGCCCGTCGGGGCGCACGTCGATGTCCCAGGCGGCGATCTCCTCGGGCAGCGCCGCGCGGCCGAGGCCGTAGGTCACGCCGGTCGCGTCGATGGCGGGGCTGTCGACCGACTGGGCGACGGCGGCGCCGGCGACGATCGAGGCGAGGGGCGCGGTGCCGGCATCGCCGTGGCCATGCAGGGAGCTTTCATCGGCCACGGCGATCTCTTGCGTCTCGACGGTCTGCCCGGCCTCTTCGGCCTGAGGCGCGGCCGGGGCCTCGGCGACCTCGGTCTCCGTATCGGCCTCCGTACCGGCCTCCGCCATTGCGGCCGCCTCGGCCTCGCGCTGGGCGAGTGCGGCCTCGGCCTCGGCGCGCAGCCGCTCTTCCTCGGCAGCTTCGGCGGCGGCCTCGGCGGCCAGCTCGGCCTCGTGGGCGGCGCGTTCGTAGGAGTAGATCGAGCCCGCGACGAGCGCGATCACCGAGACGGAGACGAGCGCGAGCTGATTATGAAATTTCGACATTCTCGGCCACTCCGTCCTCGTCGACATACCAGGTCTGGATGCCGTTGTTGTGGTAGATCGAGTTCACGCCGCGCCAGTCGCGAAGCTGCTGCTTGGTCGGCTGGACGTAGCCGGTGCTGTCATGTGCCCGGCTCTGCAGCAGGAGCGGCGCGCCGTCCCACTCGAACTCGAAGTAGAAGCGGTGCATCGACTTGTCCATCGAGGGCCCCGACATGCGGGCCTCTTGCCAGTTCTTGCCGCCGTCGATGGTGACGTCGACGCGGGGCACCGTGCCCCGGCCCGACCAGGCGACGCCGGTAATCACTGTGTGGCCGGGGCCATGGGTGATGGGGGCCTGCGGGCTGGGGTTGGTGATGACCGATTTCGCGTCCATCTCCCAGGTGAAGCGGCGGGCCTTCCCGTTTTCGAGAAGGTCGGTGTATTTCGACGTCTCCTCGCGGTGGTGCCACGGCTCGTCGCCCACCTCGATGCGGCGCAGCCACTTCACCCACATGTTGCCCTCCCAGCCCGGCACGACGAGCCGCAGGGGGTAGCCCTGCTCGACGCGCAGCGCCTCGCCGTTCATCTTGAAGGCCACGAGGCAGTCGTCGAGCGCCTTCTCGATCGGGATCGAGCGGGTCATGGCGGCGGCATCCGCCCCTTCGGGCATGATCCACTTTCCGTTCGTCTTCACGCCGGCCTGCTCGAGGATCAGCCGCAGCGGCACGCCCGTATACATGACGTTGTGGATCATGCCGTGGGTGTACTGGCAGCCGTTGAGCTGCGCGCCGCGCCACTCCATGCCGGTGTTCGCCGCGCATTCCAGGAAATAGACGTGATTCTCGCGCGGGAAGCGCAGGATGTCCTCCATCGTGAACACCAGCGGCGTGTCCACGAGGCCGTTGATCATCAGCCGGTGCTGGGCGGGGTCGACATGCGCCGCGCCCGAATGGTGCCGCTCGAAGCACACGCCGTTGGGCGTGATGATGCCGTCGAGATCGTGCAGTGGCGTGAAGTTGATCGACGAGACGTTGTCGGCGGTCAGCCACGACACGGTGCGGCGCACGACATGCGCCTCGTGCTCGGAGGGCATGCCGTAGGGCGCGGCGTCGACCGGGTCGCCGAGATAGCGCATCCAGGGCGGGATGTCGGTGATCGCGGGCTCGGGCGCGGCGCGGGCGACCGTGCTCGCCGCGGCGCCCCCCGCGAGGCCGAGCGCGCCGCCGAGCACCGCCCGGCGCGAGGGAAGCTGACCGTCGCCGCGCCGGGGCGGCTTGTGGCCCTTGTAGCTGGTGGTCATGGAAGGTGCCTCCTGTGATGGGGCGGCGGGCGGCGCGTCAGGCGCCCACCACCGTCACGCTGTCGTTCTGGCCCACCGAGACGGTGCCCTGCTTGCGGATGTGGCTTTCGACCACGTCCCAGATCGGGGGGCCCTCGGTGCCCTCGTTCACGCTGGCCCAGCCCGCGACGACGTAGCTGCGCGCGGGGTCGATGGGCTCGCCGGTGGCGAGCAGGGTCATGTCGCCGATGCGGCTGCCCTGCTCCCGGGTGATGTCGATGCGGTAGCCGAGGCCGCCGGTGCGGACCATGTCGCCGCCCTGCTGGTAGTAGGGATCGACGTTGAACAGGTTGTCGGCCACGTCCTCGAGCACGACGTGCAGGAACTCGCCGGTCATCTCGGTGCGGTAGGCGTTGCCGTAGGTCATCGAGGTGACGTTCCAGATGTCCTCGCGCGTGATGTCCTGCCCGGGGATCAGCGACGGCCCCCAGCGCACGCCGGGCGACAGCGCGATCTCGGCGTCGCGCTCGGCGAGCAGCGCGTCGCAGATCAGGTCGTCCCACGTGCCGTTGAAGTTGCCGCGGCGGTAGAGCAGGCTCTCGGTCTTGCCGATCACCTCGGTCAACTCGGCCTCGAAGGGCGCGCGCTGTTCGTCTATGATCGCAGCCATCTCGGCATCGGGCTCGATCACGTCGGAAAAGACCGGGATCAGCTTGTGGCGGAAGCCCATCATGCGCCCGTCGCGCACGTCGAGATCGACGCGGCTGACGAACTTGCCGTTCGAGCCCGAGGCGACCACGACCGTCTCGCCCACCAGCACCGGCTCGGGCAGCGCGTCGTGGGTGTGGCCCGACAGGATCACGTCGATGCCCGGCACGGTGGCGGCCATCTTCTTGTCGACGTCGAAGCCGTTGTGCGACAGCACCACGACCAGATCGGCCCCCTGCCCGCGCACCTCCTCGACCATCGCGGCCATGTTCTCGTCGCGGATGCCGAAGCTGTAGTCGGGGAACATCCAGCCCGGGTTGGCGATCGGCATGTAGGGGAAGGCCTGGCCGATCACCGCGACCAGCGCCCCGCCCCGCTCGAACAGCTCGTAGGGCTTGAAGTGCTCGGCCGGCTCGTCCCACATCGCGTCGAAGATGTTCTGCCCGAGCGGCGCGTAGGGCAGCCCCCCGACCAGCTCGCGCATCCGGTCCTGGCCCAGCGTGAACTCCCAGTGGAAGGTCATGGCGTCGGGCGCGAGCGCGTTCATCACGTTCACCATGTCGCCGCCTTGCGTGTGGTAGCAGGTGTAGGAGCCGTGCCAGGTGTCGCCGCCGTCGAGCAGCAGCGCGTCGGGGCGCGCGGCGCGCATCGCCTTCACGACCGTCGCCACCCTGTCCATCCCGCCCATCCGGCCGTAGTCGCGGGCGAGCGCGGTGAAGTCGTCGTAGGTCAGCGCGTAGTGCGCGGGCGAGCCGTCGTCGATGCCGTAGAGGCGGCGGAACTCGGCGCCGGTGATGTGCGGCACCACGCCCCTGTTGTCGCCGACGCCGAGATTCGTCTCGGGCTCGCGGAAGTAGATCGGCTTGAGCTGCGCGTGGATGTCGGTCACGTGGATCAGCGAGACGTTGCCGAACGTGTCGAACTCCAGGAGCTGGTCCTGCGTCAGCGCCTGCTGCGCCGCGAGCCGCGCCCAGTTGCCGAAGCCCGAGGCGCCGACCACGGCCGAGGCCGCCATGGAAGCCTGCAGGAAATCGCGGCGGGAGATCATGCTCTTTTCCTTCCTTGCGGCGCTCTGAGTCGCCCGTGATGTCGATGAGACAAATCCGCACACGCATGCGCGAATCTGAATGTGTGAGGGCGGAAAAAACCCCGCCGCGGCATGCCGGGCGGGGCTTTCCGATCAGTTGCGGACGGACGGCCCCTCGACCATCAGCCCGTTGCCGCGCGAGGCGACGTAGAGCTCGAGCGCGATGAATTCCGGGCTGCCGATGGAAAAGGTCTCGGCCCGGGTATCACGGATGCAGCCGCGAAAGCGGTTGTGCTTCGACACCAGGTTGGCCTGCTTCAGCCGGTAGACAGGGAAGCCGTTGGTCTGCCCCTGGCTGAGATGGTCGGCACGGATCATGCGGCCGTAATTGTCTTCGTGGCAATTGGCGCAGGCGAGTTCGAGCTGGCCGAACCGGGTGTAGTAGATCTCCTTGCCCTTTTCCCAGGCGGCCCTGACGGGGCCGTCGGTGGCCACGTTGATCGGCAGCCCGCGCGAGACCGAGGCGAGCAGCGCGGTCATGTTCCTCATGTCCTGGCTGTTCCATCCCCAGGCATCGAGGCCCATGCGCTCTGTCCGGCACTCGTTGACGTACATCTCCATCGTGTAGACCTCGCCCGCGTCCTCGTCCCAGCGGGGAAGCTCGGCGCGCAGGCCGCGCATCGACTCGGGGCCCTCGTGGCACGACGCGCAGGATTCGCCGTTTGCGCCCATCTCGGCGTTCCAGTCGTCGATCGCCTGGTCGACGAAGACGAAGGCCGGGTTGTCGAAATCGTCCATCTGGAGGGACTGCGTCTCGTCCGAGCGGAAGCGCCAGCCGGAATAGATCGTGCGGACGAACTCCATGTGGTCGGGCGCGGGCGCGTCCGTCACCACCTCGATCTCGTTGTTGACGACGAGGCGGTCGTCGTCCGGCCCGGTTTGCTGCGCCAGAGCGCCTGACGCGACCAGGGCGGCGGCCCCCGTCACAGCCAGAAATGCCTTGATGTTCATGTGGTTCCTCCCTGGGGTGCCGACGCCCCGGTTCTTGCGCCGGGACGCCGCATGTGCGCCTGGGGTCGGTCCGCGCCCGAGGGCGCTCAGGCCGCTTCGACCGTGGCCGTCTCGGTGTAGACCGAGCCGTCGTCGTCGTACCAGGTGAAGACGAATTCGCCCGCACCCGGCAGCTTTGCCTCGAACTCGAAATACGGGTTGGTCGAGATCGCGGGCTCCATCGTCACGTCGATCACCGTCTCGCCGTCAAACTCGCAGGTGAAACGGTGGATGATCGAGCGCGGGATGGTGTTGCCGTCGCTGTCCTTGCGCTGGCCCGATTCCATCGGGTGCGAGATCAGCGTCTTGAGCGTGTGGGTCTCGCCGGCCGCCGTCGAGCGGGGGGCGCGAACGCGGGGTTTGACGTTGTCTGCCATGTCTCTCTCTCCTCGATCCTGTCGCGTCGCTCAGCCGCCGCAGCCGCCGATGGTGACCTTGACCAGCGCGCTGGTCTGCACGACCGAGCCGTCGGCCATCTTCGCCACGGCGATCACGTCCTGCGTGCCCGCGAGGCGGATGCGCGTCGAGGCGTGGTGCGAACCGGCGAGCGGGCCGAACTCGAAGGTAGCGACGCCGGGCAGCGGGTTGCCGGCGGCAAGGACCATGACCTCGGTCGCGCCGGGAGCGTCGACCTCGATCGGCACGGTGTTGCCGTTCTCGGCGATCTCGGGGGCGATCAGCGTGACGCCGCCCTCCCCCACGTCGGCGCCGCCGGCGAACTCGGCGATCGCGTCCTCGGTGGCGGCGTTGACACGGAAGGGCAGCACGCCCAACGCGGCGGCGCCGAGGCCCAGGGCCAGCGTCTCGCGACGGGAAAAGATCATGTCAGGCTCCTCTGGTTGGATGGGGCGCGGGCGCGGCCCGCTAGCGTCTCTCACTGGTATTTCAGGGTCTTCAGGTAGGACACGAGATCCTCGATCTCCTGCGCCGTCAGCAGGGGGGCGACCTCGCCCTCCTTGGCCTTGCCGGTATAGGCCTCGCCCACGCGCACGAACCCTTCGGTGCGGTAGAACGAGGGCATCATCGTGCCGGGGAACATCCGCTTGGCGTCGGCCAGGATGCCGCGCAACTCGGCCTCCGACCAGCGCGCCCCCACCCCGTCGAGCGAGGGCCCGATATCCCCGTGGAACGGCAGGTCGGCGAGATCGGTCACCTGGTGGCAGGCGATGCAGTTGCCCGCCCCCTTGTTCATCAGGATCCTGCCGTTCTCGACGTCTGGCGCCGTGTCGGTCAGCGGGCTCGCGATGGCCACCTCCTCTTCCCAGGCGACCTGCGTGGGCGCGATCCCCTGCGCGAGCGCGGGCGCTGCGACGAGTCCTGCGGCGATGGCCGAAAGCAATGCGCGTTTCATGTGTCCTCCCTGGCGGAACCCGTGGGCCGGGCCTGGCTTGTTATCGGAATACCGTAGCGCACGAAAACGCTCGCTGGCAACAACGAATTCCATTTCGTGAATTCGCGTTCGGTCGCGGGGGCGCCCCATATTGCGCTGCAATGCAGCAATTAGCTCTATATGCCGTCGATCATTTCCGGTCGTTCCGGGGCACGCGGGCGTGCGTCGCCATCCCAATTCGCCCGACCGCCCGCCTCAGTCGAAGCTGCCGTCCGAGCGTTCCTGGATGCGGCGGGCGTGGTAGCGCTGGAAATCCTCGCCCGTCTCGTCGACCGTCTCGTAGCGCTTCTCGTTCACCCATGTGAACATGTCGATCGTCGTGCCCTTGCCGAAGGCGCCGGGCATCGTCGCCACCGCGGCCTCCGACACCGTGGCGCCCTCGGGCGCCTCTTCGGGCAGGAACAGCAGCGTCGGCGTGAAGAGAATGCCCCATTTGCGCGCCAGCGCCTTTTCCGCCTGCGCGTCGCCGTCGAGATCGACCGCCTCGCGGTCGCCGTGCAGATTGAGCTGCACGACGAAGAAATTGTCCTCGATGTATTGCGACACGTCGGGGTCGGAGAACACCTCCTCGTGCATCTGGATGCAGTAGATGCACCCCCGCTGCTCGAAGAAGATGACCATGCGCCTGCCCTCGGCCTGCGCCTCGGCGAGATCCTCTCCCAGATCGAGGAAGGTGTCGCGCATCCAGGCCTGCTTGTGCAGGCCGTCGTCGCCCACCCAGCCCTCGGCCGAGGCGGACAGCGCCAGCGGCACCGCCACGAGCGACAGCCCCGCTGCGAGCGCGAGGCGGCGGGTAAAGCGGGCGAGGCTGTGGCGGATCGGGCTGTAGCGGGTCATTCGGCGTCCTCACTCTGGCGGTGCTGGGTCGATGATGTGCCGGCGGGCGCCGGACGGGACAATGCCGCGCCGCGGCGGCACGGCGGAAAAGGGCACGTGTCGCGCAGCGGCCCGTCGGGGCGGAACGGGTGTCCGGTGCGGAATGGGCCGGGCGGGAAGGGCGTTCGGCCTGTCCATCGCGCTCAGCCCATCGCGGGGATGTAATTGAGCATCCATTGAGCGATCACGTTCATCGAGTTCGTGCCGATCAGCACGCCGAACAGGATCAAGAGCGCGCCCATCACCTTCTCGATCTTGTCGAGGTGGCGGCGAAAGCGGGCCATCCAGCGCATGAACGGCCCGATGAACAGGGCGGCCAGCACGAAGGGCAGCGTCATCCCCACCCCGTAGGTGAACAGCAAAAGCGCCCCGCGCCCCGCGCCCGCCGCTTCGGTCGCCGCGGTGAACAGGATCGCGGCCAGCACCGGGCCGACGCAGGGCGTCCAGCCGAAGGCGAAGGCGAGGCCGATCACGTAGGCGCCGAGGAACGACATGTTCGACGTGTCCCCCGACTCGGCCCGGAACTGCCGGTAGAGAAAGCCGATGCGGAACACGCCCAGAAAATGCAGCCCCATCACCACGATCAGGGCAGCCGCGCCCATCCGCAGCCAGTCCATGTACTGCGTCACGAGCTGGCCGAGCGCCGAGGCGCCCGCCCCCATCGCCACGAAGATCGTGATGACCCCGAGCGCGAAGCACGAGGCCGAGATCACCGCCCGCGTGCGCACCGCCGGGGTTAGAACTGCCGTGCCGTCGGCCCCGGCCGAGATCTGGTTCATGCCGACGCCCGCCATGTAGGACAGGTAGAACGGCACGATGGGCAGGATGCATGGCGACAGGAACGACAGGAGGCCGGCGGCGAGCGCGCCCATCAGGGTGACGTCGAGCATGTCTCCTCCCCAACCGGCCTGCATGGGGCGCGGTTGTCTTATTCTCGTATTCAGATTACGCTCAGTGTCGGACATCCGTCAATCGGTGCTCAATGGCATACCGTTTCACCGCCCCGAAGGCCGCCGCCTTCGCCCTGGCTTGCGCGGCCCTCGCGGGGGGAGCGGGCATGCCCGCGCGCGCGGATGCGGCGCAGGCGGTGGAGCTCGTGATGGTCGAGCAGCCGGGCTGCACCTGGTGCGCCCGCTGGAACGACGAGATCGGCCCGATCTGGCCGCGCACCGCGGCGGGCGACTTCGCGCCCCTGCGCCGCGCGCAGCTGCGCGACATGCCGGGCGAGATGGCGCTCGAGCGCCGCGTGACCTTCACCCCCACCTTCCTGATCATAGGCAAGGAGGGCAAGGAACTCGGCCGGCTCGAGGGCTATCCGGGAGAGGATTTCTTCTGGCCCCTGATCGAGCGCCTGCTCGTCGACACGGCCGGCTTCGCGCCGCAGGACGGCGCCACGAACTAGGGCCGCCAGGGGGGGCCCGCCGGAAGGGAGGACTCATGCCATGACACGCCATTTCGCCGCGGCCGCGCTCGCCGCCGCACTCGCCCTGCCCACCGCGCTCGCCGCGCCGCACGAGGGGCGCGCGCAGGACGCCTTCGTGTCGTTCCAGGCGCTCGCCCCCGAGATCGCTCTCAAGGCCGCGCAGGCCGCGCTCGAGCATTGCGCCGCGCAGGGCTACCAGGCCGGCATCACCGTGACCGACCGCTTCGGCACCCCGCAGGTCTTTCTGCGCGAGCGCTTCGCGGGCGCCCATGTCTACGAGACCTCGTTCCGCAAGGCGTGGACGGCGGCGAGCTTCGGCGACCCGACCTCGCTGCTGGAAGAGAACACGCGCGCCGACACCGACACCAACGCGATCCGCGACCTCTCGCAGGCGCTGGCACTCGGCGGCGGGATGCCCATCGAGGCGGGCGACGGCGCGCTCGTGGGCGCGATCGGCGTCTCCGGCGCCCCGACGCCCGAGGCCGACGACGACTGCGCGCAGGCCGGCATCGACGCCATTTTCGACGACATCGCCTTCTAGGGGGCACAGGATAGACTGATGGGACTGCCGAAGATCGACGAGAGCACCACCGAGGCCGAGATCGAGGAGATCGCCGCCAAGGCGCAGGACGCCGCCACCTTCCTCAAGGCGATCAGCCACGAGGGGCGGCTGATGATCCTGTGCCACCTCGTCTCGGGCGAGAAGACGGTGACCGAGCTCGAGCGGCTGCTCTCCGCCCGGCAGGCCGCCGTCTCGCAGCAGCTCTCGCGCCTGCGTCTCGAGGGGCTGGTCGTGCCGCGCCGCGAGGGCAAGGCGATCTACTACAGTCTCGCCGACGACCGCCCCCGAAAGATCATCGAGCTGGTCTACGAGCTCTTCTGCGGCGACGACGCGCGCTGACGTCGCCCGGACGCGCCGCCGGGCGCGCGGACCGCGTTCGTGCGAACGACGGCCCGCCCCCCGACGCATCCCTCGCCTGCGCGCCACACCGCTTCCGCACCCGGCCTCCCTTCGGAATCGACTCACCGCTCTCCCCTTCATTGTGCGCCAAATATCCTGGGGGGAGCCGGCCGCAGGCCGGCGGGGG
>LJNT01000044.1:13972-38813 GCA_001314685.1 Rhodobacteraceae bacterium HLUCCA09
CCTGCCCCGGTCGCCGCCCCCGCGCGCCGCCCCCATGAGCCGCTCCCCGGTCGCCGCCTGCGACCTTTCCTGCCGCGACGCGACGCGCTAGGCTGCTTCAGGAAGGACAGGCGCGGACAGGGAGGAGCGCGCATGTTCGACACGGCAACGGCGCTCGGCCTGTCCGAGCCCGCCCTCGTCGCGCTGGTCGGCCTCGTGGGCGGCATCGTGCTGGGCCTCGCGGCCCGGCTCGGCCGCTTCTGCACCCTCGGCGCCATCGAGGACCTGCTCTACGGCAGCTCCGACATCCGCATGCGGATGTGGGCTCTCGCGGTGGGCGTGGCCGTCACGGCCGTCTTCGTGATGGAGGCGACGGGCTGGGTCGCGACCGCCGAGACGTTCTACATCGCCGGCGGGTGGAATCCGGTCGCGCATGTCCTGGGCGGCGTGCTGTTCGGCTACGGCATGGCGCTCGCGGGCAATTGCGGCTACGGCGCGCTCGCCCGCCTCGGGGGCGGCGACCTGCGCGCCTTCGTGATCGTGCTCGTCATGGGCGTGTCGGCCTATGTCGTGCTGTCGGGCCCGCTGGCCGCGGCGCGCGTCGCGCTGCTGCCGCCCGACCTGATCCGGGGCGAGGTACCGGCCGGTTTCGCCGCGCTCGGCGGCGCGCTGCTGGGCGTCGCCGACCATGCCGTGGGCCTCGCCGCCGGCCTCGCCATCGCCACCGCCGCGCTCTGGCCCGAGCGGATGCGCCGCGAGGGGCGTGCCGTGCTCTGGGGCGCGGCGGTGGGCCTCGCCATCGCCTCGGGCTGGGCGGGAACCGCCTGGATCGCCGCGCACGGCTTCGAGACGCCGGCGCTCGCCAGCCATTCCTTCGCGCGGCCCCTGGGCGACACGCTGCTCTGGGCGATGCTCGCCTCGGGGCTGACGCTGTCGTTCGGCGTGGGCTCGGTCGCGGGCGTGCTCGGGGGCGCGCTGATCGGCGCGCTGATCCGCGGCCACTTCCGCTGGGAGGCCTGCGAGGACGCGCGCGAGCTGCGCCGCCAGATCGGCGGCGCAGCGGCGATGGGCGTGGGCGGGGCGGTGGCGCTCGGCTGCTCCGTCGGCCAGGGGCTGACGGCCTTCTCTGTCCTGGCCTACGGCGCGCCGCTGACCGTCGCCTGCATCTGGGCCGGCGCCTGGCTCGGCCTGCGCCACCTGATCCACGGCTTCGCCCCCTCCTGACCGGAGGGGGACGGGCGCGCGCGCCAGCGAGAATCTGGCAACGGAGTCAGGCCCGCGCCCGGCGGCGCAGAACGCCGAGGGCGCCCAGCCCCGCCACCAGCAGCAGACCCGCCGCGGGCAGCGGCACGGGCGTCGTCGCCCCCCCGGTGCCGAAGGTGACCGAGCCTTCATCCGGCGTGCAGAACCATGTGGGCCTCGAGCTCACGTAGTCGGCGACGTAGGAGCCCCGGCACTGGCTGATCGGCGACCCGATCGTGATCGCGTCCTGTGCCAGGGCGATGCGCAGGTCGGGTTCGCCGGTGCCTTCCTGCGGCGTGCCGATATTGCCGACCCGCTCGCTGGAGAATCCGAGGGTGAAGCCGTCGGTGGGCAAGGGCGACGGCTCCGCGATCGTTACCGTGACCTGCGACAGCCCGCCCGCGAAGGTGCGCCATTCGAGGCGAAAGGGATCGTAGACCGGGTCGCGCACGGAATAGCTGCGCAGCAGGTCACCGGTCTGCGCCACCACGCGGATGTCGGCCGCGACGAGGCGCACCGCGTCGGTGAAGTTCCGCGTCGTGGTCGCGGGGTCGGTCGAGGCGATGCGCGCGTCGATGGCGGCGTCGTCGAAAGCGAAGGTCGCCGTGCCCTCTGCCGTCGTGAAGTCGGTCAGGATGTGGGACATGAAGCCCGAGAAGACGAACGTCCGCTCGGTCACGGTAGAGGCGAGGCTCGCCGCGGGAGTGACGAGGGCGGCAGCCAGACAGGCCGAACAGAACAGCCGCGCAGGCCAGGCCGGGCGCGCGAGGGCGAGATGGATCATGCGAACATACCATGCAAGGGGCCCGATCGCAGGAGTCGAACCGCGGCCGGCCGGCGTCCTGTCAAGATGCTCGGCCGCACCGGAGGCGGCGGCCAGGCGCCCTCAGACGCGGGGGGTCGCGGCCGGACCGGTCAGCGCTTGCGCCTGCGCGGATCCGGGCGGCGGCGCGCCTGTCCTGCCTCGCGCCCGATCTCGCGCAAGGCGCGCAGACGAGGCCCGCCGCGATCAACGCCACCGTCGCGATGGACAGGGCCGTGATCGGCACCGTCAGCTTCATCACGCCATAGTCCTGCAGGAAGATCGCGCCGACGATCACGCAGACGAGGGTGGCGGCGACGATAAGGCAACGGATCGCCGAGCGGATGAGTCGACGTCGGATGGCGCCGCTCTCGGGGTCGTCCAGGATGCGGTCGAGCCGCCCCCCGACGAAGGCGCGCAGCGCCTCGCGCGCGGTCAGCAGGAAGACCGGCGCCAGCGAGAGCTCGATCTCGTGCAGGATTCCGGGGATGCCCGCCACCTAGTCCTTGTTTCGCCCCTGCGTCCCGTGCCCCGTCGTTCGGCGGGGTCCAGGCCGGCGACGCCCCTACGGCAAGCGCGCCGGCACCGGCATCCTATGCGAGCGACCGGCCCCTGGCGGCGTAGAGGGCGGCGATGGCGCAGGAGGCCAGGCGCGCCTTGTCGTCGTCGGCGCGGCTGGTGAGGATGATCGGCACCTGCGCGCCGATCACGATGCCGCCGGCCTCGGCATGGGCGACGAAGGTCAGCTCCTTCGCCAGCATGTTGCCCGACTCGAGGTTCGGCACGATCAGGATCTCGGCGCGGCCCGCGACCGCCGAGGTGATGCCCTTGGTGCGGGCGGCGGCGAGGTCGATGGCGTTGTCCATCGCCAGCGGCCCGTCGACGAGGGCGCCGGTGATCTGCCCCCGCTCCGACATCTTGGCGAGCGCGGCGGCGTCGAGCGTCGAGGGAATGCGCGGGTTGACCGTCTCGACGGCCGACAGGATGCCCACCTTGGGCTCGGCGATGCCGAGGGCGTGGGCGAGGTCGATGGCGTTCTGGGTGATGTCGACCTTGGTTTCGAGGTCGGGGGTGATGTTGATCGCCGCGTCCGAGATCATCAGCAAGTGCGGCAGGCCCGGCACGTCCATCACGAAGACGTGGCTGAGGCGGCGCGCGGTGCGCAGGCCGCCCTCGCGCTTGACGATCGCCGAGAGCATCACGTCGGTGTGCAGCCGCCCCTTCATCAGCGCGCGCGCCCGGCCCTCGTGGACGAGCGCCACGGCGCGGCGCGCGGCGGCGGCGTGGTCGGGCTCGTGCACGATCTCGAGATCCGAGATGTCGGCGCCCATCTCGTCGGCGGCCTTGCGGATCGCGTCCGCGTCGCCCACGAGGATGGGGGTGATGAGCGTGTGCTCGCGCCCCAGCAGCGCCCCGCCGAGCGAGTTCTGCCCCTCGGGTGCGACGACCGCGGTGGGGATCGGGTCGAGCGCCTCGGAGCGCTCGATCAGCGCGTCGAAATGGGCGTGGCGCTGGACGGTCAGGCCGGGGATGTCGTCGGCGTGGAAGGTCTGCGGCTTCAAGGGCGCCTTCACCTCGGCCTCGCCCTCGACCACCACCGTCCCGTCGGTATGGCAGACGCGGGTGGCGAGCGTCACGACGCCATCGTCGCCGACCTCCGTCACCGTGACCGTGGCGATCAGTTCGTCGCCGGCATGGGCGCGGCCGACGAAACGCAGCGACTGCGCGCAGTAGAGCGTGCCCGGCCCCGGCAGCTGGTTGCCGAGCACCGACGAGATGAGGGCCGCGACCCACATCGAGGGCGCGACCGCCTCGGGGATGCCGTCGCCGTCGCCATCCTCGCGCGGCAGGTGCAGGGGGTTCAGGTTTCCGCTCGCGTTGGCGAAGACGTAGAAATCGTCGGCAAGGCAGACGCGGCGCGTCTCGGCCTCCATGCCGGGGCGCAGCTGGTCGAGGGGGACGTTGGTGAAGACGGTCATGGGGTCTCCGCTGGCCTCGGCCGTGCCGCTGTCTCTCGCTCGCGCCCGACCCTAGCCTGCCGCCATGTCGGGGCGAACATGGCCCGCTGCGGCAAAATCTCCCTGCCCCGCGCACCCCTCCCCGCGCGCACCTCCCCGCGCGCACCTCCCCGCGCCCACCGCGGAGACGCGAAAAGGGCGGGCCGGACGGCCCGCCCTTCCGTGCGCGTGGCGGCCTTGACGCGCCGCGGGGCGCGGATCAGTTGGGGATCACCTCGCCGCTGGGATGGGGCGTCGCGTCCGTCTCGGGCGGCAGGATCGGGTAGACGACCTCGGGCATCTCGCCGGTCAGCGACTCCAGGAACGCGGTGATCGCCTCGCTTTCCTCGGCCGCCAGCGCGGTGCCGAGCTGGGACTCGGCCATGATCTCGACGGCGGTCTGAAGGCTCCAGACATTGCCGGAATGGAAGTAGGGCGCCGTCAGCGCGATGTTGCGCAGGGGAGAGGCGCGGAAGACATATTCGTCGTCGACCGTCGCCGTCACCTGAAAGCGGCCCTTGTCGTCCTCGGGCAGGATGTCGGCGCCCGGCCGCTCCACGAGGCCGAAGGGGTAATAGCCGTTGCCGCCCAGGTTGACGCCGTTGTGGCAGGTCGCGCAGCCGGCCTCGAGGAACACCTCCATCCCGCGCTTCTGCTCGTCGGTCAACGCGTTGTCGTCGCCGTTCAGCCACGCATCGAAGGGCGACGGCGTGATCAGCGTGGCCTGGAAGGCTTCGACCGCCTTGGCGAAGTTGTCGAAGGTGACGGGGTCGTCCTCCCCGGGGAAGGAGGCGTCGAACCACTCGACATATTGCGGCATCGAGTTGAGAGTCGCAAGGACGTTGTCGGGGGTGTTGGCCATCTCGACGCCCGCCTGAACCGGGCCCTTGGCCTGCTCGGCGAGGTTGGGCGCGCGGCCATCCCAGAACTGCGCGGTGTTGAACACCGCGTTCAGCACGGTAGGCGAGTTGCGCGGGCCGGTCTGCCAGCCATGGCCGATCGAGACGGGCATGTTGTCGTCGCCGCCGGTGGCGAGGTTGTGGCAGGAATTGCAGGAGAACACGCCCGAGGCGGACATGCGCGGGTCGAAGAACAACGCCTTGCCCAGCTCGACCTTGTCCGGCGTGACGATGTTGTCGTCGAGCGCGGGGACGGTGGCCGGCACCGGCTGGAACATGTCCGACGCCCAGTCGCGCAGGTCGTCGTCCTGCGCAAGGGCCGGGCCGGCAAGCGCCGTGGTGAGCGCAAGCGCGGTGGCGGTGCGGAAAACGGTCATGGCTACCTTCTCGTTACGTGGATCCTCCCGCATTACTTGAAGGGCGTGCCGGCGCGGCGAACCTTGACTTCGATCAAATCCGGACAGGCGGTGCCGCGCCTTCCGGCCGGTCGCGCCCCCATGTCGCAGCCGGGCGCGGCGTCAGGGCTTGCTCCAGCCGTGCACATGCACGTCGCGCCCCGAATGGGCCTTGAGGATCCGGGTGGCGACGCGCTCCTTCTCGTGGGTGGACGTGCGCACCCAGAGCAGCAGGCCGCCGTGGCGGACCTGCTCGGCGTAGTAGTCGCGGTGGTGGCGCCCGACCCGCCGGGCGAGCAGCGTGCCGATCACGGCGCCGGGCGTGCCACCGATGGCGACGGCCGCGATCGAGCCGAGAAGCGTGCTCGCCGGCGTCAGCAGCACGGTCATGGCGATGGCCGACCCGAGGAAGAGGAAGCCGCCCACGATGCCCCCTTCGAGTTCTCCGATCGCCTCTTCCGAGACGAAGGCGGCGCGCGGCGCGTCGGGCTCGTCCTCGAGTTCTGCCGCCGTCCACCAGTGCGTGCCGAACCTTTCCTCCAGCGCCTCGCGCCCGCCCAGCAGCGAGATGTCGTAGCGGGAAAAGCCCGCCATCATCAGATCGTAGATCGCCGACTTCAGGCTCTCGGCGCTGTCGAACACGCCGACGGCCTCGGGCACGTCGATGTACCGATCGGGGTGTGTGACGCGGTGCTGGGTCATGGGCGGCCTTCCCTGTCTCTGGGGCGTGAGTGTCGCCGCGTCGCTCCGCCCCCGCGTTGACGCAGGTCAACGGTGCGGCGGTAACGGAATTGCGCGCAGGCCGCGGCCGGTGCAATTTCCGGGCAAGATCGGCGTTGACCCGGGCGGCTCGCGCGCATAGGTTCGCACCACTCGGAAAGGGATCAAGATGACGAGCCTCGTGGTAATTGTAGGAGACGCGTGCATGGGCCGGTAGACCGGACACCCTTACGAGGTTCCATGCGCGCCCCCGACTTGCCATCGGGGGCTTTTTCTTGTCCGACAGACACCCAACACGGCAGATGCCAGGTACGGAGCGAAACAGATGGCGAAGCAGATGACCGGAGCGAGAATGGTGGTTCAGGCCCTGAGGGATCAGGGCGTGGACGTCGTATTCGGCTACCCGGGCGGCGCCGTCCTCCCCATTTACGACGAGATCTTCCAGGAGGCGGGCATCCGCCACATCCTCGTGCGGCACGAGCAGGGCGCGGCGCACGCGGCCGAAGGATATGCCCGCTCGACCGGCAAGCCGGGCGTCGTGCTCGTCACCTCCGGCCCGGGTGCGACGAACACCGTCACCGGCATCACCGACGCGCTGATGGACTCGATCCCGCTCGTGGTGCTGACGGGCCAGGTGCCCACCTTCATGATCGGCTCGGACGCCTTCCAGGAGGCCGACACCGTCGGCATCACGCGGGCCTGCACCAAGATGAACTGGCTGGTGAAGGACACCGACCGGCTGGCCGAGACGATCCACGAGGCGTTCCACGTCGCCACCAACGGCCGCCCCGGCCCGGTGCTCGTCGACATCCCCAAGGACGTGCAGTTCGCCACCGGCACCTATGTCGAGCCGAAGAAGGCGGATCTGGGCCATTACCAGCCGCGGGTGAAGGGCGACACCGAGATGATCACCCGCCTCGTCGAGGCGATGGAAAGGGCCGAGCGCCCGGTCTTCTACACCGGCGGCGGCGTCATCAACTCCGGCCCGCGGGCGAGCCAGCTTCTGCGCGAGTTCGTGGCCGAGACGGGCTTTCCCATCACGTCCACCCTGATGGGCCTCGGCGCCTACCCCGCCAGCGGAGAGAACTGGCTGGGGATGCTGGGGATGCACGGCCTCTACGAGGCCAACCTCGCCATGCACGGCTGCGACCTGATGATCAACGTGGGCGCCCGCTTCGACGACCGGATCACGGGCCGCATCTCCGACTTCTCGCCCCACAGCCGGAAGGCGCATATCGACATCGACCCCTCCTCGATCAACAAGGTCGTGCAGACCGACTTCCCCGTCATCGGCGACATCGCCCACGTGCTGGAGGAGGCGCTGCGCATCTGGCGTGCGCGCGGGAGCCAGACCAACCGCGAGGCGCTGCCGAAGTGGTGGGCGCAGATCGGCGAGTGGCGGGCGGTGGAGTGCCTGACGTTCAAGAACTCCGACACCGCGATCAAGCCGCAATACGCCGTGCAACGGCTCGAGGCGCTCACCCGCGGGCACGACCGCTACGTCTGCACCGAGGTCGGGCAGCACCAGATGTGGGCGGCGCAATTCATCGGCTTCGACGGGCCGAACCGCTGGATGACGTCGGGGGGCCTCGGCACGATGGGCTACGGCTTGCCCGCCTCGCTCGGCGTGCAGATCGCCCACCCCGACGCACTGGTCATCAACGTCGCCGGCGAGGCGTCGTGGCTGATGAACATGCAGGAGATGGGCACGGCGGTGCAGTATCGCCTGCCGGTCAAGCAGTTCATCCTCAACAACGAGCGCCTCGGCATGGTGCGCCAGTGGCAGGAGCTGCTGCACGGCGAGCGCTACTCGCATTCGTGGTCCGAGGCGCTGCCCGACTTCGTCAAGCTCGCCGAGGCGTTCGGCTGCAAGGGCATCATGGTGAAAGACCCCAAGGACCTCGACGACGCGATCATGGAGATGATCGAGTACGACGGGCCGGTGATCTTCGACTGTCTCGTGGAGAAGCACGAGAACTGCTTCCCGATGATCCCGAGCGGCGAGCCGCACAACAAGATGCTGCTCGGCGATGCCTCGACCGAGGATGCCATCGGCAGCTCGGGCGCCGTGCTCGTCTGATCGCCCTGCGCAGCCGCGAAATCGACGCTTCGAGACAGCAAGACGGCGCCCCCGGGCGCCGTTTTTCTGTATGTGGCGCCGGGGTTTTGCAATTCGGCCCGGCCTGCTAGGCTTCCCGCATGGTCAGCGTTGCACCGGATGCGCGCGCTGCCTGACCCCTGACCTGCTGTCCCGCCCCGAACTGGCTGGTCAGCGTTGCACCGGATGCGCGCGCTGCCTGACGGGGGCGCCAGCACCGCCACTCTGCCCCCGCCCAAAAATCAAAGAAAGCAAGCGGGAGGGACGTTTGTATACCCACATCATGATTCCCGTCGATCTGGCCCATGCGGATCGGCTGGATCGCGCCCTCAAGACCGGCGCCGACATCGCCAGGCTCTACGGAGCGAAGGTGACCTATGTCGGCGTCACCGGAGTGCAGCCCAGCAAGGTCGCGCACACGCCCGAGGAATACGCGCGCAAGCTCTCCGAGTTCGCTCGGGGCCAGGCGAGCGCCTACGGGATCGAGGCCGGGTCGAAGCCGATCACGGCCCATGACCCGGCGGTCGAGATCGACCACATGCTCGTCGACACCGCCGACGAGATCGGCGCCGATCTGATCGTCGCCGGCACGCACGACCCGCACGCCTTCGACTGGCCCTCGCACGGCGGCAAGCTGGCGAGCCACGCCCATGTCTCGGTGCTGCTGGTCCGAGGCCACTGAGCGCCGGAAGAACAGGAAAACAAGAGGGATTACAGGGAAACGCTCATGTCAGACTCAACGGATCCACAGGGCATACCGGCGCCGGAAGGCGATTCCGACCTGATCGAGACCGATTACGAGATCGGCCAGGACAACGTCGAGGGCCGGGTCGGCCCCTTCGGCTTCGACATCCACAACCCGGTCTTCATGATCTCGGGCCTGACGGTCGTGGCCTTCGTGGCCTACGCGCTGGCCGCGCCCCAGCAGGCGGCCGACTTCTTCGGTTGGCTTCGGCCGGCGCTCACCTCGACCTTCGACTGGTTCTTCCTGAGCGCGGCCAACTTCTTCGTCATCTTCTGCCTCCTTCTCATCGTCAGCCCCTAGGGGGCGGTGCGCCTCGGCGGCAAGGAGTCGACGCCCGACTATTCCTACGCCGGCTGGTTCGCGATGCTGTTCGCCGCGGGCATGGGGATCGGGCTGATGTTCTTCGGGGTGCTCGAGCCCGCCTACTACTTCGCCACGCCCTGGGGCGACGAGCCGCTGGGCACCGTGCGCCCGTTCGCCGAGGACGGCGCGCTGATCGAGGCCAATGTCGAGGAGGCACGCCGCATGGCGCTGGCGGCGACCTCCTATCACTGGGCTCTGCACCCGTGGGCGATCTACGCCGTCGTCGCGCTGGCGCTGGCGCTGTTCACCTACAACAAGGGCCTGCCGCTGACGATCCGATCGGCCTTCTACCCGATCTTCGGCGACCGGGTCTGGGGCTGGTGGGGCCACGTGATCGACACGCTCGCGGTCTTCGCCACGCTCTTCGGGCTCGCCACCTCGCTCGGCTTCGGCGCGCAGCAGGCGAACGCGGGGATGAACTACGTCTACGGCCTGCCGAACACCACCACCGTGCAGGTGATCCTGATCGTCGCGATCACGGCCATCGCCCTGATATCGGTGCTGCGCGGCCTCGACGGCGGGGTGAAGGTGCTCTCTGAGATCAACATGGGGCTCGCCCTTCTGCTTCTGCTGTTCGTGCTCTTCGCCGCCGGCGCCGCCTCGATCCTGACCGAGTTCGGCAAGGGCCTCGTGGCCTACGCGCGGGAGGTGGTGCCGCTGTCCACCCCGTTCGGCCGCGAGGACGACGGCTATCGCCAGGACTGGACGGCCTTCTACTGGGCCTGGTGGATCAGCTGGTCGCCGTTCGTCGGCATGTTCATCGCCCGCGTCAGCCGCGGCCGCACGGTGCGCGAATTCATCACCTGCGTGCTGATCATCCCCTCGCTCGTCTGCATCCTGTGGATGGCGGTCTTCGGCGGCGCCGCGATCAACGACATGATCGCCAACCCCGACACCTCGGCGGTCAAGGCCAACGTGATCGACGCCTACGCCCCGGAACTGTCGCTCTTCGCCATGCTGGAGAGCCTGCCGCTGGCGGCGATCACCTCGACCATCGGGGTCATCCTCGTGGTCGTCTTCTTCGTCACCTCGTCGGATTCGGGCTCCCTCGTGATCGACACGATCACCGCTGGCGGCAAGGTCGACGCGCCGGTGCCGCAGCGGGTCTTCTGGTGCACCTTCGAGGGGCTCGTGGCCATCGCGCTGCTGATCGGTGGGGGCCTCGGCGCGCTGCAGGCCATGGTGATCTCCACCGGCCTGCCCTTCACCATCGTGCTGCTGCTGATCTGCTACGCGATCATCCGCGGCCTGATGAGCGAGCCGCGCTAGCGGCGACCGGGGCGGGGGGCCAGCCCCCCGTCGCCTTCGGCGACTCCCCCCGGGATACTTGGAGCAAGAAGAAGACGGGGGCGGGGCGCATGATCTCGCCCCCGTCGCGTTACAGGACGGGGCGCCAATTTTCGGGGTGCGGGGGCCGCGCGCCGGTGCTAGGACGCCCTTCGACCGAGAGTTGCGAGAGACGAGCGCCCATGTCCGCCCTGAAGATCGAGAAAGGCTCCTCGAAGCATTCCGCCTACGACCTGCGCGACCCGCGCGCGCAGGCCGAGGAGCGGCATACGCTGGCCGTGCTGGTCGACAACGAGGCGGGCGTTCTGGCGCGCGTGATCGGCCTGTTTTCGGGCCGCGGCTACAACATCGAGAGCCTGACGGTGGCCGAGGTCGACCATACCGGCAGGCGCTCGCGCATCACCATCGTCACTACCGGCACGCCCTCCGTCATCGAGCAGATCAAGGCGCAGCTGTCGCGCATGGTGCCGGTGCACGACGTGATGGACCTCACGGTGGAGGGCCCCGCGGTGGAACGCGAGCTCGCCCTGCTCAAGGTGGCCGGTACGGGCGACAAGCGCGTCGAGGCGCTGCGCCTCGCCGACATCTTCCGCGCCAACGCGGTCGATTCGACGCTCGAGAGCTTCGTCTTCGAACTCACCGGCACGCCGGAGAAGATCGACGCCTTCGCCGATCTGATGCGCCCGCTGGGGCTGATCGAGGTCGCGCGCACCGGCGTCGCCGCCATCGCCCGCGGTTCGGGCCATGCCGTCTCTCAGGAGGCCTCGGTCTCGTCCTCGGGGTGACGGAGCGCGCTGCGGTAGAGGTGCCAGCTCGCATGGCCGAGCACGGGCAGCGCCACGAACAGGCCGAGGAAGGCCGGCGCCATCGCCACCACCACGATCACGCCGATCGCCAGCGCCCAGACCAGCATCACCCGCAGGTTCGCCTGCACCGCCTGGAACGACAGGATCATCGCGGTAATGAAGTCGACCTCCTTGTGAAGCATGTAGGGGAGCGAGAACACCGTCAGCGCGAACAGCACGAACCCGAGCAGGGCACCCACGGCGAGCTCGACCGCGATCATGGTCAGGCCGCCCGGCGTCAGGTAGGCCTCCCACGAGGTCGAGATGTTGGTCATCGGGCTCGCCCCCATGAAGAGCGCGAAGATCATGTGCGCGAGGAACGAGTAGAACAGGAAATAGATCACGATGATCGCCCCCGCCCAGGGGATTTGCCGGTCCTTCTCGCGCCAGACCGCGCCGAAGACCTGGTAGAGGTCGAGCGGGCGCCCCGCCTCGATCCGGCGTGACACCTCATAGAGGCCCACCGCCGCGAAGGGGGCAAAGAGCGGGAAGCCGAGCGCCAGGATCAGCGTCTGGAAGACGAAGCCACCCGCGACGAAGGCGAGGATCAGCCCGCCGGCGACGTAGACGCCGGCGAAGGCCGCGCCGAAGCCCGGCGCCGCCCGCCAGTCGGCCCAGCCGCGGGCCAGCGCGTGGCGCAGGTCGCCGAGGTCGAGCTCCATGATCTCGGGGCTGGGGGCGGCGGTCGCGGAGGGCTGCGCCGCGCCCGCTCCCTGCGGCATCTCCGACATGGCTGATCCTCCCGCCTGCAGGATGCGGCAAGCGCGGGGGGGAGGGCAAGGGCGGAGGCGCCGCTCTCAGCGCCAGAGCGCCGGCGCGAAGCGCTCGCGCACATGCGAGACGGGGCGGCCGCCGATCGTCACCACCGCCACCGTCTCGAGCGCGCCGCCGGCCGCGTCGCGCGGGGGCGCGAGCGGGTCGCGGGCGAAACCGTGGGCGGCGAGGAGCGTGAAGAAGGGCGTGTCGGTCTCGTCGAGGGCATGCGCCACGCCCGCCGGCAACCGGCCCGGCAGGTAGAGGTTGTCCGCCTCGGCGAGCGCAACCGCGCCCCGCATCAGCCGCACCCGTCGCCGCACGAGAGCCTCGCCCGGCCGCACGGACAGCGCCGCCGGCACTCCCGCGCCCGCCCCGGGGGCAAGACGCTCCGCCCGGATCGGCCCGGACCCGATCCCGCGCGCGTGACACCAATCGGCGAGCGCCTCGGTCACGCTGCGGTGTCGGGCGAGGTGGTCGCGGAACGCATCGCGCGCAGCGGAGGCGAGAAACTCGGTGGCCATGACTCCGCATCTATCGCGGCCGGCGGTGGACGCGATGGGGCAAACTGACCGCCCCGTGCATACGCCTTTTCGCAGAGCACCGCGATGCCCCCAGAGCGGCCGGAGGGCGCAGGGCCGGCACGGGCGATTCCGTCAGGCCAACCCGCCCTCGCGCTCGATGAAGGCGGCGATCTCGGCCACGCCGGTGCCGTCGCGCAGGCTCGCCATGACATAGGGACGCCCGGCGCGGGCCGCCGCCGTGTCGGCCTCGAGGCGGTCGCGGTCGACGCCGACATGGGGGGCGAGGTCGACCTTGTTGACCACGAGAAGGTCGGATCTTGCGAGGCCGGGGCCGCGCTTGCGCGGAATGTCCTGCCCGGCGGCAGTGTCGATCACGTAGAGCGTCAGGTCGGCCAGTTCGGGGCTGAACGTGGCGGCGAGGTTGTCGCCGCCGCTCTCGATCAGCACGAGCGCCAGGTCGGGGATGTCGCTGGTGAGCTGGTCTATTGCGGCGAGGTTGATCGAGGCGTCCTCGCGGATCGCGGTGTGCGGGCAGCCGCCCGTCTCGACGCCGCGGATGCGCTCGAGCGGCAGAACCTGCGCGCGCATCAGGAACTCGGCGTCCTCGCTCGTGTAGATGTCGTTGGTCACGACGGCCATCGAATGCTTCGGGGCGAGCGCGCGGCAGAGAGCCTCGGTCAGCGTGGTCTTGCCGGCGCCGACAGGGCCGCCGATGCCGACGCGCAGGGGGCCGTGGGGAGAGGTCATGGGCACCTCATGTCTTGAATATGCGGACGGGAAGCGTCTCGTGCGCCATCGCCGCGAGGTCGGCGCCGAAGGCGGAAGAGGCGATGCGCGCGGGGTCTGCCCCCTCGGTCTCGGCGGCGGTGGCCGCGATGTCGGGGGCGAGGCGCGCCAGCGCGCCCTGCGCCTCGGTCTGGCCGAGCGGCACGAAGCGGGTGGCGCAGGAGGTGAGGTTGGACGCGAAGGAGTGCAGGTAAAGCGCCACGATCCTGACCGGCGGCAAGTCGAGCCGACGGGCCGCCACGCCGAGCGCGACGGGCAGCGGACGGGCGGGCTCGGCCTGGCCGCTGAGCGCGTCGACGGTGAGCGCGTTGACGGTGCGGGCCAGCGCGGCGCCCTGCTCCTCGGTCTCGCGCAGGCGCTCGGCGGAGGGTGCGAGGGCGCGGGCGAGGTCGGCCAGCCCATCGGCGTCGTCGCCGCGCAGGGCAGCGTGCAGCAGCACCGCGTCGGCCCGGCCCGACCCGAAGCGCAGGAGGTGGCGGAGCCACGACTCGAGCGCGGCGGCCGAGGTCACACGGCCCTCGGCGACCGCCGTCTCGAGGCCGTGGGAATAGGCGAAGCTGCCAAGGGGAAAGGCCGGCGAGAGCCACTGCGCGAGCGCGAGCAGGCCCGCCTCGCCCGTCTCAGTGGTCATGGTCGTGCCCGTGCGCCTCGTCGTGCCCGTGCGCATGGCCGAGCGTGCGGCCGTGGCCGTAGGCGCCGCCCTCGGGCTGGAAGGGCGCGGTGAGGGGCGTCACCTCGGCGCCCAGCCGTCGGAGCATGTCGGCGAGCACATGGTCGTCGCGGATCAGCAGCCGCTCGGCCTCGATCCGGCAGGGCGTGTGACGGTTGCCGACATGCCAGGCGAGACGGGCGAGCGAGGGGCCCGTGACGGCGAGCAACGCCTCGGGGGCGGCGCGGATGCCCACCACCCTGCCATCGGTCAGTTCCAGCGCGTCGCCGTCGTCGAGCGACGTCACTTCCGCCAGATCCACGAGGAAGGGCTGGCCCGTGTCGCTGACCAGCCGCTTTCGGCGCACGAAGCGCCCTTCATAGTCGAGCGAGACGGTATCGTCCGCATCGGTGCCACCCGCACGGCGGAGCGCATGGGCGCGGGGCAGATCGGTCATGGCAGGCTCCTGTCAAGCGGGCGTGAGCCTAGCCGCCGCACCGCGGCATGGAAAGGGCCTCAGACGTCGAGGTGGCGCATTGCGTGGGGCACGATCCCGCTGCGCGAGAGGCCGCGCGTGGCGAGGGCCTCGTCCGACAGGCGCGACAGGCTCTCGACGTCGGCGGCCGCGAGGCCGGCGCCACGGAACAACACGATGAAGCGGCCGAGCGCACGAAACGGGGCGAAAGCCGAGTGCTGCACGGGGCGTGCGACGGGGCGGTTGGCGGTCAGCGTGGCCATGGGGGGCGATCCTTTCTCAACCAGTGTCGCCCCGTCAGCTACGTCTTGCTGCAGTGCAGCACAACATCCGCTCCGGCAAGCCGGCCCTGCATCCGGCGCATGGCAGGGCGGCCCGGCCATGCAGAGCAGGCCGAGACCCGTCGCCGTCCCTTCTTCGTGCTGAAACGTGCCCAGGCTGCGTCGCCCCGACCACCGGTCAGAACAGGAAATACCGTTGCGCCAGGGGCAGCTCGGACGCGGGCTCGCAGGTGAGCAGCGCGCCGTCGGCCCGCACCTCGTAGGTCTCGGGGTTCACCTCGATCTCGGGGCAGAGCGTGTTCATGGCCATGTCGGCCTTGGTCACGCCGCGAATGTCCTCGACCGCCAGCGTGTCGCGCGCCAGCCCCAGCGCCTCGCCCACACCGCGCGCCTGCGCCGCCTTCGAGACGAAGGTCACGGCCGAGCGCTCCACCGCGCGGCCCATCGCGCCGAACATCAGGCGCGAATAGACCGGCTGCGGCGTGGGGATCGAGGCGTTGGGGTCGCCCATCTGCGCCAGCACGATCGAGCCGCCGATCAGCACCATCTCGGGCTTGGCGCCGAACATCGCCGGGCTCCACAGCACGAGGTCGGCGCGCTTGCCCGCCTCCACCGTGCCGATATGCGCCCCGATGCCGTGGGCGATGGCCGGATTGATCGTGTACTTGGCGATGTAGCGGCGCACGCGCATGTTGTCGTTGTCGCCCGTCTCCTCGTGCAGCCGGCCGCGCTGCACCTTCATCTTGTGGGCGGTCTGCCAGGTGCGGGTGATGACTTCGCCCACCCGGCCCATCGCCTGGCTGTCAGAGGCGATGATCGAGAAGGCGCCCATGTCGTGCAGGATATCCTCGGCCGCGATCGTCTCCTTGCGGATGCGGCTCTCGGCAAAGGCCACGTCCTCGGGGATCGACTTGTCGAGGTGGTGGCAGACCATGAGCATGTCGAGATGCTCTTCGAGCGTGTTCACGGTGTAGGGGCGCGTGGGGTTGGTCGACGAGGGCAGCACGTTGGGCAGCCCGCAGACCTTGATGATGTCCGGCGCGTGCCCGCCCCCTGCCCCCTCGGTGTGGAAGGCGTGGATGGTGCGCCCGCCGATGGCCTTGATCGTGTTCTCGACGAAGCCGCTCTCGTTGAGCGTGTCGGTGTGGATCATCACCTGCACGTCCATCGCGTCGGCGACCGACAGGCAACAGTCGATGGCGGCCGGCGTCGTGCCCCAGTCCTCGTGCAGTTTCAGCGCGCAGGCCCCGGCCTCGACCATCTCGCGCAGCGCGTCGGGGCGCGAGGCGTTGCCCTTGCCGGCGAAGGCGACGTTCATCGGCACGCCGTCGGTCGCCTGCAGCATCCGTCCGATATGCCAGGGCCCCGGCGTGCAGGTGGTCGCCAGCGTGCCATGGGCCGGGCCGGTGCCGCCGCCGAGCATGGTCGTGAGCCCCGAATGCAGCGCGTCGTCGATCTGCTGGGGGCAGATCCAGTGGATATGCGCGTCGAACCCGCCCGCCGTCAGGATCTTGCCCTCGCCTGCGATCACCTCCGTCCCCGGGCCGATCACGATATCGACGGCGGGCTGGGTGTCGGGGTTGCCGGCCTTGCCGATGGTCTCGATCCTGCCGTCCTTCAGGCCCACGTCGGCCTTGTAGATGCCGGTCACGTCGACGATCAGCGCGTTGGTGATGACCGTGTCGACGGCGCCCTCGGCGCGGGTCGCCTGGCTCTGACCCATCCCGTCGCGGATCACCTTGCCCCCGCCGAACTTGACCTCCTCGCCGTAGACGGTCCGGTCGTCCTCCACCTCGATCCACAGCTCGGTATCGGCGAGGCGCACCTTGTCGCCCGTGGTGGGGCCGAACATCGCGGCGTAGGTGTCGCGGGAGATCGTGGCAGGCATGGGCTGTCCCTCGGCTGGTCGGGTCGTGTCAGGGGGTGCGGGAAAGGCGCGCGACATTCGCCCGTGCCTCGCGCCGCAGCGGGCGCAAGGCAGCGGCCATCACCTCGTCGGCGCGGCGCCCGCGAAGGGCGGCGTCGAGCGCGGCATGGGCGGAGGCTGCGAAGGCGGGAGGCTTCTCGGCGACCATGCGCAGAGCTTCCCCCGGGACGAGCGGGCGCAGGCCCGACAGCGCGGCGACCCGAAGCGCCAAGACCGAGGCGGCTTCCTGCATCAGGAACGCCGCCTCGAGCGCAGTGGCGTAGGCCGAAAGCGGGAGGTGACCGGGGACGCGGCTCAAGGCGCGCCCTCCACGGAGAGGCTGGCGGCCGCGACCGGCGGCCGGGGCGTCAGCGCCGCCGGTTCTGGTCGACGCGGATGGGGATGGGCTGTGGCTGCGGCTTGGGGGCCAGAAGCTCGATGAGCCGTTCGATCAGGCTGCGCGCCGGCATGAGGCGGATCTCCCGTAATCTGCTGGTGAAATTCAAAGGTAGCCCCTGCGCCGAAAAGCGCAAGGGGCTGGTGCAGCGCGGGCGCGGCCCGGCTCATTCGCCACCCTTCGCCCCGGACGGGGGAAGGGGCGGGGAAAGCGACGCCTTTGCCTCCCGGGTCGCCTCCGGGGCCTCGGCGGCGCGCGGCGCGGGCTCCGGCATGGGCTTGGGCGCCGAGGGAGCGCGGCGGGCGCGCTTGGCGGCGCTGCGCTCGGCAGCGGTAGGCTGGGCGGCGGTGGGCTGGGCGGCGGTGGACGCGGAGCCCTCCGGCTCCTTCTTCACCGTGGCAGCCGCTGTCGCCGACGAGGCCTTGGGCGCCTTGCCCGCACCCGCCGTGCCCGCACCCGACGTGCCCTCGCCCGACGGGCTTGCCGACCCGTTCGCCGCGGTGGGCGTCGTCGACTTGGCCGCGGGCGCCTTGGCCCGAGTGGCGCGGGTGCCAGACGCCTTGCGGGCGGCGGGCTTCGTCGCGGGCTTGGCCTTGGCCGCGGGCCCGGCCGGAGCCTTCGCCGGCTCCGCCTTGGCCGGTCCGGCCTTGGCAGGGGTGGTCTTGGCGGAGGTGGTCTTGGCGGTATCGGGCTCGGCGGCGCCGGACTTTGCGGCCTTGGGCGTCGCGGGCGCGTGCTGCTTCGCCGCGGGCGTGGGCGCCGCTTCCGGCTCCGCCTTCGGCGCTGCCGCCTTCGGCGCTGCCGTCCGCGGGGGCGCCTTGCGGGCCGTCGCCTGACCGGCGGGGCGCAGCGCCTGCACGGTGGCGCCTTTGCCGGGCGTCGCGGACTTCGGCCGCGCCACGCCGGGCGGCGGCACCATCTCCATCGCCATCATCGCGGGCAGTGTCATGCCGTGGCCGATGGTCTGCGCCACGGTCAGGCCCATCCGCATCATATCGGCCTGCATCGCTGCATGGCGGCTCCAGAGGGCTACGCCCGCGCTGAACATCTCGAGCGGGGTGGTGAAAGGTGTCATCAAGGTCTCCTGTCGTTCTGACATGGGCAAGGCACTCGGCCCGGCCCTCGGGGTTGGCCGCCCTGCCTCACAGGTCCCCCATGACGGCCGCGTTGAAGCCGACGACCCGCCGTGCCCCGGCATAGGGCACCAGCCGCACCTCGCGGGTCTGCCCAGGCTCGAAGCGCACGGCCGTGCCCGCGGCGATGTCGAGCCGCATGCCACGGGCCGAGTCGCGGTCGAAGCGAAGCGCGGCGTTGGTCTCGGCGAAATGGTAGTGGCTGCCCACCTGAACCGGACGGTCGCCCGTGTTCTCGACGATCAGCGTGACGGGGTCGCGCCCCGCGTTCAGGGTGATCTCGCCCTCGGGCGTCACGATCTCTCCGGGAATCATCGGCGGGGCTCCTCGTGGTCTGTCTGTCCCGGCGGGGGTGCGGGGGACACCTCTCCGCCCTCGAGCTCGGCCGAGACGGCGCGCAGCGTCTCGGCATCGGGGTCGGCCTCGTCGGACGCCTCGGGCGAATGCGCCCGGTGCACCCGGCGCGCGCCGGGCTCGCGCATGCGCCCGTCCCAGCGGGACTCGTCGGGCACGGCGTCGGGATCGCGCAGGAACCGGTAGAGGTCGGGCCCGAAATGGCCGAGGGCCGCCCCGAGCACGGCGGCGAAGAGCGACGAGTCGACCCCCGAGGCCGCGATCACCAGCGCCGCGAGCGCGAGCAGCGCGAGCAGGGTCAGCACGCGGAAGTCGCGCGGATCGAGCGCCACCTCGGCCTTGAGCGCGGCGGCGATCAGGCGTGCGAGCACCGGCTCGGCGCGCACCAGCGCCCAGCCCGCTGCGGCCCCGATGAGCAGGCTCAGGAGCATGTCCGCCCTCCCCGCGCCGCGGCCAGGCCCGCCCGCGCCTCGCGCACCGCCGCGTCATACAGAGCGGCGAGGCGGGGCGCGGCGTCGCGGCAGGCGTCGACCACCGGACCCGTCTCGGCGACGTAGGCCTCGGCCTCGACCGGCGCCCAGCCCCGCGGCAGGCGGCCCACGTCGCGCACGTTCGACGTCTGGTCGGCGATCTTGATCGCCCGCGCCTCGGCCGGGGCCTCGGCGATGTGGGCGGCCTGGCGCCGCTTGCGCTCGGGGCGCGGCAGCGCCTCCCATTCGGGCGCGTCGGTCAGGTGGCCGACCAGCGCCGCGACGTCGGTGCCGAACGCGCGCTCCAGCTCGGCGAGCGTCGTCTGCGTATCCTCGACCACGTCGTGCAGCAGCGCCGCGGCCACCGTCTCGGCCTCGCGCCCGTCCTCCGCCACCAGCCGCGCGACCTCGATCACGTGGTTGACGTACGGAACCGCCCCGCCCTTGCGGGTCTGCCCGGCATGGGCGCGGGCGGCGCAATCGGCCGCGCGGAGGAGGAGGGCGGCATCGCTCATCTGATCGGGTGATGCACCGTTACCAGCTTGGTTCCATCGGGGAAGGTCGCCTCGACCTGCACCTCGTGGATCATCTCGGCCACCCCCTCCATGCACTGCTCGGCGGTGATCACGTGGGCAGCAGCCTCCATCAGGTCGGCGACCGGGCGGCCGTCGCGGGCGCCCTCGACCACCGTGTCGGTGATCAGCGCGATCGCCTCGGGATGGTTCAGCCTGACGCCGCGCTCGAGGCGGCGGCGCGCCACCATCGCGGCCATCGACACCAGCAGCTTGTCCTTTTCGCGGGGGGTGAGGTTCATGGGCGCTCCTCAGATCTGCCAGACACGGGGCAGCGCGGGCGGCTCGCCGCGCCGCGCCCGAAGATGCCGCAGGGTGGCGGCGAGCGCCAGCCGCAGCGGCCACGAATCGCCGGCCATCAGGCGCATCACGCACTTTCCGTCCCAGCCCGAGACGGCGCCGCGCACGCCTTCTGGCAGGGGCAGCGCGCGCAGGGCCTGCGTGGCGTCTTCCGCACCGGGGGCGATGAGGGCGACGAGGGCGACGGCGCGGGCGCCGGCCAGCCCCGCCTCCTCGGCGCCGGCGGTGAGGCTACCGTCGGTCAGTTCCACCGCGTCGACCAGCACGGGCCGACCGTCGCGGGTCACCGACCGGCGGTCGAACAGGCGCAAGCGGCGCACGTTCTCGCCCATCGCGGCGCGGCCGAGCACCAGCGTCTCGCACATGAGCAACTCGGCATCGCGGCCAAGGGCGATCCCGGTCTGGCGCTCCAGCGCCGCGCCGTCATAGAGGATCGTCTCCTGCGGCAGCCAGTCGAGCCGCGCCCCTGCCCCCGCCTCGAGCCGCACGTCGATCCGGGCGGGCGCCTCGGCCCCGGGCGCGGTATAGGCGCGTTCTGCGGTCTGGGTGGTGGCGGTGACGCGCGCCCCCTCACCCAGCGTCAGCGCGTAGGAAAGGCGATCGCCCCCGGTCAGGCCGCCCGAGGTGTTGAGAAACACGATCTCGGGGTCGCCCGACTCGCGCGGCAGGAACGCCTTGGCGCAGCCCTGCTGGCGCAGCCCGTCGAGACGTGTGCGCCCGCGGCGGAGCGACAAAGCCGCCAACGCCACGCCCCGCGCCCGCTGGAGAGCGGGGCGCGACGTGCCGGGGCTGGACGCGGTGCGGTCGGAGGTGTCGAACATCTTCGGCCTTTCAGCATCGCTCATGACAGATTCCCGGTCATGCTGCAACGCAGCATGACGCCGCGCTACGCATTCGGGGCCGGCATGGGCCGGCTCTGCCCGATAATTGGGCGCCCCGCCCCCCCTCCTGCGGCGCCGCGGGCGCTGGTCAAGCCAAGGCCGGGCGGCTATCGCCCCCGCATGACCGACCGCCTCGTGATCCGCCGCCCCGACGACTGGCACCTGCACCTGCGCGACGGGGCGGTGCTGGCCGCCGTCGCCCCCGAGAGCGCGCGCCACTTCGCCCGCGCCATCGTCATGCCCAACCTCGTGCCGCCCGTGGTGACCGGCGCCGATGCCCGCGCCTATCGCGCCCGGATCGAGGCGGCCCTACCGCCGGCAAGCGGCTTCACCCCGCTCATGACGCTCTATCTGACCGAAGAGACGGATCCGGCCGACGTGGTCGCCGCCCACCGCGACGGCACGATTACCGCCGTCAAGCTCTATCCGGCGGGCGCCACGACCAATTCCGCCTCGGGCGTGCGCGACATCGCCAGGGTGCAACCCGTGCTCGACGCGATGGCCGAGGCGGGCGTGCCGCTCTGCGTCCACGGCGAGGTGACCGACCCCGACATCGACATCTTCGACCGCGAGGCGGTGTTCATCGAGACGGTGCTCGAGCCGATGCGCGCCCGCACGCCCGGCCTGCGGGTGATCATGGAGCACATCACCACCGAGGACGCCGCCGCCTACCTCCGTCAAGGCGACGAGACGCTGGCGGCGACGGTGACGACCCATCACCTGATGATCGACCGCAACCACATCCTGGCCGGCGGCATCCGGCCGCATTACTACTGCCTGCCCGTGGCCAAGCGCGCCCGCCACCGCGACGCGCTTGTCGACCTCGTGGCGCAGGGCCACCCCCGCGCCTTCCTCGGCACCGACAGCGCGCCCCATGTCGATCCGCTCAAGCTCCAGCCCTGCGGCTGCGCCGGCATCTTCTCGGCGCCCGTCACCATGGCCTGCCTCGCCCAGGTCTTCGACGAGGCCGGCGCCCTCGACCGGCTCGAGGGGTTCACGTCGCTCAACGGCCCCGCCTTCTACGGCCTCGGCCCCAACGAGGAGACTCTGACCCTCGTCAAGGACGGCCCGCATCCCGGGCCCGCGCGCCTCGAGACCGGCGACGGCCCCGTGACCGTCTTCGATCCGGGTCGGGAGATTCTCTGGCGCGTGCAGGAGTGAGCACCGACCGACGGCAAGCCGCAGCGTCGTTCCGTGGAGGCGCCTGCCTCGCTCCCCTCATTTCGGCTATGTCACAATTCCGTCACCCAGATCGCGGGGATGCCTCGCGCGAAGCTACAAGATCTGGTAGGCTGACGCCATCCACCGGCTATCCACAAGTTTATACATTTTGCCCGGGGCCCGCCATCGGCGTATGGGACTCGGCTCAAGAGAACGCCCTCCGCCCGCTTCGCCCGCCGCACCCACGGCGCCGGGAGCGAAAGCTTGGAGCCGGGGGCCGCGGGGAGCGAGCATGAACGATCAGGCAGGCCTGCCGTCCGCCGGGCCCGAGGGGGGCGAGGACGGCCCGGGCAGAGGCGGCAGCGGGGCGCGCGCCCCCGCGCCGGAAAACAGGGCGAGCCCGAGCAGCGGGGGGGAGGGACAGGCCGGAGAAACCGGCGCCCTCCCCCACAACATCGAGGCCGAGCAGCAGCTCCTCGGCGCGATCCTCACGAACAACGACCTGTTCGACCGCGTCTCGGGCGTCGTGCAGCCCGAGCACTTCTTCGACCCGGTCCACGCCCGGATCTTCGAGATCTGCACGGCCCGCATCCAGCAGAACCGGCCGGCGACGCCGGTCACGCTCAAGACCTACATGGAGCGCGACGAGGGGCTGGCCGAGCTGGGCGGGCCGGCCTACCTCGCCCGCCTCGCCGGCCAGGCCATCGCCAGCTTCGCCGCCCGCGACTACGCCCAGATCGTCTGCGATCTCGCGATCCGCCGCGCGCTGATGGCCCTGGGGCGCGAGATCTCCGACAAGGCCGCCCGCGTCGATGTCGCCTCGGAGCCTAAGGAGCAGATCGTCGAGGCCGAGACCGCGCTCTACAAGCTGGCCGGGGAGGGCCGGACCGAGAGCGGCTTCCAGTCGTTCCTGCGCGCGGTGACCGACGCGGTGCACGTCGCCAACGCCGCCTACCAGCGGGAAGGCGGCCTCGCCGGCCTCTCCACCGGCCTTGCCGATCTCGACCGCAAGCTCGGCGGTCTGCACCAGTCCGATCTGCTGATCCTCGCCGGCCGCCCCTCGATGGGCAAGACGTCGCTGGCCACCAACATCGCCTTCAACATCGCCCGCGCATACCGCAAGGGGATGAAGCCCGACGGGGCCGAGGGCGCGGTTTCGGGCGGTGTCGTCGGCTTCTACTCGCTCGAGATGTCGGCCGAGCAGCTCGCCGCGCGCGTGCTGTCGGAGGCCGCCGAGGTGCCCTCGGAGAAGATCCGCCGCGGCGACATGAGCGAGGAGGAGTTCCGCCGCTTCGTCGAGGCCGCCAAGGCGCTCGAATCCTGCCCGCTCTACATCGACGACACGCCCGCGCTTCCCATCGGTCAGCTCGCCGCCCGCGCGCGGCGGCTCAAGCGCACCCACGGGCTCGACGTGCTGTTCGTCGACTACCTGCAACTCGTCCGCCCCGGCAGCGCCAGGGAAAGCCGGGTCAACGAGGTCTCAGAGATCACCCAGGGCCTCAAGGCCATCGCCAAGGAGCTCGACATCCCCGTCGTCGCCCTCTCGCAGCTCTCGCGGCAGGTGGAGAGCCGCGAGGACAAGCGCCCGCAGCTGTCTGACCTGCGCGAATCGGGTTCGATCGAGCAGGACGCAGATGTCGTGATGTTCGTCTACCGCCACGAATACTACGTCGAGCGCGAGAAGCCGGCCGACGACAATCTCGAGAAGCTCGCCGAGTGGCAGAACCGGATGGAGCGCGCCCACGGCAAGGCCGAGGTGATCATCGGCAAGCAGCGCCACGGTCCGATCGGCACGGTGGAGCTGTCGTTCGAGGGCCAGTTCACCCGCTTCGGCAATCTCGTGCAGCCCTGGCAGGACGGCGGAGGCTATTGAGGCGGATCGGCCGAGCGCCTTCGCTCGAGTTCGCGTAGCGCATCGGCCAGACCGGCGGGCACCCGCGGCTTCTTGTAGGTCAGCTTCTGAACCGGGGACGCGAGAATGGTCGCCCAATCGGCCTCGGAAAAGGTGCCGCGCGCGAGGCAGCGTTGCAGCCGGTGGAGCGGGTCGGCCGAGATCTGAGGGACAGCCGCCCAGGCCCGCCGCATCGACGGCGACCGCCGGTAAAGGTATTCGAACGTGTAGTGGAACCAGAAATACGGCTTCTCCGAGCCGGGATGCGTCTTCAGAAGCCGTTCCGAATGGTCCGTCCATGCCTTCATCGCAGGCGCACCGGGCGCAGCGGCGAGGAACCAGTTCGACAACATCCGGTCGGCGCCCGGCCGGGCGAAGGCGAAGAAGTCGGTCTGGGCGAAGATCTGGGGCAACCAGCCATCCAGAGGCTTGAGGCACAGCAGCGTCGCGTCGGCCCAGACGCCGCCCTGTTCGGCCAGGAGGTGACCCCGCAGAAAGTTTGAATATTTATTGGTCGTAAGGTCCGGAGGGTAGCGGTCGCGGCGGATCACGGCCTCGGCCGCGCTGGCGTCGAGCGTGATCACCTCCCATCCGGGGTTCAGCCGCCGCCAACTGTCGAGGCAGGCCGGACAGGGCTCTGGCGCGGCATCGAACCCTTGTCCCAAAAGAGAAAGATGCGCCGCGGAAGAGCCGAGGGGTCGGCCACCGGCAGCATCGGGGCGTCGAACAGCCAGCGTGTCCGTCTCTTCCGCTTCAGGTGCAGATAGATCATGTGCATCGAAATCATCCTTCTGCGAAGTCCGATTGCCGCGGGTCGCGCCCGTGCTTCGGGAGTGCCTGCGCGCACCACGGACATCCGACCGCAGATTCCATGAACATCCGACCAGGGTTTCCACGAACATCCGACCACCCGTTCCAGCAGCATCCGACCGGAGG
>LJNT01000071.1 GCA_001314685.1 Rhodobacteraceae bacterium HLUCCA09
GCTCGCCCAGATCGAGCTCTGGACGAAGGCAGAGCAGTACGACAACGCCGTCCACGTCCTGCCCAAGCACCTCGACGAGAAGGTCGCCCGCCTCCACCTGGGCCGCATCGGCGTCAAGCTCACCGAACTCGCCCCCGACCAGGCCGACTACATCGGCGTGACCCCCCAGGGCCCCTTCAAGCCCGACCACTACCGGTATTGAGGGGCCTCCGGAACGAAGGCCGCCGGCCACGCCCTTCGGGGCGCGGCCGACGGCCTTTTTCGTCGGGCCGGTAGTGTGGCCGCGCGCCCCTCAGGCGGTCCCGGCGTCGGCCTCGGCGCCCTCGTCCTGCGGCTGGAACGTTTCGGCGAAGCAGGCGAAGAACTTGGCCGACAGCTTCTTGGCGGTGCTCGCGACCAGCCGGCTGCCGAGCTGGGCGAGCTTGCCGCCGATCTCGACATGGGCCTTGTAGGCGAGGATCGTGCGCTCCGGCCCATCCTCGGCCAGCGTCACGTCGGCACCGCCCTTGGCGAAACCCGCCGCGCCCCCGTTGCCCTGCCCGCTGAGGGTGAAATGCTCGGGCGCGCCGCTCGGGTCGAGATGCACGATGCCCGCGAAGCGCGCCTTCACGGGGCCGATCTTGAGCGTGACCTTGGCCACCAGCGCACCCTCGTCGTTGCGTTCCAGCTCCTCGCATCCGGGGATGCACTGGCGCAGCACCTCAACGTCGTTGAGCCGCGCGTACACTTCGTCGCGCGGGGCCTCGATGACGACTTCCTCGGCGAGATCCATGGCGTTTCCTTTCTCTTCCGTCCCTGTCCAGTGTTAGCGGTCGCGCGCCCCGGCGTCACCGGCCGGCGTCGGCCATCTCGTCGCGGAGCCGCGCGAGGTCTTCGGCGGTGTCGACATCCGCGAAGAAGGCGGGCGTGTCGCTCTCGAAGCGGTGCACGAGGCCGGGATGGCGCCGGGTAAAGCCGGCGCAGCCGAGGCGCGGCCCGCCGGCAAGCACCGCCGCCCGCGCCTGCCGCGACAGCACGACTGGGTTGCCCCGTGCCTCGCCCCGCATCGGCACCGTGATGCGTCCTGGCAGCGCGGTGCGGGCAGCAGCGAGCAGGGTTTCCAGCGCTGGGGCCGTCAGAAGCGCGAGGTCGCCCGGCACGACGAGCGTCAGATCGGCGTCGGGCGCGCGGGCGAGGCCGAACGCGACGCTGCACTGCTGCCCCTCGGCGACGTCGGGATTGGTGGCGAGGTCGACCGCCAGGCCGGCGAGGCGCGCGCGAACCGCCTCGGCCTGATGGCCGAGCACGACGAGGGGTGGCGCGGTCGTCACGCCGAGCACCGCGTCGAGCGGGCGCCGCAGGAGCGGGCGGCCGCCCAACTCGGCGAGCAGCTTGTTCGCGGCGCCGAAGCGGGTCGAGAGGCCGGCGGCGAGCACCACGGCGGCGACGCTCATTGCGCCCCCTTGCGGCGCGCCTGAACAATCTCGGCCAGGATCGACAGGGCGATCTCGTCGGGCGTCGCGGCGCCGATGTCGAGGCCCGCGGGCGCGGCGACGGCGTCGAGCGCCGCGCGCTCCACCCCCTGCCCCGCCAGCTTGTCGCGCAGCGACGCCGCCTTGCGCCGGCTCCCCACGAAGGCGACATGCGCCGCGCCCGCGCCCACCGCCTCGGCCAGCGCCTTCGCATCGCCCTTGCCCTGCGTCGCCACCACGACGTAGCGCTCCCGCGCCGCCCCACCGAGCCGGTCGGTCAGGCGAAAATCGAACGCGCGGGCGAGTGCCCGCAGCGCCTGCGCCACCGGCCCGTCGCCCATCACGACGAGATCGGGCAGCGGCACGACCGGCTCGACGAAGACGTCCATCGAGCCCTTCGAGGCGCAGCCGTTGCGCTCGTAGATCATGCCGTCGCGCACCTCGCAGGGCTCGGCCCCCTCGGCGGCCAGCCGGTCGTCGGGGCGCAGCGCCACCAGCACCGGCTCGCCCCGCGCCACGGCCGCGCGGGCCGCCCGGCCGAGCGCGGCCCGCACGCAGCCGCCGCCCACCCAGCCCTCGATCAGCTCTCCCTGGGCGGTCAGCAGCGCGCGGGCGCCGGCGCTGGCCGCGGTGCTGTCCATCGTCCGCACGATGGTGGCGGTGGCGAAGGGGGTGCCCTGCGCCCGCATCTCGCGGGCCAGCGCGTCGATCCGTTCGACCGTGACGGCGGCGGGTTTCACAGGCGGGCAAGCTCCCCTTCCAGCGCGGCGAGGCCGGCCAGCGTGTTGACGGCGTGGACGGCATCGAGATGCGGGCGCGCCTCGGCCATTCCGGCGGCGATGGCGCCGTGATCGGCCCAGCCCTTCAGCGGGTTGACCCAGACGATCCGACAGCCGCGGCGCCTGAGGCGGGCAAGGGCGGGGCCGATCGCCCCCGTCCCCTCGCTGTCGTAGCCGTCGGACAGGATGAACACGACCGTGCGCCCGTCGACGAAGGCCGGCGCGTAGCCGCGCGCGAACCGCTCGAGGCACGCCCCGATGCGCGAGCCGCCGCCGAAGCCCTCGGCCAAGAGGCTCATCCTGTTGAGCGCACGCAGGCGGTCGGGGTCGCGCAGGGCCTCGGTGATGCGCACGAGGCGCGTGTGGAAGAGGTAGGCGTCGGCCGCGGGGTCGCCCCGCACCAGGCCGGCGAGGAAGGCGAGGAAGGGGCGGGCGTAGACATTCATCGAGCCCGACACGTCGGTCAGCGCCGCGATCCGCACCGGCCGATCGGGGCGGGCCTTGCGCGGCAGATGGATCGGCTCGCCGCCGCTGGCGAGCGAGCGGCGCACGAGACGGCGAAAGTCGATCTCTGCCCCCCGCTTGGCCGCGCGGCGGCGGCGCGAGCGGCGGTCGCGCAGCGCCCGGCCCAGCCGCTCGGCAACGCGTTCGGCCTCGGCGATGTCGTCGCGCGAGACCAGCTCGCGCAGGTCGCGGCGGGCGAGGCTTTCGCCGCGCACGGCCAGCAGGCGCCCCTCGCCGCCGCCCTCGGCCTCGCCCTCGCCGTCTGTGTCGGGGCTGTCCTGCCTGCCCGCGCCTTCGGCCTGCGGCCCCCTGGCCTCGGCGGTGCTGCGCATCGCTTTCGTGGGCGTGCGGGCAGTGGGCGTGGCGCGCGTCACCACCCGGCCGCCGTTCATCCAGTAGGCGTCGAACAGCGCGTCGAAGCGGCGGGCCTCGTCGGCGCAGCCGGTGCAGACGGCCTTCAAGGCGGCGCGGGCCTGCGCGGGGTCGGCCGACTCGACGCAGGTGAGGGCGCGCATCGCCGTCTCGGTTTCCGACACGCCGAGGCGCAGCCCGTTCTCGCGGCAATGGGCGAGGAAGCCTGCCACGCGCGCGGCCGGCCCCGGGTCGCGCCCGGCGAAGCGGGTGACGCGGCTCATGCTGCCTTCCCCGCGAGGCGCTGCGCGACTTCGGTCGTCATGTTGGCGCGGTCGGCCCGCGTCTTGAGCAGCGTGGCGAGGGCGGCCTGCAGCACGCCCGGATCGTCGGTCAGGTCGTTCACGCCGAGCCCCGCGAGCGCGGCGGCGAAATCCAGCGTCTCGGCCACGCCGGGCACCTTGTCGAGGTTCTCGCGCCGCAGCGCCTGCACGAAGCCCACGATCTGCGCGGCGAGCCGCTCCTCGACCTGGGGGCAACGGGCGGCGAGGATGGCGATCTCGGTCGCGCGGTCGGGGTAGCCGACCCAAGCATACATGCAGCGCCGCCGCAGCGCGTCGGACAGATCGCGCGTGCCGTTGGCGGTGAGGATCACGATGGGGCGGCTCGTGGCCTCTATCGTGCCGAGCTCGGGGATGGTGATCTGGTAGTCCGACAGCACCTCGAGCAGGTAGGCCTCGAATTCCTCGTCGGCCCGGTCGATCTCGTCGATCAACAGCACCGGCGGCTCCTCCTGCCGAATGGCCTGCAACAGCGGCCGGGCGAGCAGGTAGTCCTCGGAAAACACCCGCTCCTCCACCTGCCGGCCCGTCTCGCCGCCCTCGGCGGCGGCGCGGATGGCGAGAAGCTGGCGCTGGTAGTTCCACTCGTAGATGGCGTGCGCCGCGTCGAGCCCCTCGTAGCATTGCAGGCGGATGAGCCGCGTGGCGCGGGCCGTCGCCAGCGCCTTTGCGACCTCGGTCTTGCCCACGCCCGCCGCCCCTTCGAGCAGGAGCGGCCGGCCGAGCGAGACGGCGAGGTGCAGCGCCATGGCGAGGTCGGGCGCGGCGACGTATCCCTGCGCTGCCAGATCGCGGCTCAGGGTGTCGGCACTCCCGATGCTGCCGGCGGCGGGGCCCATACCGGGCCTACTCCGCCGCCTTGCGGGCCAGCCACGCGCGCATGAAGGCGATTTCGGCCTCCTGCGCGGCGATGACCTCTTCGGCCAGCTTGCGGATCTCGGGGTCGGTCCCGTGTTCCAGCACGACGCGGGCCATCTCCACCGCGCCCTCGTGGTGCGGAATCATCGAGCGGACGAAGTCGATGTCGGCGTCGCCCGTCCATTCGACGGCCATGCCGGCATGCATCCGCGCGTTGATCTCGTCGAAGGCGGCCGCGGCGGGGCCGAGATCGGCCGTTGCGGCGGCCATGTCGTGCCCGGCGTGGTCGCCGTGCGCGTCGGCGGCATGGGAGGTGGCGAGCGCCGGCGCGGCAAGGGCGGCGCAGGCCGCGAAGGCGGCGAAGGTCGAGAGGATGTGCATGTTTCCCGTTCTCATGTTGCGGGCCGCCGCACCCGATGGCGGCGGCCTCGCGGAGAGTATAGCCAATCAGCCGTGCAGGCCGAGGCCGCTTGCGATCTTCCACACGCGCCAGTGATCGTGGGGCATGTGGCTCTGGCGCAGCCCGAAGGCGCGGAAGGCGTCGTGCACCGCGTTCGAGAAGGCCGGCACGCCGCCCACGTTGGGGCTCTCGCCCACGCCCTTGGCCCCGATCGGGTGATGGGGCGAGGGTGTCACGGTGTGGTCGGTCGTGTAATGGGGCGTCTCGACGGCGGTGGGCACGAAGAAGTCCATCAGCGTGCCGGTCTTGACGTTGCCCATCTCGTCGTAGGCGATCTCCTGCCCCATCGCGATGGCCAGCGCCTCGGTCAGCCCGCCATGCACCTGCCCCTCGATGATCATCGGGTTGATCCGCGTGCCGCAATCGTCGAGCGCGTAGAACTGGCGGATCTCGGTCTGCCCGGTATCCACGTCGATCTCCATCACGCAGACATAGGCGCCGAACGGGTAGGTCATGTTGGGCGGGTCGTAGTAGCTGACCGCCTCGAGACCCGGCTCGAGGCCGGGAATCGCCTGGTTGTAGGCAGCGAAGGCGATCTCCTTCATCGTCTTGAACCGCTCGGGGTCGCCCTTGACCGCAAAGCGGTCGACATCCCATTCCAGATCGTCGTCGTGCACCTCCAGCAGGTAGGCCGCGATCATCTGCGCCTTGGCGCGGATCTTGCGGCCCGCCATGGCCGTCGCCGCGCCTGCCACGGGCGTCGAGCGCGAGCCATAGGTGCCGAGGCCGTAGGGCGCGGTGTCGGTGTCGCCCTCCTCCACCGTGATCGAGTCGGCCGGCAGGCCGATCTCGCTGGCGAGGATCTGCGCGAACGTCGTCGCGTGCCCCTGCCCCTGGGAGATCGTGCCGAGCCGCGCGATGGCCGAGCCGGTGGGGTGGATGCGGATCTCGCAGGAATCGAACATCCCCAGCCCGAGGATGTCGCAGTTCTTGACCGGCCCGGCGCCCACGATCTCGGTGAAATGGGTCAGCCCGATGCCCAGCAGCTTGCGCGTCTCGCCCCGCCTGAACGCGTCCACCCGCTCGGCCTGTTCGCGCCGCAGGCCGGCATAATCGACCGCCGCCAGCGCCTTGTCCCAAGCGGTGTGGTAGTCGCCCGAATCGTATTCCCAGCCCAGCGCCGAGTGGTAGGGGAATTGCTCGGCCTTGATGAAGTTGATCCGGCGCAGCTCGGCGGCGTCCATCCCCAGCTCGATGGCGAGGATCTCGATCATCCGCTCGATGAAGTAGGCGGCCTCGGTCACCCGGAACGAGCAGCGATAGGCCACGCCGCCCGGCGCCTTGTTCGTATAGACGCCGTCGACCGAAAGGAACGCCGTGGGGATGTCGTAGCTGCCCGTGCAGATGTTGAAGAAGCCGGCGGGAAACTTGGTGGGGTCGGCGCAGGCGTCGAACCCGCCGTGGTCGGCGGTGACGTGGCACCACAGGCCCGTGATCTTCCCCTCCTTCGTCGCCGCGATCCTGCCCTTCATCCAGTAATCGCGGGCGAAGGCGGTGGTCATCAGGTTGTCCATCCGGTCCTCGACCCACTTCACCGGCTTGCCGGTGACGATCGAGGCGACGGCCGAGCAGATGTAGCCCGGATACGCCCCCACCTTGTTGCCGAAGCCCCCGCCGATATCGGGCGAGACGATCCGGATGTTGTGTTCCTCGATGCCCGAGATCAGCGACACCACGGTGCGGATGGCATGCGGCGCCTGAAAGGTGCCCCAGATCGTCAGCTTGCCGTTCACCTTGTCCATCTGCGCGACGCAGCCGCATGGCTCCAGCGGGCACGGGTGGGTGCGGTGGTAGTAGATCATCTCCTCGGCCACCACGTCGGCCTCGGCGATGACCTGCTCGGTCGCCTCGCGGTCGCCCTGCTCCCAGGTGAAGATGTGGTTGTGGTGGCGGCGGGGGCCGTGGGCACCCTCGGTCTTGCCGGCCAGATCCTCGCGCAACACGGGCGCGTCGGGCTCCAGCGCCTTGAACGGATCGGTGACGACGGGCAGATCCTCGTACTCGACCTCGACGGCCTCGATCCCGTCTGCGGCGGCGTAGCGGTCGGTCGCCACGACGAACGCCACCTCCTGACCCTGAAAGAGTACCTTGCCGTCGGCCAGCACCATCTGCTTGTCGCCGGCCAGCGTCGGCATCCAGTGCAGGCCCAGCGGCTCGAGATCCCTGGCGGTGATCACGGCCAGAACGCCCGGCACCTTCATCGCGGCCTCGGTGTGGATCGCCTTGACGCGGGCATGGGCGTGGGGGCTGCGCACGAAGTCGCCGAAGAGCATCCCGGGCAGCTTGATGTCGTCGACATAGTTGCCCTTGCCCTGCGTGAACCGCGCATCCTCGACCCGCTTGCGCGAGGTGCCGAGGCCCTTGAGCGCGACGGTGCGTTCCTGGCTGTCGGGAAGATCCTTCATTCCGCGGCCTCCTTCGCTGCGTTCATCTCCGCCGCGGCGGCGAGGATGGCCTTCACGATGTTCTGGTAGCCGGTGCAGCGGCACAGGTTGCCGGCGATGCCGAAGCGCACCTCTTCCTCGGTGGGGCTCGGGTTCTCCTGCAGCAGACGATAGGCGCGCGTGATCATCCCCGGTGTGCAGTAGCCGCATTGCAGCCCGTGATGCTCGCGGAACGCCTCCTGCAGCGGGTGCATCGCATCCGGCGTGCCCAGCCCCTCGACCGTGGTGATCTCGCGGCCCGCCGCCTGCGCGATGAACACGGTGCAGGATTTCACCGAGCGACCGTCGATATCGACCGTGCAGGCCCCGCAATGCGAGGTCTCGCAGCCGATATGCGGCCCGGTGATCGAAAGCTGCTCGCGCAGCGTGTGGATCAGCAGTTCGCGCGGTTCGGCAAGCACGTCGCGCGCCTCGCCGTTCACCGTGATCTGGTAATGTTGCTTGCCCATGGCTGGCTCTCTCTCCCTCAGGCCCGGCTGACGGCGCGTTCGATGGCGCGCCGGATCATGACGCCCGCGACATGGCGCTTGAAATCGACGGGGCCGCGATTGTCCTCCGTCGGGTCGATGTCGGCCCTGGCGGCCTCAACGGCCGCGCCGATGGCGTCGGCCTCGCAGCCGGTGCCGACGAGCGCCTGCACCGCCGCCTCCGACCACACCGGCACGTCCGACAGGTTGGTCATGGCGATCGAGGCCTGGGTGCAGCGCCCGCCCTCCATCGTGACCAGCGCGGCGCAGGCGGCGGTGGCGTAGTCGCCGATCTTGCGCTTCTGCTTCTCGTAGGCGTAGCCGCCCGAGGGCACGGCGAAGGTGATCGCGGTCAGGATCTCGTCGTCCTCGCGCGCGGTCATGTAGGCGGCCTCGTAGTAGTCGCGTGCCGCCACCGTCCGCTCGCCGCCCGGCCCAACAAGATGGAAGGTGGCGCCGAGGCACTGCATCAGGCCCGGCATGTCGTTGCCCGGATCGCCGTTGGCGACGTTGCCGCCCACAGTGCCGCAATAGCGCACCTGCGGGTCGGCGATCTGCAGCGCGGCCTCGCGGACAAGGGGGGCCGCCTGCGCCAGTTCGGCGCTCGCGATCAGATCGTGCTGCGTGACCATCGCGCCGAGGCGGACGGTGCCGCCCTCGACGGCGATGTCGCGCAGTTCGGCGATGTCCTGCAGGTCGACCAGATGGGCCAGGTCGGTCATCCGCAGCTTCATCATGGGGATCAGGCTGTGGCCGCCTGCGATCACCCGGGCCTCGTCGCCGTGCTCGCCGAGGATGGCGAGGGCGGCGGCGATGTCGCCGGGCCGGTGGTAGTCGAACCGCGCCGGTATCATGTGCTCCTCCCTGGTGCGTTCTTCTGCCGCATGCAGCCTTGTATGCCGCAGTCGACGAAAGCGGGAACGGCGAATGAACGACGCCGGTGGCCCGGTGCACGAGCTGCGAAATACGCGCACCAACGGCGAAGCCGGGGCGAACGGCCTTCGAAGGCCGTTGGGTCACGCGGCGTCCGGGGTGACGTGTGAGGCGGCGAAGGCGCCGCGGGGCCAAGGCGTTTCGAAACGCCTTGCCACCGGCCCCGGCCGTGCCATCAGAGACCCAGCGCGGCGCGGACGTCGGACAGCCGGGAGCGGGAGACCGGCACCTTCCCCAGCGCCCCGGCACCGTCGAAATAGGCCACGCCGCCGTCCTTCTTACGCTCGAAGGCCGAGACATGCGCGGGGTTGATCAGGTAGCTGCGATGCGCCCGCACGAAGGGTGCCGGCGCGAGCCGGCGCTCCGCCTCGGAGATCGACCACGGGCAGAACCCGCGCGCCTCGCCGCGGTAGATCACCGTGTAATGCCCCTCGGCCCGGAACGCGGCGATGTCGCCGGGATCGGCGAAGAGCGTGCGCCCGTTCTGCTCGTAGGGAACGCCGCGGCGCGGCGGGACAGAGCCCGGGGCGGGCTGTCCGGCCGACTCGGGCACCATGCCGATGGCGCGCGCAACGGGGGCGCGCGTAACGGGGGCGGGCGCGGCGGGGGCGGGCGCGGCGGAAACCCGGGCGGCGCGAGCGTCGGGGGCGGGCGCAAGCGCAGAACCTTGCATAGCCGTGGCGAGTGCTGCCCCGGGAGCCGCCATGCCATGGGTCGTGCCACCAGTCGCCGCGCCGCCAGTCGCCGCGCCGCCAGTCGCCGCGCCGCCCGGAAGGAAGGTCGCTCCCGAGAGCAGGAAACCGCCGCAGATGGCGAAGGAGGCCAATGTAACCGCGAGCGCCAGCGTTTCGTTGCCCAGCGTCAGCTCGGGCATCCGTGGCACCGGGTCGGCGAAGAAGCGCGTGCCCGCGATCGCGAGGTAGTGCAGCGCCACCACCGCCACGGCGAAGCACACCGTCCCGAGCACGATGTTGCGCCGCGTCCGCTCGCCGTAGGCCACGCGGATCGCCACGACCGAAAGGCCGAGCGACACGGTGGCCGAGGCGGCGAGGCCGAGCGGGGTGTAGGCGGCGCGGCACGCCTCCATCCCCGCCATCCCGATGTAGTGCATCGCCAGGATGCCCACGCCGAAGACGAGGCCCGCGAGCGTGACCGTCGCGGCCGTGCGCGCGCGGAAATGCAGCAAGATCAGGCCGAGCCCCACGATCAGGATGCCGACAAGCGCCGAGATCAGCGTGGTCAGCGCATCGTAAAAGAACGGGATCGGCAGCTGCAGCCCCAGCATGGCGACGAAATGCATCGACCAGATGCCGCCCCCGAGCACGATGGCCGAAGCCGCGACGGCCCGCTTGCGCGGCCCCTCGGCGAGGGCCTGCGCCCCGCGGGTGAGGCACAGCCCCGTGAACCCGGCCATGAGCGCGATCGCGAATGACGCGACCACGAGCAGCGGATCGTGCGAGACGTCGAGCGGCAGCGTCAGACCCTCCCCTGCCTGATACCCTGGCTTTCGATACGGCATTTCCCGGCCCGGGCAAAGTAACGACGCGCGGATCGGCGGTAGCCGCGGGCCGACTGCGGCCGGCACGGCGCCGGGAAACGCCCGGGCCCGGCCGCTGCGGAACTTCGGCCGGGAGGAGCGACTTCTCCCGCAACGGCCCGCCGCGGCAAGATGGGAGAGACGCCATGAAGATCACCAGCCTGAAAGAGCTATACATCGCCGAGCTGCAGGAGGCCCGGTCGTTCGAGGGCCAGATCGCCAATGCCCTGGGCGAGCTCGCCGACAGGGCCAGCGACGGCGCGCTGCGCGAGATGCTCGCGGGCGAGAGGCCGGAGAGCCTGCGCCACGGCGAGCGCGTCACCGCGCTGCTCGAGCGCCACGGCGTCGACCCGCGCGCCCACGAGGACCAGACCATGAGGGCCATCCTGGCGGAGGCCGGGAAGTGGGCCGCAGAGATCGACGAGCCGGCCGTGCGCGACGCCGCGCTCATCGCCAGCGTCCAGCGCATCCAGCACTACGAGATCGCCGCCTACGGCGCGCTCGTCGCATGGGCGCGGGAGCAGGGCCTCGAGGACGCAGAGACGCTGGCCGGGATCCTCGAGGAAGAGAAGGCCGCCGACGACAAGCTCAGCACCCTCGCCGGCGAGCGGGTGAACGCCGGGGCATCGTAAGCGCGCACCCGGCTTCACCCTGCGACCGGGGGTCGGCGAGGCGTGCCATGTGGGTGTCTGTCCTGCTCCGTCGCTTCGTCGGCGGCGCAGGGCGCCTGCCCGACCCGGCTTCGCCAGGCGGCCGTGGGGCACGTGGGCCGCAAGGGCAGTGCCGCCCCCGGGCGCCCGATCACCCTCGCCCTCGCCTCAGCCCTGCGCCCCTTCGATTGCCGCGGCGAGGTTCGGCCCGAGGTCGTCGGAGAGGTAGCCGCCCTCCTGCACCCAGACGGTCGGCAGGCCCGCCCCGGCGATGGCGCGGGCGATGCGGCGGAAGCCCTCGGTCGTGACCGCGAGACCCTGGAACGGGTCGTTGACATGCGCGTCGAGGCCCAGCGCCACCACCAGCGCGTCGCAGCCGAAGGCGTCGATGCGGGCGAGGGCGGTGTCGAGCGCGCGCAGGTAATCCTCGTCGCCGGTGCCGCGCGGCAGGGCGAGGTTGAGGTTGGCGCCGCGGCCCGCGCCCTCGCCGCGCTCCTGCGGGTAGCCCCAGAAGAACGGATAGAAGCGCTCCGGGTCGGCGTGGACCGACACGGTCAGCACGTCGCCGCGGGCGTAGAAGATGCCCTGCGTGCCGTTGCCGTGATGCACGTCGACGTCGAGCACCGCCGGTCGGCGGCCCGCGCGCAACAGGCGCTCGGCGGCGATGGCGGAGTTGTTGAGAAAGCAGAAACCGCCGGCGAGGTCGGCATAGGCGTGATGCCCCGGCGGGCGCGACAGCGCATAGACCGCCCCCTCGCCGCCGAGCACGAGGTCGGCCGCCGTCACCGCGCTCTGCGCCGACCAGTAGGCCGAGTCCCATGTATGGGCGCCGATGGGGCAGGCGGTGTCGGCCTGGTGATAGCCGGCCTGGCCGACGGCGGATCTGGGGTAGCCGTCGGTCCGGGCCGCGGGGTGGATGTTGGGGATCACCTCCTCCCCCGCGCCGTCGATGTGCTGCCAGCGGGCGTGGATCGTGCGCAGGAAGTGCAGGTACTCGGCGCTGTGCACGGCGGCGAGGGGGCCCATCCCGTGATCCTGCGGCGCCACGAAGCTGCAGCCCGCCCGTTCGGCGGCGGCGCGCAGGCGCGCGATGCGCTCGGGCTGCTCGGGGCTCGGCCGGGGCACGCCATTGACAAGGAAGAATTGCGGGTCGTGGCGGGCCTGCCTGTCGTCATGGACGGCTTTCATGGCTCTCCTTTCGCTCTGTCCGGCTCAGTCTGGCGGTCGCCTCGGGGCCGAGCGTCAGCCGCGCCTGCCCGGTGACGGGGGTGAAGCCCAATCGGTCATAGAAGGTCCGCGCTCGGGGGCTGTCGTCGTAGACGGCGAGGGCGAGGTAGAGCGCGCCCCAGTGCGCATGCGCGTCGCGCGCCACGGCCCCGAGCAGGCGGCGGCCGAGGCCGGTGCCGCGCGCCGGCGGCGCCACCCAGAGGTCCGAGACCCAGGCGCCTGCCCCGCCGGTGACGGTGGAAAAGACGGGCGAGTAGAGCGCGAGGCCGCTCCCGCCCGCGAGCAGCGCCCGGAAGGGCGGCAGGGGGGCGCTCATCGCCGCGGCGAGGCGCGCGGCGTCCATCCGGTGCGGCTCTCCCAGATCGGCCGAGAGGCGGGCGAGGCCGGCGGCAAGCGCCTCGGCATCCTCCGGGCCGGCCGGGCGGATATCAGGCGTCATGGGATCGCGGTCGCCGCCGCCCCCTTCAGCCCGAGCAGGGCGCGCGCCTCGGCGGGGGAGGCGGGCGTGCGGCCCAGCTCCTCGACGATGCGGCGCACCTTCTCGACCTGCGCGGCATTGGAGGGGGCGAGTTGCCCCGGCCCGATCGTCAGGCTGTCTTCGAGGCCGACGCGCACGTGCCCCCCCATCGCCGCCGCCATCGCGGCGAAGCGCATCTGGTGGCGGCCCGCGGCGAGCACCGAAAAGGCGTAGTCATCCCCCAGCAGCCGGTCGGCGGTGCGGACCATGTGGTTGAGGTTGTCGGGGTGCGCATCCATGCCCCCCAGCACGCCGAACACGAACTGGACGAAGAACGGCGGCTCGACCAGCCCGCGCTCGGCGAAGTGGGCGAGCATGGCGATATGTCCCGCGTCGTAGCACTCGAACTCGAACCGCGCGCCGCGCTCGGCCCCCATCTGGTGCAGAACGGAGGCGATGTCGCGCGGGGTGTTCTTGAACACCAGGTCGTCGGAGCCCTCAAGGAACGGCTTCTCCCAGTCGTGCTGCCAGTCCGCGATGCGCTCGGCCATCGGGTAGAGGGCGAAGTTCATCGTGCCCATGTTGAGCGAGCACATCTCCGGCGCGGCGGCCTTCGGCGCGGCGAGCCGCTCGGCGAGGCTCATCACCGCACTGCCCCCGGTGGAGAGGTTGAGCACCGCGTCGGTGCCCGCCTTGAGGCGCGGCAGGAAGCCCATGAAATGCCGAGGGTCGGCCGAGGGCCGGCCGGTCTCGGGGTCGCGGGCGTGCAGATGCAGGATGGCCGCGCCCGCCTCGGCCGCGTCTAGGCCCTGCGCCACGATCTCGTCGGCGGTGACTGGCAGGTGGGGCGACATCGACGGCGTGTGGATCGAGCCCGTCAGCGCGCAGGTGATGAGGATGGCCGACATGCGCGCTCAGACCGGCTCGGGCAGGGCGAACTCGGCCGAGAACTCGGCAAGCGTCTCGTCGATCAGCGTCGCGATCTCGTCGATCTGCGGCTCGGTCACGATCAGCGGCGGCGCGACGAGCACGTGATCGCCCGAATACCCGCCGCGCGTGCGCCGGGAATAGACGATGAGGCCCCGCGCATAGGCCATCTCCACGAAGCGGGCAAAGGCCCGCGCGCCCGGCGGCAGCGGCGCCATCGTCTCCCGGTCGGAGACGAACTCGAACGCCGTCAGCAGGCCCTTGCCGCGAACGTCGCCGATCACCGGGTAGCGCGCCATCAGCCCGCGCAGGCGTGACAGCAGCACCTCGCCCATCCGCGCGGCGTTGGCGACGAGCCCCTCGCGCTCGATCTCCTCGATCACGGCGAGGCCCGCGGCGCAGGCGAGCGGATTGCCGGCATAGGTATAGCCGTGCAGGAACCCGCCCGCGTCGAGAATCCGCTCCACGATATCGCGGTGCGCCGCCATCGCGCCGAGCGGCACGTAACCGGCGGCGAAGCCCTTGGAGAGCACCATGATGTCGGGGCGCGTGCCCGTGTGCTCGGCGGCGCAGAAGGCGCCGGTGCGGCCGGCCCCCGTCATCACCTCGTCGAGGATCAGCAGGATGCCGTAGTCGCGGCAGACCTCTTCGACCGCCTCCATGTAACCCGCCGGCGGCACCAGAGCGCCGGTCGAGGCGCCGCCCACCGGCTCGACGATGAAGGCGAGCACGGTCTCGGGCCCCTCCGCCTCGATCCGCGCCCGCAGCTGGTCGGCGTAGTGGCGGCCCGTGGCCGGGTCGGCAGGGTCGAGCCCGTCGAGATAGGCGCGCGGGGCCGGAACGCGCGGCATCAGCCGCATCATCGGCAGGAACGGGTCGGTCAGCGCGTCGTAGCCGGTGATCGACAGCGCGCCGAGGGTCGAGCCATGATAGGAGGGCTCGCGCGTGACGACCTTCCACCGCCCCGGCTGGTCGGTGGCGAGCGCCCATTGCCTGGCGAGCTTCATCGCCGATTCCACCGCCTCGGAGCCGCCCGAGACGAAGAAGATCCGGTCGAGCCCCTCGGGCATGAGCGCGGCTGTCCTGGCGGCCAGCGCCTCCGACGCTTCGGTCTCGAAATGGAGGCGGTAGCCGAAGGTCGCCCGCTCCATCTGCCGCCGCATCGCCTCGAGCACGCGCGGGTTCGAGTGTCCGATATTGCAGACCATCGCGCCCGACGAGCCGTCGATGTATCGGCGGCCATCCACGTCCCACATGTAGATACCGCGCGCCTGGTCGAGGACGGGGCGGCGCTCGCGCCCCTGGTAGAAAAGGTGCGAGGGCGCCCGACTCATGCCCCGCCCCCGGGCAGGGCGGCGCAATCCTGCGGGCGCAGGTGCAGCGTCACCTCCGCGCCCTCGGGGAAAGGCGCCTCGTCGATCATGTTGATGGCCTGAAGCTGCACGTCGCCCGCGCGCACGAAGTAGCGCACCGCCTGCCCCTGGTAGTCGACGGTCTCGACCCGCGCGTCGACGGTGGCGGCGCCGTTCGCCTCTGCCTCGCGCGGTTTCAGCGTCAGCTTCTCGGCGCGGATCACCAGCTTGACGGGGCCCTCGCCCCCGATGTTCGGCGCCTTCTGCGCCGGCACGGGAAGCGAGCCGAAAACCGGGCTCTCGATCACGGCCGTGCCGCCCGAGCGGCGCGTGCAGCTTGCGTCCATGATGTTGGAGGCGCCGAGGAACTGGGCGACAAACTCCGAGGCGGGCGTGTTGTAGACCTCCTGCGGGGCGCCGACCTGCTCGACCCGGCCGTTCGACATCACCACGATCCGGTCCGACATCGCCAGCGCCTCGGACTGGTCGTGGGTGACGAAGACGGTGGTCACGCCGATCTGGTCCTGGATGCGCTTGAGCTCCACCCGCATGTCCTCGCGCAGATTGGCATCGAGCGCCGAGAGCGGCTCGTCGAGCAGCAGCACGTCAGGCTCGATCACGATGGCGCGGGCGAGCGCGATGCGCTGCTGCTGGCCGCCCGACAGCTCCTTGGGGTAGCGCGCGCCCATCTGGGGCAGTTGCACGAGCTCGAGCGCCTGGCTCACCCGGCCGGGGATCTCGTCCTTCGGGACATCGCGGTATTTCAGGCCGAACGCCACGTTTTCGGCCACCGTCTTGTGCGGAAAGAGCGCGTAGTTCTGGAAGACGAGGCCGAGGTTGCGCTTGTGGATGGGGATGTTGGTCACGTCCCGCCCGCCGATCTCGATGGCGCCCTCGGTGGGGTCGAGCAGGCCCGCGATCATCCGCAGGTTGGTCGTCTTGCCGCAGCCCGAGGGGCCGAGCAGCGTGACGAACGCGCCCTCGGGGATCTCCAGCGAGGTCTTGTGGACGGCGGTGAAGGTGCCGAACCGCTTGACGATGTTCCTGAGGTGGACCGAGCTCACATCCGTCCCTTTCACTACGCCGGCCCGTCGGGGCAGGCCGGGGCCTGTATCGCGCGTGACGGCTACTCCCGGCGCAGAAGAGCGCGGGAAGCGGCCGGTCAAGGCGGGGCGGCCGGCGGGCGCCGGCCGTCCCTTTCGGCGTCAGTAGCCGCGCGCCACGCGGCCGAATTCCTTCGACCAGTCGGCCTCGTTGCCGTTCCAGTACTCGGGATCGGCGAAGGTCAGGCCCGAGAGCGTGCCGGTCGGGTCGAAGGCCGGCAGCGTGGGGATCTTCGAGCCGAGGTCCACCTTCGTCGCGTCGAGGGCGGGCGGGTAGTTCTGCCCCTCGGCCACCGCGATCGAGGTCTCGGGGGCGAGCATGAAGTTGAGCAGTTCCTCGCAGGCCGCGACCGGCGAGCCCTTGATGACGAACAGGCATTCCTGCCAGCCGAAGCCGTTCGGCGGGTCGTAGTAGCCGATGTCGTGGCCCTGCTCCTGCAGCGCGGCGATCCGGCCAGACCAGCCTTCGGTGACGTAGATCTCCTCCTCGGCGAGCAGGCTCATCAGCTCGGCGCCCGAGCCCCAGTACTTGAGTGCGAGGTCGCGGTGCTGACGGATGGCGTCCCAGACCGCGTCCATGTCCTCGATGGTGTTGGGGTCCTGCCCCGTCTGGAGTGCGCCGTACCAGATGCGCGTGCGCCAGTCGGACCAGCCGCCGATCTTGCCCTCGTAGGCGGCATCGATGAGGATGCGCGCCCCCTTCTCCTGCATCTCTTCGTCCGAGATGTAGGCGCGGTTGTAGGCCAGCCCCGTGGTGCCATAGTTGTAGGGAACGGCCGAGAGCGCCTCGGGCGTGATCGCCCGGTAGGGGGCCACGAGATTGTCCATCACCAGCGAGAAATTGGGGATGTTGTCGAGGTTCAACTCGGTCGTCAGGTCGAAGTTCTTGTAGCGGGCGTAGTCGAACACGCCCGACAGGTGGGCGATGTTGTATTCGCCCGGCTGGCTCGCGCGCACCTGCGCGAGATATTCGTCGCCGCCCGAGAAGGTGCCGTCGACCACCTCGATGCCGGTCTCGGCGGTGTAGGGGTCGAAGGCATGCTCGCGGAACGCCTCCGACACGACGCCGCCCCAGCCGTCGAAGCGGACCTGGCTCACCTCCTGGGCATGGGCGAAGCGGGCGAAGGGCGTCTGCATCCCGTAGGCGAGGCCCGCGGCCCCGATCAGGCCGAGAAAGCCGCGGCGGTCGATATCGCCGTTGCGGTAGCGCTCGAGCAGGCGCTCGTAGCGGGTCGTGTCGTCGATCTTGTGGGTCATCTCCCTGTCTCCTTGTTCTGTGGGTGGGGTCTGGGGCGGTTCACCCGCCGCTTCTGATGGCGAGGGCGCGGGCGAGGGCGAGCCCCAGCAGGGGCAGGCCCACGGTCATGACGATCATCACCGTGCCCAGCGCGTTGATCTCGGGCGATATGGAGTTGCGCAGCATCGAGAAGATCTGCGTCGGCACCGTCTCGACGCCCCCCGGCTTCCAGAACAGCGTGCCGGTGATGTCGTCGAAGCTGATGGTGAAGGCGAACAGTGCGCCCGCGAGCACCGCGGGCAGCATCAGCGGCAGCGTCACCTCGAAGAAGGTCTGCACCGGCGAGGCGCCGAGCGACAGCGCCGCCTCCTCGATGTCGCGCCGGATCGAGACGAGGCGCGCCTGCACCACGAGGATCACGAAGGGCAGCGTGAAGATGACGTGACCGAGGAGGAGCAGCGTGAAGCTCTTGTTCACCTCCAGGAAGTTGAGGAACAGAAGCAGCGCCACCGCCAGCACGACCTCGGGCACAAGGATGGGCGCGATCAGGAGCGTCGAGATGTAGTTCTCCCCCGGCACGCGGTAGCGCACGAGAGCCAGCGAGGCGAGCACGCCCAGCGTGGTCGAGATCAGCGCGGTCAGCGTGCCGAGGATCAGCGAGGTGCGGAAGGCCCGCAGGATCGCGTCGTTCTGCGCCAGCTCGACGAACCAGCGCAACGAGAAGCCCGTCATCGGGAAGGAGCCGAATTGCGAGGCGTTGAACGACAGCAGCACCACGACGCCCACGGGCAGGAACATGAACCCGTAGACGAGCAGCGTGTAGAGCCTCAGCGCCCCCCAGCCCATCAGCCCAGCCCCTTCATCAGCTGCGCCATGCCGAGATAGCGGTTGTAGATCAGCACCAGCGCGCCGAGCACGATCAGCAGCATCAGCGACAGCGCCGAGCCGAGCGGCCAGTTGAGCTGGGTGATGATCGCCTCGTAGACGAGGTTGGCGAACATCGCGTCGCGCGGTCCCCCCAGCACCATAGGCGTGATGTAGGTGCCCGCCCCCAGCACGAAGCACAGAAGCGAGCCCGCCGCGAGGCCCGGCAGCGAGAGCGGCAGCGTCACCTGGAGGAACGCCTGCCACTTGGTCGCGCCGAGAGAGTTCGCGGCATCCTCGAGGTTGGTGTCGATCCCCTCGAGGCTGACGAACACGTTCAGCACCATGAAGGGCAGCAGGAAGTGGACGAGGCCGAGGATGACGGTCGTCTCGTTGTAGAGCATCTGGACGGGCTCGGAGAGGATGCCGGCACCCACCAGAAGCGTGTTGAGCGCGCCCGATGTGCCCAGGATGTTGATCCACGACATCGTGCGGATGATGTAGCTGATCCAGAACGGCAGGATCAGCAGCAGCAGCAGCAGTGCCTTGTTCCCCTTCGAGCGGGCGATGAAATAGGCGGCCGGATAGCCCATCAGCGCGCAGACGATCGTGGTGATCGCGGCGATCTTGAGCGTGTTGAGCAGGATGTCGCGATAGAAGGCGTCGGTCAGCGCCTCTTCCCAGTTCTCGAAGGAGAAGGCCGCGATGTCGGCGCCAGTCGCCGAGCTCAGCCAGAACGAATAGACCACGATGAACAGGAGCGGCACGAACAGCAGCAGGGCCACCGCCGTCAGGGCGGGCGAAAGCAGGATCCAGGGCTGTCGCGCCTCGCGCGCTTCCACCGACATGGTGCGGCGTGTCTCCCTCGTTGGTCGGGACCGCCTTCTGGCCGGGCGACCTCCGGCCGGAGTTGACGACGCGGCGCCCCATTGAGCAAATAGATACGAAGGATACTTTGCAGAGGCTTGATCTATGCTCCGCCCCGACGCCCCCGAGCGCATCATGCGAGAGCTGGACTGGAACCTCCTGCGCACCTTCGTCGTGCTGGCGCAGTCGGGCTCGATCACCGAGGCCGCGGGAAAGCTGCGCCTCGCCCAGCCCTCGGTCTCGGCCGCGCTCAAGCGGCTGGAAGAGCGGGTGGGCAAGCAGCTTGTCGTACGCGGCGCGGGGCAGTTCCACCTGACCGAGGCGGGCGAGGCGCTCAGGCGCGAGGCGGTCGAGATCCAGGGCTCGATCCTGCGGATCGCCACGCTGATGCGCGACGTGACCGACGAGATCCGCGGCCACCTGCGGATCGCGCTGGCCAGCCACGTCGTCTGCCCGCTGTTCGACCGGGTGCTGGCCGAGTTCCACGCCGCCCACCCCCGCGCCACCGTCTCGCTCGACGTGCGGTCCTCGGCCGAGGCCATCTCGGGCGTGGCCGACAAGAGCGCCTCGCTCGCCGTCTGCCTCGTGCGCGAGCGCAACCCGCGGCTGGAATACCGCCGGCTCTACCGCGAGTTCTTCGGCCTCTACTGCGGGCCGCCCCACCCGCTCTTCGGCCGCGAGGGCCTGACGCGGGCCGATCTTGCGGGCCAGTCGGCCGTGGGCTTCGAGACCGACCGGCTCGGCGGCATCCTGCAGGCAGTGACGCTCCTGCGCGCCGAGGCCGAGATGCGCGACGAGATGGTCGGTGTGTCGAGCCATCTCGAGGAGGTGCGGCGCATGATCGTGGCCGGTCTCGGCATCGGCGCCCTGCCCGTCCATGTCGCCGCCCGCGACGTGGCCGACGGCCTCTTGTGGCGGCTGCCGCCCTACGACGACCCGCCGCCGGTCGACGTTCACGTGGTCTGGAACCCGCGCACACGCATGAACCGGGCCGAACGCGCCTTCCTCGCCGCGCTGACCGAGGCCATCGAGGCGACGCCCATCGAGGAGCGGACGTATTCGTGAGGGGCGGCCGGCGAGCGGCGGGGGCGGCGCTCGACCCCGGCGAGCGGGAAAGGCGGCGCTTCACCCGACAGGTGAGAGGTGCCGACCGTGCCCATGCCGACCGGTCGGGGCGCCCCTACCCCTGCGCCTGCAATCCTCCGGGCCGAGGGTCGGGCGCGGCCCGGCCTGCGGCCGGGCGATGCCTGATCGCGCAAGATACAGGGCGACCGAAGCGGCCAGGGTCGAGCCTGACCCCCGTCAGCCGCCCTCGGCCACGGTCATGTCGGGCAGGTCGCGCTTCGGCCGCGACAGGAAGTCCGGCACCGGCAGCCCCTTCTCGCGCAGGAAGTCGGCATTGAAGAGGCGCGAGGCGTAGCGGTTGCCGTAATCGCAGAGCACGGTGACGATGGTGTGCCCCGGCCCCAGCTCGCGTGCCAGACGCATCGCCCCGGCCACGTTGATGCCCGACGACAGGCCGAGGCACAGCCCCTCGCGCTCCAGCATCTCGAAGACCAGCGGCAGGCCCTCGGCATCGGGGATGTTGCAGGCGAAATCGGGCGTGAAGCCTTGGAGGTTGGCCGTGATCCGCCCCTGCCCGATACCTTCGGAGATCGACGAGCCCTCGGCCTTGAGCTCGCCGTGGACGTAGTAGTGGTAGAGCGCCGCGCCGTCGGGGTCGGCGATGCCGATCTTGACGCCCCTCGGTTGCAGCGCCTCGGCCACGCCCGCGAGGGTGCCGCCCGAGCCCACCGCGCAGATGAAGCCGTCGACACGCCCGCCCGTCTGCTCCCAGATCTCTGGGCCGGTCGTCTCGACATGGGCCTGCCGGTTGGCCACGTTGTCGAACTGGTTGGCCCAGACCGCGCCGCCCTCCACCTTGTCGGCCAGCGCCTCGGCCAGCCGGCCCGAGTAGCGGACGTAGTTGTTGGGGTTGCGGTAGGGGGCGGCGGGCACCTCGACCAGCTCGGCGCCCGCGATCCGCAGCATCTGCTTCTTTTCCTCGCTCTGCGTCCGAGGGATGACGATGACGGTGCGAAAGCCCATCGAGGCGCCCACCAGCGCCAGCCCGATTCCGGTATTGCCCGCGGTGCCCTCGACGATCGTGCCGCCGGGGGCCAGCGCGCCGCGCGCCACCGCGTCGCGGATGATGAAGAGGGCGGCGCGGTCCTTCACCGACTGGCCCGGGTTCATGAACTCGCACTTGCCGAGGATCTCGCAGCCCGTCGCCTCGGAGGCACCCTTCAGTCGGATCAGCGGCGTGTTGCCCACCGCGTCGGCCAGGTCGTTGCGGATCGTCATGGGCTCGGCCCTCCTCTCGCTCGCATTCCGGTTCAATCCCTGCCCGGAGCCCGTGTCAACTCGCGGCCGGCAACGCCCCGCCGCGCAGCCCCTCGGCCGCCCGGCGCACCGCGCCCGCCACCTCGTGCAGCCGGTCGGCGAGCGGCGACGAGCGGCGCCAGACCATGCCGATGGTGCGCGAGGGCTGCGGCTCGGGAAAACGCGTCACCGACACGTCGGCCGAGCGCGTCTCGACCGGCACCGCCATCTCGGGGATGAGCGTCACGCCGATGCCGGCGGCCACCATCTGCACCAGCGTCGACAGCGACGAGCCGTCGAGCAGGTCGCGCGGGCGCCCCGGGCCGCGCGACGGCCCGAGATCGCAGAACGACAGCGCCTGGTCGCGGAAGCAGTGGCCCTCTTCCAGCAGCAGCAGGCGCATCCGCGCCAGCGTCTCGGCAGACGGCACGGGGCTTCCGGCCTCGGCCGCCGGACGCACCAGCACGAAGGCCTCGGTGAAGAGCGCGACCTCCTCAAGCGCAGGCTCGGAGACGGGCAGCGCCACGATGGCGGTGTCGAGCCGCCCCTCGGCAAGCTCGGTCAGCAGCTTGGGCGTGACCGTCTCGCGCACGCGGATGTCGAGGCCGGCATGATCTCGCGCGAGATCGCCCACGATGGCGGGCAGGAGGTAGGGCGCGACGGTCGGGATCACACCGATCCGCAGCCGCCCCGCCAGCCTGTCGCGCGAGGCGCGGGCGAGATCGTCGAGCTCGTCGACGCCCCGCAGGATGTCGCGCACCCGCGCCGCCACCTCCTCGCCGAACCCCGTGAGCCGCACCTGCCGCGCCCCCCGCTCGAACAGCGGCGCGCCGAACGCCTCTTCCAGATCGCGAATCTGCATCGAGAGCGCGGGCTGGCTGATCGCGCAGGCCTCGGCCGCGCGCCCGAAATGGCCGTGCCGCGCCAGCGCCTCGAAATAGCGGAACTGCTTGAGGGTGAGCCCTTTCATAAGCCCAACTTATCCATTCGATCAGAAGATTCAACTTACCCTGATGGGTTCGCTCTGGTAACGATCGCGACAGGGAGAGTCAGGCGAGTCGCGCCGCATCGCGCCGCAGCGGCTCGGGCGACATCCTCCCGCCGCCCGCCCCCGCCGGGCGGCCGCACCCAGAGAGGCACGATCGGAGAAGACGATGGACGGAAACGACATTCAGGCCGGTTGCCCGGTCATGCACACGCGGTTCGGCGGCCGCTCCAACCGCGACTGGTGGCCGAACCAACTCAACCTCAGGATCCTGCACCAGAATTCCGCCCTGTCCGACCCCATGGGCGATACCTTCGATTACGCGGAGGCGTTCGGCAAGCTCGACCTCGACGGGCTGAAACGGGATCTGCACGCGCTGATGACCGAAAGCCAGGAGTGGTGGCCGGCCGATTACGGCCATTACGGCGGCCTGATGATCCGCATGGCGTGGCACGCCGCGGGCACCTACCGCACCGGCGACGGCCGCGGCGGCGCGGGCACCGGGCAGCAGCGCTTTGCGCCGCTCAACTCGTGGCCCGACAACGGCAACCTCGACAAGGCCCGCCGGCTGCTCTGGCCGGTGAAGCAGAAATACGGCAACGCGATCAGCTGGGCCGACCTCTTCGTGCTGGCCGGCAACGTCGCCATCGAGTCGATGGGCGGCAAGGTGTTCGGCTTCGGCGGCGGCCGGGCCGACGTGTGGGAGCCCGAGGAAGACGTCTACTGGGGCTCGGAGGACGAGTGGCTGGCCACGACCGACCACGAACAGAGCCGCTATTCGGCCGACCGCGCTCTCGAGGATCCGCTGGCGGCCGTGCAGATGGGCCTCATCTACGTCAATCCCGAAGGCCCCGACGGCAACCCCGACCCGCTCGCCTCGGCCAAGGACGTCCGCGAGACCTTCGCGCGCATGGCGATGAACGACTACGAGACCGTCGCGCTCACCGCCGGCGGCCACACCTTCGGCAAGACGCACGGCGCGGGCGACGCCGCCCATGTCGGGCCGGAGCCCGAGGCCGCGCCGATCCACCAGATGGGCTTCGGCTGGAAGTCGAGCTACAAGTCGGGAAAGGGCCGCGACGCGATCACGTCCGGCATCGAGGGTGCGTGGACGCCGAACCCCACGACGTGGGACAACGGCTACTTCGACGTGCTGTTCGGCTACGAGTGGGAGCTGACCAAGAGCCCGGCCGGCGCGTGGCAGTGGACGCCGAAGGACCTCAGGCCCGAGGATTTCGCCCCCGATCCCGAGACCGGAGAGCGCACCCACCGGATCATCATGACCACCGCCGACATGGCGATGCGGATGGACCCGGCCTACGAGAAGATCTCGCGCCATTTCCACGAGAACCCCGACGAGTTCGCCGACGCCTTCGCTCGCGCGTGGTTCAAGCTGACCCACCGAGACATGGGCCCAAGGTCGCGCTACCTCGGGCCCGACGTGCCCGACGAGGACCTGATCTGGCAGGATCCGGTGCCGGCGGTCGACCACCCGCTGGTCGATGGCGCCGACATCGCGGCGCTCAAGGCCAGGGTGCTCGACTCGGGCCTGTCGGTGCAGGAGCTGGTGCGCGTGGCCTGGGGCTCTGCCGTCACCTTCCGCGGCTCCGACATGCGGGGTGGCGCCAACGGCGCGCGCATCCGCCTCGCGCCGCAGAAGGATTGGGAGGCGAACCAGCCCGACGAGCTGCAGAAGGTGCTCGGCGTGCTGGAGGGCATCAAGGCCGACTTCGACGCCGCCGCCCCCGGCGGCAAGAAGATCTCCCTCGCCGATCTGATCGTGCTCGCCGGTGCGGCCGCCATCGAGGCCGCGGCGGCGGCGGCAGGCCATGCAGTGTCGGTGCCCTTCACCCCGGGCCGCACCGACGCGACCGATGAGCAGACCGACGCCGACAGCTTCGAGGTGCTCGAGCCGTTCGCCGACGCCTGGCGCAACTACCTCAAGTCCGACTACAGCCTGTCGGCCGAGGAGCTGATGGTGGATCGCGCGCAGCTCCTGACGCTGACCGCGCCCGAAATGACGGTCCTCGTGGGCGGGATGCGCGCGCTCGGCGCCAACCACGCGCAGGCGGGCGACCGCGGCCTCCTCACCGACCGGGCAGGCCAGCTCACCAACGACTTCTTCCGCAATGTCGTGGACATGAGCGTGGAGTGGACGCCGGCCGACGACAGCGAGCAGACCTTCGAGGGCCGCGACCGCAAGACGGGCGAGGTGAAGTGGGCCGCGACCCGCGTCGACCTCGTCTTCGGGTCGAATTCGCAGCTTCGCGCCATCGCCGAGGTCTACGCCCAGGACGATGCGCAGGCGAAGTTCCTGCGCGACTTCGTGGCGGCCTGGACCAAGGTGATGGAGGCCGACCGCTTCGACCTCGCGCGGCCGAGCGCCAAGGCCGCCTGAGGGGGCGCCGGGGCGCACCCGCCCCCGGCCCTTGCCCGGCACATGCGGCGGGCCGCCCTGCGCGGCCCGCCGCTTTCGTGCGCAGGCCGCGCGGCGCCTGCCGTTCCCCGCGCGCCACGCTTCCCCGGCCTTTGGGCGCGACAGCTTTGCGAACGTGGCGAAACCCTGTATACACCCTGCCAAAACAAGCTCCGTAACGGGGCGATCGAGCAGTGCGGCCGCAATGACGGCCGGAAAAGCGCGGGCGCAGACCTGCGCGAAAGGGGCGAAAATGGGCAGCAAGCTTTCCTTGTATGTCGGCGTATCCGTTGCGGCCGTGGTTCTGGCCGGGTGCGAAGATGGCACGGGGCTGGGCTCGTCCCGGCCAGAGACGGCGGCCACCGCGGCCGCCGACAGGCCCGCGGCGACACGGCTGGTCGAGCGCGACGTCGAGGCGCCAGACGTCTTCCAGATGTCCGGGGCGGGCCTGTGGGACGGGCGCCCCTCGCTCGGCGGTGTCTGGATCGCCCATCCCGAGGCGACCGACCCCGAGCGCGTGATGATCCGCAACGCCTCCAACGGCGAGACCGTGATCGGCGCCCTGTTCCGGCGCGAGCGCACCGGGCCGGGGCCGCGCTTCCAGGTCTCGTCCGACGCCGCGAGCGCTCTCGGGATGACGGCGGGCGCGCCGGTCGAGCTGGACGTGACCGCGCTGCGCCGCGAAGAGGCGCCCGAGCCCGCCCCCGAAGCCGAAGTCGAAGCCGAAGCCGAGGCGGCCGAACCCGCCGCACTGGCAGAGGCCGAGCCGGTCGAGACGGAGGCGCTCGATCCGATCCAGTCCGCAGCCGCCGCGATCGACCGAGCCGAGGCGAGCGCCGAGCCCGCCGAGCCGGCCACGGCCGAGACGCCGGCCGCCGCCCCAACCGACACCGACACCGCCGCGCCGCAGGCTGCGCCCGAACGCGAACGCCGCGGCCTCTTCGCCGGGCTCTTCCGCCGCCAGGCGGCCGAGCCGCTCTCGGCCATCTCCGGGGCGACGGCCGCGGGCGCCACAGCCGGCACCGTCGTCTCGCCCGAGATCGGATCCGATGAGCCGGCGCCGGAGCCCGCCGCCGCGCGCGCGCCTCAAGCTGCCGGCGGCACCTACATCCAGATCGGCATCTTCTCGGTCGAGGCCAACGCCAGGGAGGCGGCCGAGGCCATGCGCGCCAACGGGATCGTGCCCAAGATCTACGAGCAGCAGAGCGCCGGGCGCACGTTCTGGCGCGTCGTCGTCGGGCCCGCGTCGTCGCGAAGCGACCGCTCGGCGCTTCTCCGAAAAGTGAAGGGGCTCGGCTACGCCGATGCCTATGCCGTCTCGAGCTAGAGGTGTAATGCGCTGCCCATGACCCGCCTGCTGCCCCTCGCCCTCGCCGCCCTGATCGCCCTCTCGACCGCCGCCCACGCGGCCTTCGAGACTCGCGCCACCTCCGCCTGGATCTATGACCAGACGACCGGCACGGTGCTGCTCGAGAAGAACGCGCATCAGCCCCTGCCGCCCGCGTCGATGTCGAAGCTGATGACGCTGAACATGCTGTTCGAGGCGCTGCGGGACGGCCGCGTGACGCTCGACACGCGGTTCTCGGTATCGTCCAGGGCGCGGGCGATGGGCGGCTCGACGATGTTTCTCGACGAGACCGACCGGCCCACGGTCGAGAGCCTCATAAAGGGCATCATCGTGCAGTCGGGCAACGATGCCTGCGTCGTCGTGGCCGAGGGGCTGGCCGGCACCGATGAGGCCTTTGCCCAGCTGATGAACGAGCGGGCACGGGCGATCGGGCTGACCGACAGCAACTTCGTCAACTCTTCCGGCTGGCCGCACCCCGACCACAGGATGTCGATGGCCGATCTCGGCAAGCTGTCGGTGCGGCTGATCGAGGAGTTCCCCGACTACTACAAGTACTTCGCCCTGCAGGAATACGAGTTCGACGGGCGCGCACCGTCGAACACGCGCAACCGCAACCCCATCCTCGGTCTCGGCATCGGCGCCGACGGGCTCAAGACCGGTCACACCCAGGAGGCGGGCTACGGCCTCGCCGGATCGGCGGTGCAGGGCGGGCGGCGCGTTGTGTTCGTGATCAACGGGCTCGACAGCCGGGCCGCCCGCGCCGAGGAATCCGAGCGGATCATCAGCTGGGCCTTCCGCCAGTTCGTCGAGCGCACCGTGGCCGAGAAGGGCACCCGCCTCGCCGAGGTGCCGGTGCATCTGGGCACCGAGCGCAGCGTGGGCATGATCGTGCCCGAGGACGTGTCGCTGCTGGTGCCCGCGCTGGTCCAGGACCAGCTCGAGGCCGAGATCTCCTACGAGGCGCCATTGGTGGCACCGGTCCGGGCCGGCCAGCAGATCGGCACGCTGCGGATCGACCTGCCTGACCTCGGCGTGCGCGAGCTGCCGCTCACCGCCGCGAGCGACGTCGCCGAGGGCGGCTTCCTGCCCCGGATGCGGATGGCGGCCGAGGTGCTGCTGCGCGATATCGCGGGCCGCGCCGCGCCGCTCTGAGCCGCCGCCGCATGACGGGGGCGACGCCACGGGGGCTGTTCGTCAGCTTCGAGGGAATTGACGGGTCCGGCAAGTCGACACAGGCGCGGCGCCTCGCCGAGCGCTTGCGCGCAGGGGGTGCCGAGCCGCTTCTGACGCGCGAGCCCGGCGGATCGCCCGGCGCCGAGGATATCCGCCGCCTGCTGGTCGAGGGCGATCCGCACCGCTGGTCGCCGACCACCGAGATCCTGCTGTTCACCGCTGCCCGGCGCGACCACCTGGAGCGCGCGATCCGCCCCGCCCTTGCGCGGGGGCAGACGGTCATCACCGATCGCTTCGCCGATTCCACCCGCGTCTACCAGGGGGCGGCGCGCGACGGGGGCACCCTGCGGGCGCTGGTGGATCGGCTGCACGTCGAGGTGATCGGCACCGAGCCCGACCTGACGCTCGTGATCGACACCGACCCCGAGGTGGCGCTGGCCCGCGGGCTTGCGCGACGCTCGGGCGAGGATAGGTTCGAGGATATGGGGCTCGACTTCCAGCACCGCCTGCGCGACGGCTTCCGCGCCCTCGCCGCCGAGGCGCCCGCCCGCGTGCGGCTGATCGACGGCGACCGTCCGGAGGACGAGGTAGCGGCGGAGGTGGCGGCGCTGGTCGCCGCGCATGCCCCGTGACGTCCCCGTGAGCCCCCCGTGAGCGACGACGACATCCCAGAGGCCGACCGCCTGCCCGGCGCCCCGCACCCGCGCGAGACGGCGCGGGTCTTCGGGCACGGCGCGGCCGAGGCGGCGTTTCTCGACGCCTACGCGTCGGGCCGGCTGCACCATGCATGGCTGATCGCGGGGCCAAAGGGCGTCGGCAAGGCGACGCTGGCCTGGCGGCTCGCGCGCTTCCTGCTCGCCCAGCCCCCGGACGAGGGCGGTGGTCTCTTCGGCGCCCCCGAGCCGCCCGCGACGCTCGACGTCGCGCCCGACCACCCCGTCGCCCGCCGGGTGGCCGCGCTGTCGGAGCCGCGGCTCTTCCTGCTGCGCCGCCCGTGGGACGAGAAGACGAAGAAGCTCAAGACCGAGATCACGGTCGACGCCACGCGCAGGCTCAAGGAGTTCTTCGCGCTGTCGGCGGCCGAGGGCGGGCGTCGGGTGGTGATCGTCGATGCGGCCGACGAGATGAACCGCTCGGCCGCCAACGCGCTGCTCAAGCTGCTCGAGGAGCCGCCCGAGCGCGCCACGCTCCTGCTGATCGCGCACAGCCCCGCGCGCCTGTTGCCGACGATCCGCTCGCGCTGCCGCATCCTGCGCCTGCGCCCCCTGCCCGCCCCCGACCTCGCCGAGGCGCTGGCCCAGGCGGGCGCCGAGCCGGTCGAGGGACCGACCGCGCCAAGCCTCGCGGCGCTCGCCGACGGCTCCGTCGGCGCCGCCTTCCAGCTGATCGAGAGCGACGGGCTCGCCTTCTATGGCGGGCTCGTGCGGCTGTTCACCGCCGCGCCGGGCATCGACCGGCCCGCCGCCATCGCGCTCGCCCAGGAGCCGGGGCCGGAGGGCTTTCCCCTCGCGCTGCACCTGACCGAGATGTTCCTCGCCCGCCTCGCCCGGGCGGGCATCACCGGCCCGCCCGAGCCCGAGGCGGTGCCGGGCGAGGCCGCGGCCCTTGCCCGCCTTTCACCAGATGCCGCCGCCGCCCGCGCCTGGGCCGCGGTGGCGCAGGAGGCCGGCGAGCGCGCGCGCCACGGCTTCGCGGTCAACCTTGACCCTGCCGCGCTCCTCCTCGATATGTTCCTGCGCGTCGACGGGGCCGCCCGCCAGCCCGCCCCGGCCTGAGACGCGCGCCAGCCCAATGCCGCCACATCTCAGGAGGCCCGGATGCCCACCCCCGCCTCAGGCGAGACCGCGCCCCAGGACGGAGCCCATATCGCCCCGATCACCGACAGCCACTGTCACCTCGATTTCCCCGATTTCGCGGGCGAGTTGCACCAGGTGATCGCCCGCGCCGGTGACGCGGGCGTGCACCGGATGGTGACGATCTGCACCAGGCTCTCGAACGAGCCGCAGGTGCGCGCCGTGGCCGAGACGCATGCCCCCGTCTTCTACGCCGCGGGCACCCACCCGATGTCGGCCGCGACCGAGCCGATGGTCACGGCCGATCAACTCGAGGCGCTGGCGGCGCACCCCAAGTTCGCAGGCATCGGCGAATCGGGGCTCGACTATCATTACACAGCCGAGAGCGCCGCCGTGCAGCAGGAGAGCCTGCGCGTGCACATCGAGGCCGCGCGCCGCACCGGCCTGCCACTCATCATCCACGCCCGCGACGCCGACGACGACATGGCGCGCATCCTGACCGAAGAGCATCGCGCGGGCGCCTATAGCTGCGTCATGCACTGCTTCTCGTCGGGACATGCGCTCGCCGAGGCGGCGCTCGATCTCGGCTTCTACCTGTCGATGTCGGGTATCGCGGCCTTCCCCCGGTCGACCGACCTGCGCGAGATCTTCGCCGCCGCCCCCCTCGACCGCATCCTCATCGAGACCGACGCGCCCTACCTCGCGCCCCCCCCGCACCGGGGCAAGCGCAACGAGCCGGCCTATACCGCCCACACCGCGCGGGTGGGCGCCGAGCTGTTCGGCCTGCCCTATGCCGAGTTTGCGGCCGCGACGGAGGCCAATTTCGAGCGGCTGTTCTGGAAGGCTGCCGAATGGAGCCGCGCGCGGGAGGCGAAGCGCGCCTGATGGGCACCTTGCGCTTCACGATCCTCGGCTGCGGCTCTTCGGGCGGCGTGCCCCGCCTCGGCGGCCACTGGGGCGATTGCGACCCGACCGAGCCGCGCAACACGCGCCGCCGCTGCTCGCTACTGGTGGAGCGCGAGGAGGGCGGCGAGACGACCCGCGTGCTGATCGACGCCTCGCCCGATCTGCGCGCGCAACTGCTCGACGCAGGCGTGGGCGAGTTGCAGGGCGTCGTGTTCACCCACGCGCACGCCGACCACACCCACGGCCTCGACGATTTGCGCATGATCGTCTTCAACATGCGGCATCGTTTGCCCGTCTGGGCCGACGCGCCGACGCAGGCCGACCTCTATCAGCGCTTCGCCTATGCCTTCGTGCAGCCCGAAGGGTCGAGCTATCCGCCCATCCTCGAGATGAACCCGATCGAGGGCGAGATCGCGGTCGACGGCCCCGGCGGCACGATCCGGCTCACGCCGTTCGAGGTCGGGCATGGCGATATCGGCGCGCTCGGATTTCGCATCGGGGGCGTCGCCTACCTGCCCGACGCCAACGCGATACCGGAGGCGAGCTGGGCCGCGCTCGCGCGCCTCGACTGCTGGATCGTCGACGCGCTGCGCCGCCGCCCGCACCCCAGCCACGCCCATCTCGAGATGACGCTGGGGTGGATCGAGCGCGCCCGCCCGGCCCGCGCGATCCTGACCAACATGCATGTCGATCTCGACTACGCCACCGTCGACGCCGAGACGCCCGACCACGTCACCCCCGCCCATGACGGGCTGACACTGGCCGTCCCGGACTGAGCGCTTGGCGGCGCTGCTCGAGGTCATCCTCCCGGTCTTCCTCGTGATCGGGGCGGGCTACGCCGCTGTCTGGCGCGGCGTCTTCGCCGACAGCGGGGTGGACGGCCTGATGATCTTCACCCAGCGCTTCGCCATTCCGTGCCTGCTGTTCCGTGCGCTGGCCGAGCTCGACCTCGGGCAGCACCTCGACATACGGCTGCTCGTGTCGTTCTACGCGGGCTCGGCGGCGAGCTTCGCCGCGGGGCTGGCGGGCGCGCGGGCGCTGTTCGGGCGGCCCTGGCCCGACGCGGTGGCCATCGGCTTTGCCTGCATGTTCTGCAACACGGTGCTGCTGGGCCTGCCCATCACCGAGCGCGCCTATGGCGCCGACGCGATGGCGGGCAACTACGCGATCATCGCCTTCCACGCGCCCTTCGGCTACGCGGTGGGGATCACCGCGATGGAACTGGTGCGCGCGCGGGGCATGGGCCTGTCGCCCGGTGCCTTCGGCGCCAAGGTGCTGCGTGCGATGTTCTCGAACGCGCTGATCCTCGGCATCGCGGCGGGCTTCGCCGTCAACCTCCTGGCCATTCCCCTGCCCGGCCCTCTGACCGACGCGCTCGACCTGATGATCCGCGCGGCGATCCCGGCGGCGCTGTTCGGCCTCGGGGGCGTGCTCTACCGCTACCGGCCCGAGGGCGATCTGCGCCAGATCGGCTTCATGCTCGCGGTGACTCTGCTGATGCACCCGGCGCTGACCTTCGGCCTCGGCTCGGCGCTCGCCCTGCCGACGGAGGGGCTGCGCTCGGCCGTGGTGACGGCGGCGATGCCCGCGGGCGTCAACGCCTACATCTTCGCCAACATGTACGGGGTGGCGCGGCGGGTCGCGGCATCGACGGTGCTGATGGGAACAGCGGCCAGCCTGCTCACCGCGTGGTTCTGGCTGGCCGTGTTGCCGTGAGCGCGCCCGCTTCGCGGCCCGTCACCGTCTGGCCCGTCCCCGTCTGGCCCGTCCCCGTCTGGCCCGTCCCCGTCTGGCCCGTCCGCGTCTGGCCCGTTCGCGTCTGGCCTGGCGGCCGCCCTCAGGCGACGGCGGAGAGATCTGCGAGGCTGACGCCCATGCCGGGCAGGCGGCGCTGGCACTCGGCGTCGCACTCCACCCACTCCACCGCGCCGGGCGTGGCGAAGAGCGCGCGCAAGAGAGCGTTGGTCAGCGCGTGGCCCGCGCGACGTCCCGTATAGGCGCCGAGCAGCGGCGCTCCGGCGAGCGCGAGATCGCCCAGCGCGTCGAGCATCTTGTGGCGCACCGGCTCGTCGCTGTGGCGCAGGCCGCCGGGGGAAAGCACGCGGTCGCCCTCGACCACCACCGCGTTGTCGAGCGTGCCGCCCAGGGCGAGGCCCGCCGATCGCATCCTGTCGATGTCGGCGGCACGGCAGAAGGTGCGGCTGTCGCACAGCTCGCGCACGAAGGCGCCGTTGCCCATGTCGAGGGAGAGGCGCTGCCTGCCGATGACGGCGTCGGCGAAGTCGATCTCGAAGGCGATCGAGAGCCCCTCGGCCGGCTCGATACGGGCGAGCGCGCCCTCTGGCCCCCCGACTTCGACCGGGCGGCGCACCCGGAGGGCGCGCACCGGGGCGTCGAGCCGCCGAACGCCCGCGCCGAGGATCGCTTGCGCGAAGGCCGCGGCCGAGCCGTCGAGGATCGGGATTTCGGGCCCCGTGACCTCGATCATCGCGTTGTGCACCCCGCAGCCCGCGAGCGCCGCCATCAGATGCTCGACGGTGGAGACCGACACGCCGTCGTCGTTGACCAGACGGGTGCAGAGCGGCACCTGCTCGACCCTGTCCCATCGCGCCGGGATGTAGGGGTCGGCACCCTTGACGTCGGCGCGACGGAACCAGATGCCGAACTCGGCCGCCGCGGGCGAGATCGTCACCCGCGCCGGCCGCCCGGTGTGGAGCCCCGTTCCGGTCAGCGCCACGGATCGTCTGAGCGTCGTCTGCACGGTCGCCCCCTCGCTTCCTGTCGTCGCGTTTCCACCGACCGTCCCCTGGTCGGCGCCTGGCCTGCCCGCCTCTTCGGGCGGGTTCGAGACGGGCCTGCGCTGATCGCGCCGGATCGCCCCGTGCCGGGTGCGGCACGGCCGACGCCGCGCCTGCGCACCCACCCAGAAGTCGCATACAGAGCGGACCGGATAAGAACAATTCAATGAGTGTTACCGTCTGAAACATGGTCCCCGACCCATCGGCAGGATCTTGCCGACACATTCACGTCAACAGCCAGACAATTGATATGAAACAAAAAAACGGGCCGGCATAGCCGGCCCGAACTGGAGGTTGCTGCTCGCGCGCTTCTGCGCTTTTTTCTCGCCTGTGTCAGTTCGCCTGACGCCTCAGGAAGGCAGGAATCTCGATGCGTTCCTGCTCGGGGTTGGTGTCGGGCTCGTCCTCGTAGCCGCGGGGCGGTATGGTCGCACGGGGTTGCGGGCGCGGCGCCGCCTCGCGGGGCTCGGCCCGCAGGTGCGGCTCGGCGCGGTGGCCCTGTGCCTCGCCGCCATGCCCCGACATGCGGTTGATGAGCGAGCCGATGCCGAAGCGGCCCGATTGCCCCCGCTCGGCCGCCGCCCGCTCCTCGGTGTGCGCGGGGCCGGCTGGAATACCGTCCTCCGTCCCGGGGCGGGATCGGCCCACGGCGGCCTGGAGGCGGGCGAGCGTTTCGGCGCTGGGCTGGCCGCGCGTCGCCGGCCCCTTCGGAGCGACGAATGCTGGCTCTTCTGGCGTCTGATCGCGCGCGGCGGCCGGCGGTTCGGGCCGGTAGGCCGGCGGCGGAAGCGCGTCGTCGGCCGGCGCGTCGTCATGCGCCTCCCCCACCTCGCGCGGGGGGAAGGTGTCGAACAGGCCCGGCTCCGGCGCCTCGGCGACCTCGGCCTCCCGCTCGGTGGCGGGCGCGGCTGCCGCGGCCGGGGCCTCGTCGCGCTCCTGCTCGACGGGCTCGACCGTCCGGAGCGTGAGCGGCTCGCTCATCGAGCGGCGCGGGCGCGGAATGTCGTGACTCGCGGCCGTCGCGTCGATCCCCGTGGCCACGACCGACACGCGCATCCGCCCCTCCATCTCGGCGTCGAGCGTGGAGCCGACAATGATGTTGGCGTCGGGGTCGACCTCCTCGCGGATGCGGTTGGCGGCCTCGTCGAGCTCGAACAGCGTCAGGTCGTGGCCGCCGGTGATGTTGATGAGCACCCCCTTGGCGCCCTTGAGGCTGATCTCGTCGAGCAGCGGGTTGGCGATGGCCTTTTCGGCGGCCTGGATCGCCCGATCCTCGCCGTCGGACTCGCCCGTGCCCATCATCGCCTTGCCCATCTCGTCCATCACCGCGCGCACGTCGGCGAAGTCGAGGTTGATGAGGCCGGGGCGCACCATCAGGTCGGTCACGCCCTTGACGCCCTGGTAGAGCACGTCGTCGGCAAGGCTGAACGCCTCGGTGAATGTCGTCTTCTCGTTGGCCAGCCGGAAGAGATTCTGGTTGGGGATGATGATGAGGGTGTCGACCACCTTCTGCAGGCGCTCGACCCCCTCTTCGGCCTGGCGCATCCGCTTGCCGCCCTCGAACTGGAACGGCTTGGTCACGACGCCCACGGTCAGCACGCCGAGCTCGCGCGCGGCCTGCGCGATGATCGGCGCGGCGCCGGTGCCGGTGCCGCCGCCCATTCCGGCGGTAATGAAGCACATGTGCGCGCCGGCGAGGTGGTCGACGATCTCCTCGATCGTCTCCTCGGCGGCGGCGGCGCCGATCTGGGCCTTGGCGCCGGCGCCCAGCCCTTCGGTCACCTTCACGCCCATCTGGATCTTCGCGGGCGCCCGGCTCTGCTGCAGGGCCTGCGCATCGGTGTTGGCGGTGACGAACTCCACCCCCGCGAGTTCCTTCTCGATCATGTTGTTCACGGCGTTGCCACCGGCGCCGCCCACGCCGAACACGGTGATCCGCGGCTTGAGCTCGGTCTGGTCGTTCTTGGGCATGGAAAGGTTCAAGGTCATTGCTCCGGTCGCCTGCTGCTGTCTCGCGGTGCCTCTCGGGGGGCTGTTTTCACCCTCTCCGACCGCCGTCCCCGTGATTTTTCAGCAACCATAGCCGCGGAAGGGCCATTCGTCACGCGGAAATCACGATTCAGCCACGAAATCTCGCATGGGACGGCGGGAAACCGCCCTGATCTCGGATGCAGACCCATATGTAGCGATCATGGGCGCAGACACACCGAGGCACCCGCGGGAGAGCCCTCGCGCGGGGATATGCGGTATCGACGATGAGGGGGCGACTGCTCTGCCTGCCGCCAGGCCTCTGACGGGCCTTGGGCGTGAGCCTAGCAAGGGCGCACGGCGCCGTCATCCGGAAAATCGCGGACGGGCCCACGCACGAAAAAGGGGCCCGAAGGCCCCTCTGCTACTGCATTGAATGTGCCGTCAGCGCTTTCTTCTACGGGCCCGAAGAACCCCCAGAGCGGCGACACCGCCGACCACAAGCGGAAAACTTGCGGGAACGGGGATCGGCGTCGCAGTCACAGACACCGCGGCGGTAAACGCGGCCTGACCCCCGTCTTCGGATTCATCGTCGAAGAAGCGGTCGCGAAGGTAGAAGGTCAGAGTGTTTTCGCCCTGCACGAAGTTGTCCGGACCCGTGAGCGTCACCGAATGGATACTCTCGAAGTTTCCTGTTGCGTCAGTCAGGATCGCGACGTCGTCGCTCGTGCCCATCGTTTCGTCGCCACTATTCAGTTCGACCCACCCGAAGTTGTCGACTGACCAGTCGAGTTCAAGACTGACGGTTGTGAGGTCGAGGCCGGACAGGTCGAATTTGAATTCGAACTCTGCGGTGTCATTCGTGTCGGTGTTGCCGACCCAAACCCAGTCGGAAGCCGCACCTCCATCGCCACTTTCCGGCGGATCGGCATAGGCCGCATTGTCCGACGCAACGCTCGTGCCACCTACCGGGACGATCGAACCACCCCCGGCCTTCGTTTCTCCGTACTGCACAGTTGCAGCGTGAGCCGACACGCATGAGACAAGCAACGCAGCAAGGGAAAAAACACTTACTCGAAGCACTTTTATCTCTCCTATCCTTATCTGCCTGAACGTTTAACCTTCGCACGTGCGGCAGGTCAAGGGCGGTGTGCAGCGGCGCGCTCACCAGTTGTCGCGGAACCACCGGATCGCCCGCTTGAGCGAGCGGGCGGGCAGGCGGTCGGCCGGCATCTCGAAGTCCCACCACTCGTCCTGCGGGTGGGCGGCGAACAGGCACAGGCCCACCGACGAG
>LJNT01000021.1 GCA_001314685.1 Rhodobacteraceae bacterium HLUCCA09
AACCTGATCCTCGGCGCGCTGGTGCTGCCCGAGACGGTCACCGACCGCATCCGCCGCCCGTTCCGGCTGGGCCGCGCGAACCCGTTCGGCGCCTTCGCCCATGTCGGGCGGCTGCCGGGCGTGGGGCGGCTGCTGGTCGTCTACTTCCTCTACGAGTTCGCCTTCATCGTCTATCCGGCGATCTGGGCGTTCTTCACCCAGGCGCGGTTTGGCTGGCAACCCTCGACCATCGGGCTGTCGCTGGCGCTGTTCGGCATCGCCATCGGGGCGGTGCAGGGCGGGCTGATCCGGTTGTTCCTGCGCGTGCTGGGCGAGCGGGGAACCGTGATCTACGGCCTCGCCTTCAACTTCTGCGCCTTCCTCGCCATGGCGCTGGTGCAGGCGGGGTGGCTGGGACTCGTGCTGATCCCGCTGACGGCGCTCGGCGCGGTGGTGACGCCGGCGCTGCAATCCATGATGTCGGCAAAGGCGGGGGCCGACGGGCAGGGCGAGTTGCAGGGGGTCGTCGCCTCGACCCGCTCGGTCGCCATGATCCTGTCGCCGCTGGTGATGACGGGCGTCTTTTTCGCCTTCACGCGCGAGGGGGGCGCGATCTGGTTTCCCGGGGCGCCGTTTCTCGTCGCCATGGCCTTGATGGTCGTTTGCGGCGTGGTCTATGTCGCGCGTCCGCGCGCCATGCCCGCTCCGGCGGAGTGATCTGGCGGCGACAAGGGGACGGAGGGACGATGCCGACGATCAGGGCCGCCGTGTGCCACGCGCACGGAGAGCCGCTTTCGCTCGAGGAGGTGCAGCTCGCGCCGCCCGGGCCGGGCGAGGTGCGGGTGCGGATGGAGGCTGTGGCGATCTGCGCCTCCGACATCTCCTACGCCGACGGCGCGTGGGGCGGCACCCTTCCCGCGATCTACGGCCACGAGGGGGTGGGCCGGGTGGTCGAGGCGGGCGACGGCGTGCACCGCTTCGCGCCCGGCGCGCGGGTGCTCGTCACGCTGATCCGGTCGTGCCACGCCTGCCCGTCCTGCGCGACGGGAAAGCCCGCCTATTGCGAGGAGGGGCTGCACCGCGAGGGACCGATTTCCACCCTGCACGGCGAGCCGATCACGCAAGCGATGCAGTGCGCCGCCTTCGCCGAGGAGGTGGTCGTCGACCCCTCGCAGCTCGTCGAGATCCCGGACGCCATTCCCGCCGCCTCGGCCTGCCTGCTCTCCTGCGGGGTCATCACGGGAATCGGCGCAGCGGTGCACGCGGCCGCCCTTCGGCCCGGCCAGACCGCCGTAATCATGGGCGCGGGCGGCGTGGGGCTCAACGCGATCCAGGGCGCGCGGCTGGCGGGCTGCGCCCGAGTCGTGGCGATGGACCTCAGCGCGGAGAAGCTGGCCGACGCCCGCGCTTTCGGCGCCACCGACACGATCCTCGCCACCGAGGACAAGCCGTGGCGCCAACTCGCCGAGATCGCCCCGCGCATGGCCGATGCGGTGCTCGTCTGCACCGGCGCCCTGCCCGCCTTCCAGACGGCGCCGCGCCTGCTCGGCCGCGGCGGTCGCGTGGTGATGGTGGGCATGCCCCATTCCGGCCAGACGGTGGACTACGAGCCGGTGCTTCTCGCCGCGCTCGGCCAGGGGGTGACCGGCTCGAAGATGGGCGACGCGGTGCTTGCACGCGACATCCCGTGGCTCGTCGACCTGTATGCGCAGGGGCGGCTGGAGCTCGACGCGCTGGTGTCGCGCCGCTGGTCGCTCGGCGAGATCAACGACGCCATCGCCGACACCAGGGCGGGCCGCGCCCGGCGCAACGTCCTGGTGTTCTGAGGGCCGCATCTGGGGCATTCAATCGGCCCAGACAGAGTGCAGTCGACGCATCGTCGCGCGCGTCGGCGGCAGGGTTATTGCCCGCGCCGAGCACGCGCAGGCGGCCGTTACGGAAAATCAACGAACGCCCGCGCAGTTTAAGGCGCGGGCCCGCGCGGTGTGGCGGCCCGAACGTCGGGTAGGAGGGACCATGCCAAGGATCGCGGACAGGGCCGGGATCGATGCGCTTCATGCAGACTGGTGCAAGGCTGCGGCGGCGGCCCCGCGCCGCGCCGCGCTCGACGTCCTTGCTGATCTGCTGGCGGCGCGCGGCACCTCGATCGCCCCCTCGGAGCTGCGCTTCGCCTTCGCTGACGTGGCAGACCCGGCGGCGCTCGGGCGCGACGCGTTCTGCACCCACGCGGTGCCGGTGCTGGCCGACGAGTCGCTGCGCCGGCAGGAGGCGTTTTCGTATCTCGCGGGCGGGGCAGCGGCGATGACGGTGGCGACCCTCGCCGAGCGGCTCGCCGCCCTCGACGTGCCCGACGCCGGGGCGCTCGTGGCCGAGCTCGACCACGATGGCGACGGGCAGGTGAGCCTCGCCGACATCGAGCATGCGCTCGCCATGGCTCCGCCGCCGGCCTACCGCGCCACCCATGTCGAGCCGGCACGGCTCGGCGCGCTCGCCCCGGCGACGGCGACCGGCGCCCGCCCCGCCTCCCCGGCCCCGGCACGACCGGCGAAGGGCGGCGGCCTGTCGGCGATTCACCTGCAGACGGGGTTCTTCCGGCTCGTGCAGGGGGCGGCCTATCGCAGTTTCCGCGAGAGCTATTCGGCGCATTCCGAGACGCATCTGCGCGCGCGCGATCTGCCCTACACGATCCGCGACTTCCGCCGGTTCGTCGAGGCGGCGGTTCGCTTCTATACCTGCCTCGGCCTGGTCGAGGGCGAGGCCGCGCTGGCCGAGTTCGCCGCCCTCGCAGGCTCGGTCGACACCGCCTGCGCCGAGCTAGACGCGCGCATCGCCGACTGGCCCGAGGTCGCGGTGACGCCCGAGATGGCAGCGGCCGAGGCCGCCATCGCCGAGGCCCGCGCGGCCGAGGCGGATCATCGCCATCACCTCGGCGCCGCGCTCGAGATGGCCCTCGTCATGCGGCTTCACGGCATCGAGCCCGATCGGATGCACCCGGCGGTGCTGACCCGGCACGAGCTGAACCGCCTGCGGCACCGCGAACTGGCGGCGGAGCACCACTCCGCCCCCACCCCCACCACCTGCGGCACGGGCCCCGACGACTGGCTCGCGGCATGGACCGCCGTGCTGACAGACGGCGACGGCTCGCGGCAGGACGGCGCCATCATGCCCGTGCGCTTCTGGTACGAGACGTTCATGCCGCGCCTGCTGCGCTGCGCCTCGATCCGGTCCGACTCCGATCTCGCCGCGCTCGAGGCCGAGGGCGAGGCCGCGCTCGCCGCATGGCACGCGCAGACCGCGCAGAGCGGCGCCTTCGACCGCTACGCCGCCGACCTGCGCGACGGCTTCGCCGGCTGCCCGCTGCCGGTCAAACGCGCGCTCAAGCAGGCCTGGCGCCTGACCGCCCCCTATCTCGAAGGCATCGAGAAGCGGCGGGAACGCGCCGAATTCGGGCGCGACAGCGGCGCGCTCAGCCAGTACGTCGCCTTCGTCGACGCCTATCTGGGTCGGACAGACGTGCGCGACGCCCAGATGCGGGTGAGCTTTCCCTATTACATCGGGCCGGCGGTCTGGGGCTTCCTGCACGGCGCGGCCGAGATCGTCGAGGTCATGCCCGCCCCGCGCCGGGCAGAGGCGGTCGCGGCGTTCAAGGCGTTCTTCCGCGCCTTCGCCACGATGTATCCCTGTCCGTATTGCCGCTATCACCTCAACCGCTTCGTGGTCGGCAACAGCGAGACCGGGTTCTATCCGGTGGAGTTCCTGTTCCTCGGCCAGCGGGCAGATCGCGCGCCCCTCGATATCGGGCTCGACGACCGGCTGGCGACGATCTCGGCCGACCGGCCGGGCTCGCTGCGGCTCTTCGTTTGGAAGCTCCACAACGCGGTCTCGTCATCCATCGCGCGGACCGAGGCCTGGTATCACCGCGAGGAAGACGCGTTCTACACCACCCGTCACTGGCCGGGCTTCGAGGCCGAGCTGGCCCGCGTCCGCGCCCACGGTCACCAGAGCCTGTCGGTCGAGCGGGTGGCGGCCCTCTACGCGATCGCCAAACCCGTGGCGCATCTCGCCACGCTGCGCGACGAGGTGGTGCATGCGCTGGAGGCGGGCGATGCAGAGGCGGTCGCGCGGCTGGCCGAGGCAGCCGGCCCGCGCATCGCGGCGCTCGAGGCTGCGGTCGAGGAGACCGGCCTCCTCACCGAAAGCTACCGGTTGGACCCCGACCGCGGCGAGAGCGCCCCCGTCGCGGTGACCGAGAGCGAGGAGGCCTTTGCACGCAGCGGGCTCTTCACAGAACGCTGACCGGGGATCGGGCCGCTCCCGCGCGACACGGCAGGCGCCCGGGTGCCACCCGCCCGCCGCGGCCCGTCAGGCGCCGAGCCGCCGGAGGATGCGGCTCGCCAGCAGGTGCGCGTGGCCGCCGGTGCGGGCGGTAACCAGATCGCCGTCTTCCACGAGGTCTTCGTCGACATAGTGCGCGCCGTAGGCGATGGCGTCGCCGTGCAGGTTGGGGTGGCAGGTCAGCCGGCGGCCGCGGATCATCGCGGTATGCGGGGCGCAGAGCCAGAGCCCGTGGCAGATGATCCCCTTGATCAGGCGAGGGCGCTCGAAGGCGCGCCGCAGAAGGTCGGTGGCGGGCGGAAGGCGCTGCAGGTCCTCGGTGTAGCGCAGCCGGTCGGCCACCATGCCCGAGGGCACGATCAGCGCATCGACCGCGTCGAGATCCAGCGCCTCGAGATCGCCGCGGCATTCGAAGGGCGCGTGGTATTCGTGCCCCTTGAAGGTCAGCGCCTCGTTGCCCCAGAGCCGCGTGACGAAGCGCGCCTCCGCCCCCGCCTCGAGAAAGCGGTAGTGATAATACCAGATTTCGTGCTCGTAGAAATCGCTCTCCATCAGGATCGCGATGGTCGGTGCAGGCATGGGGGGTGTCCTCTCGCTCTGCTCAGCCCGGTTCGCCGTCGCCCGCATCGAGGCGACGGGCGGCGCCCTGCTCCTCCTCGAACTCGCGGTCGCCGATCGCGAAGATCTCTGCGGCCTCCAGCAATTCGAGCAGCCCCCGCAGCGCCGTCACGAAGCCGAAGAGCACTATGCCGTGATAGGCGTCGATCACGGTCTCGAATTCCTCGAAGGCGCCTTCCACCAGTTCGACGAGCCCCGTGATCAGGAGCCCGAGACCGAGCACCACGTTGGTCATCGGGTGGCGCAGCAGCGGGCGCGTGAGCCGGCCGAACGCGTGCAGGGTCCGCTGACCCAGAAGCGGGCGGCCGGTCGGTGGCGATTGGTGTGGCATCGAACCTCCTGCAGGCGGGGGCGGGCGCCGCGGCACCGCGGCGCCCGGATCGTCAGGCGAGCGTGATTTCAGCGTCGAACTCGGCATCGCGCACGGCCGCCGCGACGGCTTCGCCCGCTCCGGTCAGGCGGATGGCGAAGTCGGCGCCCGCCTTCTGCTTGCGGAAGACGAGATAGCGCAGACCCTCGGGGCAGATCGCGGTCAGCGCGCTGCCGTCGAGCTCCAGCCCCGTCGCGCCCTGCGCGAGGGCGGCCTGCAGCGCTGCGTCGAGATGTTTGAGGTCGTGCGGGCCGAGCGCCCCGCTCAGCGCCACCCGCGCGGTGCCGCCCGCGACATCGAGCAGGTCGGCGGTGAAGCGCACCTCCGCCGGTGCGAGCCGCACGCGGACGCGGATGTCGCCGTGGCCGTCGGGCAGCGTGACCGCCAGGGCCTCTGCGTCGAAGCCCTGATGGGCGCGCCCGTCGATCCAGACGTCGGTGATGCGTACCGCGCCCCGCGGCAGGATGTCGGGGGCCACGCGCAGCACGCCGCCCTCGCAGCCGCCGGGGACCGGGCGGAAATGCAGATCCATCGGCTCCTTGTGGATCAGCAGGTTGGAGTAGACGGCGGCGAGGTAGCACAGCTCGAAGGCGTGGTAGCCGGCCATCGAATGGCTGCCCTTGCCTCGCTCGGTGCCGAGCGCGTAGGGCAGGCCGCTCGAGAGCGTGTTGAAGTACACGCCGCCCGAATCGACGTCGAGGAAGAAGGCGTTGTAGAAGGCCGCACCCTCGCGCGCGAATTGCAGATATTCCTTCTCGCCGATCACGCCGGCAAGGATCAGGTAGGCGAGAATACCCTGCTCCTGCTGCCACCATGCCTTGCGGTCATGCCAGGCGAAGCGGTGGAAGCGCTGCCCCGGATCGAGCACGCGCTCCACCACGTCGTACCAGCCGCCGCGCTGCCGGTCGCAGCCGTGCTCGGGCACCAGCTTGGCGATCCGCTCGGCGAGATCGCGGTAGGCGTCCTTGCCGCGCAGGGACTGCATGCGCATGAGATTCCACGCGATCTTGAGGTTGTGGCCCACGACCGCACGGTTCTGCTGCCAGCCCCAGCTCTGGTCCTTGCTCCAGTCCTCGTGGAATTTCTCCTGCACGAAGGCGCTTTCGTCGTAGTCGGGAAAGCGCCGGGCGATCGTGTCGAAGGTGTATTCGAGGAAATCCGCATAGGCTTCGCGCCCCGTGGCGAGCCACAGGTTGATCAGGTAGGCGGGCGCGTGGTCGCCGACCGAGTTCCAGTTCTTGCGGGCGCGGTTGTGGCCGAGGCTCTCGGAACGTGGGTCGAGCGTGATCGGATCGACATGGCTGAAATAGCCGCCGTTCGGCCCGTGATCCTTGTAGTAGCGGTCGAACAGGTTGATCGTGCGCTGCGCGTCGGCGAGAATCGCGGGGTCGCCCGTGATGCGGTAGGTCTGGACCGGGCCCGCGAGGGCGTAGATCTGTTCGTAGCAGGGCAGCGCGTCGTAATCGTCGCCGAATTCCGAGGCGAGAATCTTCTGTTCGCCGCCGCCGGGCTTGATGTCGATGGCGTGATACCAGTAGCAGATGTCCTGCCCGGTATCGACGAAACGCAGGTGGTCGCGCAAGTAGCGCGTGCCCTTGTCGGCCGCCTCGAGATACCGCTCCTCCCCCGTCAGAAGGTAGGCCGAGGCGAAGCCGTAGACGAGACGCGAGATCGTGTCGCATTCCTGCCGGCCGTTGCCGGCCTGCCCGCCGGTGATGCCGAGATTGGTGCGGTATTCGCGGTAGTCGATCGTGCCGTCGGGAAATTCCGCCGCGATGTAGAAATCGGCGAGCTGCCGAATCTGGTTGATCCACCAATCCTGCTTCTCGAATTCCCAGGCCGATTCCGTCCTGCCGGCAAAGACGAGGTGCTTGGCGTCGAACTGGAGCGTGCCGTGCGGGCCGTCGGGGTAGAAGACGCCGTAGGCGAAGACGAAGCGGCCGGGCACCAGCATCTGCTGTATCGCGCCGGTGGCATCCTTGAACCCCTCGCCGAGATTGCGGATGACCTCGGCATAGGTGTTGGGCGTGAGACCCACGGCATACGGCCGACCGTCGCTCGTCTGCAGGGTGAAGCGGTCGGTTGCGGCGTCGAAGCCGGTCACGTAGCCGGCGACCAGATCGGAAAAGGTGAAATCGAGCGCGTTGGTCGCGCGCGGACCGGCGGCGTGGTCGGGGCGGGGCTGGGACGTGTCGAGCGCGTTCATGGCGGACCTTTCGGGCAGGAGTGTGCGGTCGGGCGGCAGTTCGGGGTCGGTGGGCCGGCCCCTCAGGCGGAGAGCAGGACGACGACGGAGCGCGCCTCGACGCGGAGGCGCCCCGCTTCGAGCAGGCAGGCGGCGCCGTGGGGCGTGATGTCGTCGGGTGCGGGACGAGCGGTGTCGAGAGCGCGCCGCCACACCCGGCCGGGCAGGTCGGGCACCGCCATCGCCAGCGGCTCCCAGAACATGTTGGCCATCACGTGCAGATCGGCGGCGGCTCCGGGCGCTCCGAGCGTGAACCCCAGCGCGCGGGCATCGGGGTCATCCCAGTCGGGCGGGCCGAGCTCGGCGCCGTGCCACGAGATGTCGCGGAGGCCGCGGTCGTTGAGGGCGCCGCTGAAGAAGCGGTTGCGCATCAGTGTCGGATGCGCCCGCCGGAAGGCGATGAGCTGCGACCAGAAGCGGAACATGTCCTCTTCCCGCTCCACCGCCGGCCAGTCGAACCAGCCGACGGGATTGTCCTGGCACCACGCGTTGTTGTTGCCGCCCTGGCTGCGGCGCACCTCGTCGCCCATGAGCATCATCGGGATGCCCTGGCTCAGCATCAGAAGGGTGGCGAAGTTCTTGATCTGCCGGCGGCGCAGCGCCTCGACGGCGGGGTCGTCGGTCGGGCCCTCGGCGCCGCAGTTCCACGACATGTTGTCGTCGACGCCGTCGCGGTTGTCCTCGCCGTTGGCCTCGTTGTGCTTGCGGTCATAGCTGACGAGGTCGTTCAGGGTGAAGCCGTCATGCGCGGTGACGAAGTTGATGGAATTGACCGGCGTGTGGCCCGAGCGCTCGTAGAGGGCGGCGGAACCGCTGACGCGGTCGGCCACGGCGCCCGCGAGGCCCGGATCGCCCTTGACGAAGCGGCGCAGGTCGTCGCGGTAGATCCCGTTCCATTCGCCCCAGCGAAAGCCGGGGAAATGGCCCACCTGGTAGAGCCCGGCCGCGTCCCATGCCTCGGCGATCACCTTGGTGTCGGCGAGCGCCTCCTCGAGCTCGATCTGCCACAGGACGGGCGGGTAGGTCATCGGCGCGCCGTCAGGCCCGCGCGAAAGCACCGACCCTTCGTCGAAGCGGAACCCGTCGACATGCATCTCCTCCACCCAGAATTTCAGGCAATCGACGATCAGCTTGGCGCCGAGCGGGTGGTTGCAGTTGAACGTGTTGCCGCAGCCCGTGTAATCGAAATAGAAGGCCGGATCATCCTCGCTGAGGTAATAGTAATTGCGGTTGTCGAAGCCGCGGAAGCAGAAGGTCGGCCCCTCGTGATTGCCCTCGTCGGTGTGATTGAACACAACGTCGAGAATAACCTCTATCCCGGCCCTGTGCAGCGCCTTGACCATGTCGCGAAACTCGTCGAGATGCGCGCCGGCGTCGGGGCTGACGCAATAGGCCGGATGCGGCGCGAAATAGGCCATGGTCGAGTAGCCCCAGTAATTGGTCAGCCGCCTTCCGGCGACCTCGCGCGCCTCGGAGGCGTCGAACTGAAAGATCGGCAGAAATTCCACTGCCGTTATCCCCAGAGATTGCAGGTAGGGGATCTTTTCGATGACCGCCGAAAACGTGCCGGGCGCCGCCACGCCCGCCCCCGCGCCGCGGGTGAAGCCGCCCAGGTGCATCTCGTAGATGACGGTCTCTTCCAGCGGACGCCGCAGGGGGCGGTCGCCTTCCCAGTCGTAGGCGGCGGTGTCGACCACGACCGACCGCATCGACCGCGCGAGGTTGCAACCGGGCCGGCAGGCCGCCGCGCGATCCCACAGAAGGGTGGAACTGCCGCGGGCATAGGGATCGATCAGCACCTTCTCGGGGTCGAAGCGGTGGCCGCCCTGGATGTCGGCCGGCCCGTCGACCCGGTAGGCGTAGTGAAGGCCCGGCCCGGCACCCTCGACGAAGACATGCCAGAAGTGGAAGGAGCGATGCTCGGGGTCGGTGAGCGAAATGACCTGGAAGGGCGCTACGGCCGTGGCGCTGCCGAAGAGCAGAAGCTCCATGCGTGTGGCGTGCTCGGAAAACACCGAGAAGTTCACGCCACCCTCCTGCGGCGTCGCCCCGAGCGGATGCGGCGTGCCCCTGGTCGTGGCCAGGGTCGTCTCGCGCGGATGGAACATCGAAGTCTCCCGGATGCGGCTGGAGGCGGGGTGTGGGGCGGCGCGGGCGCGCTGTGTCTCGTCGGGCTCCGCCCCTACCAGCCCGACCGGGTCAGGCCGTGGTCGAGCACGTCGACGAAGCGGTCGCCGAACTCGTGCGAGCATTGCAGCGACCGCGCGGTGATGAAGGGGTAGTCGACGATCACCGAGGTGCGCTTGCCGAAATTGCCGTGATACTGGCCCTCGGGCCCGACAGCGTCGGACAGCAGGTATTCGAGCACGTAGGGCGGGGGGCCCATGTTGAGGTCGGTTCCGACGAAGCCGGTGCCGTCCTTGTAGTCGTATTCGATGCAGTGCCCCGTCACGTGCCTGCCCCGCAGGATCGAAAGACGCTCGTTGAAGTCGCGGGCGAAGACGAGCGTGGCCACGCCGTAGCAGATCGCGCCGATCGGCTTGCCGGCGGCGTGAAAGCCCAGCACGAGGTCGTGGACGCGGTGGTTGTTGACCATGTCGATGATCGGCCCGCTGCCGCCCACGAGCAGCACCGCGTCGTAGGCGGCGACGGCCTTGTCCTGCGCGGCCTTTCGGTCGCGGTAATAGGCCTCGAGCGCGCGCAGGAAGTCGGGCGTCGAGTAATAGGGGCGCTCGGGGAACAGTGCCGAGAGGTTCAGCGTGGCGTCGAGCGCGCCGCTCTCCTCGAAGGCATCGACCAGCGCCTTGTCTTCGGGGCTGGTCACGCAGACGCCGAGCGGCGGATCGAGATACGACGTATCGCGGCTCGGCGGCAGGCAGGGCGCCCGCCCGCCCCTCGGCGTCACGAAATCGAAGGCGTATCCGGCAGCCTCGAGCTTGCGAAGGGGGCCGACGAGCTCGATCCCCCAGTACCCGTATTCCGACATTGCCGCGAGGATGCGCTTGCTCGCCATCTCATTGCTCCGATCAGGGGGCGACGCGAGGCGCCGCTCATCCGGTCTGCACGGGCCGGCCGGATGGCCGGCCCGCGCGCATTGCCGGCGCCTCAGTTACGCACCGGGAAGGTTCAGGAGGGGCTAACGGCGCCTGCTTTCCCGGGCCGAGATGTCTCGGATTGTGCGGGACTCGCGGCGCGATTCCCCGCCGGGGGCAGCGGTCACTGCGCGGCGACGTCATGGGGCTCTCCGGCGTCGCGGGCGGGGGCGATTTCGGCCCGAATCATGTCGGCGGCCCTTTCGGCGATCATCATGATCGCCGCGTTGGGATTGCCGTTGGTGATGGTCGGCATGATCGAGGCATCGACCACCCGCAGCCCGTCGATGCCCTGCACCCGCAGTTGCGGGTCGACTACGGCCTCGGCATCCGTGCCCATGCGGCAGGTGCCGACCGGGTGCCAGACGGTGCCGCAATAGCGCCGGATATAGGCGCGCAGCCCGTCCCGGTCGGTGACCGTCGCGCCCGGTGCGATCTCGCGCCCGCGATAGCGGTCGAAGGGCCTGGCATGCGCGAGGCGTCGCGCGTAGCGGATGCCGAACTCGAGCACGTCGAGGTCTTCCTCGCGCGTCAGGTACCGGGGATCGACCACGGCATGGGCGGCCGGGTCTGCCGAGGCGAGCGTGACGGTGCCGCGGCTGCGCGGCTGGTTGAGGATCGCGGTGAAGGTGAAGCCGCGATCCGGCCGCATCCCGTCCGGCGCGAGCTCCATGAGGCTCGGCTGCAGGACCGGGCCGAAGAAATATTGCAGGTTCGGAGCGGCCTCGCGATCGGCGCCGTCGGTCCACATGAAGAGGCCGGCCTCGGCGGCCAGTTCGGGGGCCGGAAGGTCGACGAGGCTCTCGTAGGCCGTGCCGAGCAAAAGGTGGTCGTGCAGGTTGCGCCCGACGCCCGGCAGATCGGCGACCACCGGGAGGGCGTGGCGCGCCAGCTCGGCCGCGGGGCCGAGCCCCGAGAGCATCATGAGCTTCGGCGTCTCGAACGCGCCGCAGCACAGCGCCACCTCGCGCTCGGCCCGCAACAGGCACGGGCCGTCCGGGCCGTCGTAGTGCACGCCCGCCACGCGCCCGTTCTCGATCAACAGATGCGTCGCGCGCACGCGGGTCAGAAGGTGCAGGTTCGGCCGGTCGAGCACCGGGGTGACGAAGGCGGAGGCGGCGGTGACGCGCACCGCGTCGGGCCTGCGGGTCGTCTGGTAGAGGCCGGCGCCGGCCTCCTGCACCGGGCCGTTGAAGTCGGTATGGCGCGCGTGGCCGCCGACCTCGGCATGCGCTTCGACGAAGGCGTGCAGGATCGGCGTGGGGTTGCGGATGTCGATGACCGAGACGGGGCCGTTGTCGCCATGAAAGGGCGAGGCCGGGCCATGGTAGGTCTCCGACTTGAGGAAGTGCGGCAGCACCTCGTCATGGCTCCAGCCGGGATTGCCCTGCGCGGCCCAGCCGTCGAAATCGCGGCGATTGCCGCGCACATGCATCATCGCGTTGACGGCACTGCAGCCGCCCAGGACCTTGCCGCGCGCAATGTCGATCACCCGCCCGTCGAGGCCCGGCTGCGGGGTGGTGCGGTAGCCCCAGTTCTCCTCGGCCTGCGGATCCCACAGGCTGTACATCGCCTCGATGCTGCGATCGTAGATCGCCGGGTTGGTGTCCATGCCTCCGACCTCGAGGAGCGCGACGCGCACATGCGGGTCGACGCTCAGCCGGCCGGCCAGAACGCACCCGGCCGTGCCGGCGCCAACGATGATGTAATCGACCGTCTCGGGCATGCTTGTCCCTCCTCTGCGATCGGCCGCCCCGCGGAGCGGCGGTGAACACTCGTGCACCGCGCGATCAGGCGCGCCGCTCGGCCATCGCGCCGGTGCCGCCCATGCCGCTGTCGTCGGCGCCGGCGAGGCGCAGCCGGTCGACGCCGACGCGGAACCCGGCGTCGCGCGCGATCTGCACAGGCGTCTGCCCGGTTACGGGATTGCGCAGGTCGGCCAGCGCGCCGGCCGACAGAAGCGCCTCGACACTCCCGGCCACGCCCGACCGGGCGGCGGCATGGAGCGGCCCTTCGCCCGATCGCCGGCCGACGAGATTTGGCTCCGCACCGTGGTCGAGCAGGGTGCGCACCATCCCTTCGTCTCCCGCCGCCGCCGCGATGGCGAGCACCGGTTCGGCGGTATCGGGGTCGGCCTCGTTCGGGTGGGCGCCATTGGCGAGCAGGTACCCGGCGAGCCCCGCGTCGCCACCCCGCACCGCCGCGCGCAGGCGCGCGGGCAGGTCGCCGCGAAAGGCCGCAACCATCCGGCTCGTGTCGAGATAGGCGCGCAGCAGCACGATCCGCCCGCCGGCCACGCGGTAGCGCTGCACGAACTCGATGTCGTAGACGAGACCGGTCGACTTGATCCGCGCGGATTCCCGCACCAGCGCCAGCGCCTCGTCGCTCTCGACCATGAGGGCCAGCCGCTGATAGCTCAGCGTGTCCTGGGCGGCGGCGTAGGGGCCGAACGTCTCCATCACCTCGGCCTTCGAGGTGAAGTCGCCGAACCACGGGACAATGGCGCTGAGCCCCGGAACGCCGCCCGGCGCACCGTCGGTGCCGGGGCTGTTGATCCAGCGGATGTCGTCGGCGAGGCAATCCATCGCGGTGTCGACATCTCCGGCCTCGAGCGCGTCGAACCAGCGTCGGACGACCGCTTCGGTCGCGGTGTCATGCATCTCGGTCGTCCTCCTGCTGCATCGGGAAGGTCATACGGAATTGTCGCCCTGCAGCGATTGCAGGGGGTTGGTGCCCGCCAGGCCGGCGCTGAGCGCGCCCGCATCCATGCCCACGGGCGCCAGCACCATGCCCATCCCGTCGGCCAGGGCCTCCTCCAGCGTGTTGCGGACACCCGCGAGGGGCACGCCGGCGGCGCGGGCGGTCTGCTCGATCCGGCGGAGCGTCGACTCGTAGGACACGGTGCCCCAGGCGGCGCCCAGGGAGGCGGAGAGGTCGAGCGGCCCGGGGTGGCAGACCCCGCCATGGGCCTTGAGCATGGCCACGATGCGGTCGGTGTCGCGGGCGGCGCCGGCGGTTTCCATCATCACCACCGGGACGGCCCAGCGCGCCCGGTCTCCCGCGCCGTGGATTGCGATGTTGGCGGCCTCCAGGACCTGCAGGAAGTGCTCGGCCTCGCCCGCGTCGCGCACCGCGGTGGCGATCAGTGCCGTGACCCCCGCGCGCACGAAGTCTTCCACCGCGGGGTCGAGGGCGCTGCACAGGCGGACGACCACGTTGATGCGCCCGCGCAGGGCCGCGATGTGGCGCAGCGTCTCCTCGGTCGACCAGGTTCCGTGCTCGCGCTCGATCGCGAGCGCGTTGAGGATGCCGCTGCCCGCGAGCGCGCGCGCGGTGTCGAGGTCGGGCGTGGTCAGGGCGCCGAAGACCGCGAGCTCGCCTGCCGCGAGGGCGCGGCGCAGGTCGTTGCCGCCAGGCTCGGGCGGGCGGATCGGCATTTCGCGCGGCAGGGGCACCCGGTCGGCCGGATCGGTGCCGGCGGGCAGCCAGCTTGCCCAGGCGACGCGACGGGCCGCCCGGTCGGAGGTCGTGACGATGTGGCGGTAGCCCGTGCGGAAGGCCTGCGCGATCTCCGCCTCGGTGGCGAAGCGGCCCGACAGGACGATCCCGGCGGCGCGGGCGGCATCCTCGATCTCTGCGACCGCCGTCTTCGCGCGCGCCTCCGCGTCAGCGCCCGGCTCGGCGCACGCAACCGCGGTGCGGATCGCGGCGCGGTCGATGTCGATCAGTCGCACGCCCTCCTGCCGCAGCGCCGGAAGCTCGGCGAGAACGGCAGGGGCGGCGGGCGCACGGAAGGCGATGCCACCCAGGAAGAAGCCGTTCATGCAGTCCATCATCCGGGCGTATTCGGCGAAGGTGCGCTGTGCGAGGTTGTCGGCCCCCACGGCGCGCCGGCCGAGCGGGTGCTCGGCGGTGGAGGGGAGTGCCGCGACATCGGCGCTCGGCCGCTGCGGAAAGTAGACGTCGTGCATCAACGCGCGCACCGCCTCCGCGTCTTCAGGGTCGACCAGCAGCGCACCGAACAGGCCCGCCCCGAGCAGCTGCTTGATGCACGGCTCGGGGCGCGAGAAGCACATGATCGGCAGGAGCGGCGTACCCCGCGTCTGGGCGGCGAAGGCCTGCACCTCGCGCGCCTCGACCGGGCGGCCATCGGGCCAGTGCCGGTCGATCAGCGCGGTGCCGAAGCCATGCGCCTGCACCACCTCGGCCGCCATCGCGTTGGGGCCGGCGAGCGCGATTCCGCGGACGATCGTGTCGGGGGGCGCCGAGAGCGCGCGCCAGACCGCGCCCTTGTCGGCCACATGGCCGGGAATGGTGAGGAACGTCAGGTTGTCGTAGCCGAAGACGCGATAGGGCCTCGGCGGGGGCGTCTCGCCCATCAGCGCCCGCCAGACCGCAGGCGCATTCTCGCGCTGCCCGTCGGTGTCGAAGGCGGCGGCGGCGAAATCCCGCTGGGTCCGCCCGGTATGGTCGGGGATGTCGGCGCGCGCGCCGCGGGCGCGCGCCCAGCGGATCTGCTCGAGATAGCCCGCCGCGCCGGTCGCCGCTCGCAGGACGGAATCGTGCAGCGCCGTCAGGCCGTTGACCGCCGGCCGATGGTTGAGCGCGCGGGCGAGCGCCTCGGGATCCATCGCTGCCGCGAAGCGCTCGAGGATCGCGAAGTGGTTGAAGACCGCGGCGCGGATCACGGCGTCGACCGCCATCGGGTAGGCCTCCTCGCGGTCGGGATCGGCGCCCCGGGCGAGCAGGACGTCGACGATCCGCAGGCGAAGGCGGGCGACGCCCGGATGGGCGTCGGTGCCGGTCACCGCGGCGATCAGCGGGGTCTGGAGGAGCGGGCCGGCCAGCCGGTCGGGCTCGAAATGCGGGTCGCAGGTGGCGACCTCGACCCGCGCGGCGACGCGATCCGCCGTTTCGCGGCACTCGGGGCCGGCGGCTTCCATCTCGGCGAGGCCCGCCGCGATCGCCTCGATCACGGCTTCGCTCGCCATCTGCGCGGGGCTGCCCGCTTCCTTGTGGCGCGGGCCGGCGGGGATGGCCTGCACGAGGGCCTGTGTGTCGGCGTGCTTCTCGCAGGCGGTCGCCATGTCGTGCGGAGCCAGCGCCTCGACCAGCGCCTCGTTGCCGAATTGGCGCGCGAGATCGGTCGCGTTGAGCCCGCGCAGCGTGGTCGCGGCGAAGAGACGGCGCAGGACCGTCTCGCGGCAGCCGCCGTCGGCGGCGAGCCTCGGAGCCGCCTCCACGATCGCTTTAGCCAGCGGGACGTGGCCGTAGAACGCCGCCTGCAGAAGCGGCGTGTGCCCGTTGACGGCGATCCGCGCATGGAGCTGCGCCGGCGCGCGGGCGAGCAGGAGCAGCGTCGCGGCCTCGCTTCCCCCCTGCGCGGCAAGATGCGCGGCCAGCAGGCCCGTCGCCGCCTCCGGCCGGTCGGGGTCGCGCAGCGGCCGGTCGGGATCGGGCGCGTGGGGGCCGACGCCTTCGCGCAGCATCATGCGCAGGATCTCGGCAGTGCCCGTGGCGGCGGCGGCCAGGAAGGGGGTGAACCCGTCCGGCCCATAGGCATTGGGGTCTCCGCCGCGGCGCAGCCAATCGCGCACCGCCTCCGTCTCGCCGGCGCGGATGGCGGCGCAGGCGGCCGGCACGTCCCGCGGGTCGATGCTTGTGGCGAGGACGAACGGCGCGAAGGGGCGCTGGCTGACGAGTTGCGGCGCGCCGCACCCGTCCCGCCGGAGCGTCCAGATCCGCTCGACCGAGAAATCGACGCCGGGCGCCTCGCCCGCTTCCGGGTGCCGCCGGTCGGCGGTGAAGTGGATCTTGAGATGCGCGTCGATCGTCCCGTCGGGGTTGTCGAGCGCGACGACGCCCTGCACCCGGTGGTCGGAGTTGACGAAGGTCTCGTCGATCGTGGCGAACCAGGCCGGAAAGTCCTCGATGATCAGACCCTGGTTGAGCGCGATGTTGAGGGTCTCGGGCGGCGCCAGCACCGCGAGCATCGCGTCCAGGTCGCGCCGGTCGAGGGCGTGGAGGTAGCTGACCGCGAATTCCCGCGCCCGGACCGTCGAGAAGGCGGGCGTGGGATCGGGGGCCGCGCGCTGCGCCGCGATCGTCCACCGCCCGTCCGGCTGGCGGGTGAGATCCCACAGGATATCGAGCGTGACGTTGGCGCGCGGCGTCTCTCCCGTGGCGGGCGCGCGGCGGTCGACTTCCGAGTGGACCGAGAGCCGCGCCTGCGCCGCGCCGACGCCCTGCAGCGCGACATCGAGCGCGACGATCGTGTGCCGCAGCCGGCTGAACTGCGCCGTGATGCCGTCATGCCAGGCCCGGTAGCTCGCCGCGTCGGTGAGGTGCGCATCGGGAGCGAGCACATGGATGTCGAAGCGCGCGGGGTCGAGATGCGACAGCATCGCGGGCAGGTCGCCGGCGTCGATCGCGCCGAAATAGGCGCGCGCGAGGGCGCCCACCTCGTGTGCGAGCCGGTCGGCGCCGCGCGGCAGGCGCACCGCCTCGCCCTCGAGGTCGGCGGGGTCCACCCGGCAGGCGGGCTCTGGGCGGAGGGTGACTGTCATCTCGATCCCCTTGGCATGCGGGTGGCCGGCTGGCAGAGCGATGGTGCGGCCTCAGCCCGCGCTCGGCGGCTGGAAATGCGCCCCTTGCGCGATCACCTGCAGAAGGAAGGGGCCCTTGGCGTCGAGCATCGCGTCGATGGCCGGCCGCACGTCTTCGGGGCGCTCGACATAGGCCGAGTCGAACACGGGCTCGCCGGTCTGGCGCGAGACGAAGCCGCGCACCTGAAAGGCGCGGTTCTGATGGACGGGCGACTGGATGTGCAACGGCCGCACGCGCCCGGCCTCGCGCTGCTGCGCCTCGCTCTCGCCCCGCAGCCGCGCGTCACGCGCGAAATTTGCGGCGACGAGCTCGTATCCGCCATTGTCGATCAGCAGGAACTTCACCGGCAGGCCCTCGCGGGCGGCGGTGATGAAGGCGGCATCGTTGAAGTCTGCCCCGCCATCACCGAAGAGCGAGATCACGAGGTCGCCCGGCGCCGCAGCCTGCATGCCCAGCGCGGCGCCATGCGCGCCCAGCGTCGGGCCCGGCGTGCCGTAGTAGTAGATGTCGTGCAGCCCGGTCTCGAGCAGGTAGTCGAGGAAGGGCGGCGAACTGGTCAGGGCCTCGTCGAAGATCGCGGTGCCGGCGAGATCGAGCGTGCCCGCCTCGGCCCGCCGCCGGAGCGCCAGCGCCAGTTCCCGCGCGATGCGGGCGGGGTGGACGGGGCTGTCCTCGAGCGAGGCCGCGTAGCCCGCCATGCGCTCGGCCCGTGCCGCGTGCTGCGCCTCGGCGATGCGGCCGAGCCTTGCGCGCGCCTCCGACATCGCGGCGGGCGCGCGCCGCGCCTCGAGCGCGTCGCGCAGGGCGGCGAGGGCGGGTCCGACATCGGCCTCGATGAAAGTCTCGGCGACGATGTTGCAGCGCGTGCGATCCGCCGGCTCGGGGCTGACGACGATCGCGGGCACGCCGTCGGGCACCTCGGAGCGGCCGTTCGGCCAGACGTTGTTGGGAAAGGGGCCGCCCACCACCAGCACGGCATCGGGGTCGTAGCCGGCGATTTCCTGCGCCACGCCGTCAGCCTCGCCGAAGCCCAGATTGCCGCACCAGCCGGGGTGGTTGCGGGAAAAGAGGGTGCCGGGCGCGTAGCAGGCCACGACATGGGCGCCGCTGAGATCGGCGATCCGTTCGGCTGCGTCCCGCGCGCCGGGCGAGCGCCCGACCTCCTGGTTCAGCACGATCACGGGCCGCTCGGCGCCGGCCAGCCGCCCGGCAGCGCGGTCGATCTCGGCCGCGTGCGCGCCGGGCGTGCCGCCCGGCAGCGGGGGCGTCGCCACCGTCACCGGCGCGAGATGCGTGACCGCATTCAGCTTGTCCTCGTCGAGGATCACCGCGACAGCGCCGTAGGGGGCGCCCTGGGCCGAGACCATCGCCTCGGTCAGCGCGGGCAGCAGGCCGTCGGGCCCCGCCTCCTCGTCGGGGACGTGCACGCTTTTCACCCCGAGCTGCGCAAGCAGCCCGCCGTAGTCAGGCACCGAGTTGTGCCCGCCGTAGCGCCGCGCGAGCGCGCCGGCATCGCCCACGAGCAGCAGGCAGGGCTGGCGCTGCCGCACCAGAAAGTCGAGACCAGCCGCGCCGTATTTGAGCCCGACCTGCGCGTGCAGGGCCAGCACCGGGATGCGGCGCAGGCCGGCGTCGCCCATCGCGCTCGCGCGCGCCTCGAAGCCCGACGCCATGCAGAAGGCGATGAACTCGGTCGCCCCGTGGACAAGGCCCTGCAGGCCAGTGACGTCCTGGATGGCCTGCCAGATCGGCCCCTCGTTGCTGCCGGTATTGCCGGAGAGGAAGTGAAAGCCGGTGCCGTCGCCGAAGGCCGGGTGCCCGACGAGGGTGCGGACGATCGCTTCGGCCACCGTGCCCCGCAGGCCCCCCGGGTGCGGCGTGAGCGGCGCGCGGTCGGCCCCGGGCCGGGTGAGGGGGATCGCCGGCGTCTCGGGCCGGGAAGCGATGCGTCCGCTGAACATGGGTTGGATCCCCCGTTACTCGGTGAAGTCGATCAGGCTTTGCCAGGGGCGCCCCTCGGGCGCGCCGTGGGCGCCGACGAGAAGGTCGATGTCGAGGTCGAGCGCCTCGATCTTGCGGCGGAAATCCCTCGAGAATTCCAGCCAGTGCGGCGGGGGCGTCTTGCCCCGCGGCACAAGGCCGGGATTGAACAGGTCGGCATTGAACAGAAGTCTGGCCCGCGGGACGTGGACCACGAGGTCTTCCGCGCAGTGCGGCGAGGAGATGCGGTGCACGGCGACGGCGCCGCCGGCGAGCGCGAGCGGCGCGTCGCCCACGGTGACGATCTCGGCCCGCGTCCCGCTTGCGGCGAGGCTGTCGGGCAGGATCGTGTGAGGCGCAGCGAGGCAGCGCGCAACGAACTCCCGGTCGCCCTCGGCCACCACGAGCTCGGCCCCGAGCGCGGCGAAGGCCCGGATGCCCCCGCTGTGGTCGTGGTGGTGATGGGTAAGCACGAGATGGGTGATCGGCCGCCCCGGCCAGCGCGAGAGGATCGTGTCGATGACAGCGCGCGAGCGGTCTTCGTGCTGCGGCGCGTCGATCACCACGATGCCGCCGTCATGGGCGATGGCCATGGAGTGATGGATGCCGCCGCCGAGCGTCATGACCCCCGGAACGATCTCGGCCGGCTCGACCGGGCCGGCGTCGAGCGAGATCGGCGCCCCCATCGCGAGCGCCCGGTGAATCCATTGCGCGTTGGCAAGGCCCCGCGCCGCGCGCGCGGCGTCGAAGGGTGGACCGGGCTCGCCCTCGACGTCCTCGACCAGGAAATCCGCGTCGTCGAGCGGCGGGGCGACCGCCACCTCGGCACGCATCTCGCGGTGGACCGTCGCGCCATCGAGGCGGAGCTCGGCCAGGCGTGGGATCGCGAGCCCGTCATGGACCTGCCAGCCCTCGAAGCGCACCTCCACGAGAACGTCGCCACGCGGATGGTCGTTCTCCCACGTCGCGAGTGCGGCGAGGTGCAGGCTGCCCCGGTCGAAGAACAGCCGGATCGGCCGGGGATAGGCCTCGATTTCCACGATGTCATGCGGCCGGCCGTCGATCGCCTCGCGTCCGGCACGGCGCAGCGTCTCGCGGCCCGTCTGCTGCTCGAGGCGCAATGCGGCGCCGATCAGGAGCTGCGGATGGAGCAGGTGCTGCTGGCGGCGGATGGCGGCGAGACGATCGGGCGGCATGGGCCGCGCGGCCGAGGGGTGCAGCGCGACGTCCGCCCCAGAGATATGGCCCGCGTCGCCCGCGACGATCTCGTCGTAGGTGACGGTTGCAGTCAGCGGATCTATGAAATGGCGGGTCCACGACAGGCGCATGCGGTCGCGCCGCAGATCGTGCGTGGCGGTGACGGCGAAGTCGGAGGGGCGCAGCGGCGGGCCGTGGGGCCGCTGCCCCTGCAACGGCTCCCAGCGGCTGCCCTTTGCGTGAACGCGAAAGGCGGCCTTGCGCCCGTCGAGCGCGCCGAGGGCCTCGATCATGTTCTCCGGCCTTGCGCGCCGGGCCGTGTCGAAGGGAGCGGCGATTTCCTTCTGCATGGCGTCAGGCCCGCTCGGCGAGGGCGTGCTCGAAGGCGCCCACGAGGTCTGCCGTCATGTCGATCCCGTCGAGAAAGTCGCCGTCCTCGGGCAGGATCACCACGTGGCGCGTGCAGCGGCCGATGGCGCAGGTGCCCGATTTCAGGGAGAAATCGAGCACATGCCCACCTCGGCTGCGATCCTGCGAGACGAAGTGCAGGTGGTAGCTCGTGTCGTTGAGGCCGCGAAGATAGGGCACGCCACGGAAGCCGACGATCGTGCCCTCGACGTCGTGGAACTCCGTCCTGACGCAGCCTTTCACCACGTCAGCGGTTGGCGGATAGGGCTTTTCCTGTTTCTGCAGCGCATGCGTCCTGACCGACGCGAACTGGCCGTCGACCCGGATTGCGCAGACCACGTTGCGGTTGGGCGCGCGGGCGTCGATGGCGCGGTCGAGCGCTTCGTAGTCCAGGGGGCCGTCGAGCGGCCAGCTCTGCTCGGCGCGGAACCGGCAGACGGTGGCGAAGGGAACCGTGGCGTCGGGTTCGGCCGGGTGCACCGCCCCGCCGGGCTTGCCGTGATAGATCGTGCCATCGAGCATGATCAATTCGCCGTCCATCCTGTCGAACGTGCCGATCCCCATATCGCCGTGATCGGCCAGAGTGCGGCAGGAGAGCAGGCCGTCGAACCGGCGCGACAGCAGGGCGTTCAAGATCGATACTTGTGTCACGGTGGTGGTCATGTCGGGCGGCGCCTTTTCCGGATGAGTTGCGGCAGGACAGGGGCGGAGCAATTCGGATGCCGCCGTGAAGGGAACGAACGCCGAATTCCCGCTCGACGGGGCAGACGGCCGCTCAGGCGTGGATCTGGTGCCAGTTTCCGACCGGATTTCCGGACACGGCATGATCGCGGGTCCAGACCTCGGGCGGCACGCCGACGCGGGTATATTCGATACGATAGGCGCGCAGGGTCACGACGCCGTAACGCGGGTCGTCGGGGCCGTCGAAAAGAACCGCAAGCCGATCGCTCCAGTAGTCGTGGCGCGCCTCGGCGTCGGTGCGGAATTCCGCCCGCCCCTGCACCTGCAAATACGGCATGTGGAATTTCGACGGATCCTGGATGCCACAGGTCAGGTGGCCTTCGGGATCGTTGCGCATCTGCCCGACTTTCCGTGCGTCGACGAACGATGTGAACCGGAAATCGAGATCCTCATTCGTTTCCGCGATCACGTAGCGGACCCAGGGCAGGCCGCCTTCGGTGATCGTCGCGAATGCAGAGAGCACGGGGCGTCCGCGGACGACCTCCAGAATGCGTTCTTTCAGATCCTGCAACACGCTGTTCCTCATATGGCCGACCGGATCCCCGCGGTCTGGACATTAGGCGGCGGGCGGGATTCCTGTCCATGCATTCGCTACAATGCGAACGATGCCGCCGGCCAGGCCTCAACTCTGCGGGAGCGCGTTGAAATCAGGAGAAGATCCGCCAGAGACACCCTGCCCGTCCGTCGACATTTGTGCATTCTCTGAAAATTGTCGGCATTCGCGCGGCGGTGCAGCTGCCCGCCGCGCGTCCGCATTCACGAAGGAGACTCACGATCACGGGCGCCGTTATGCGATCGCGCAACGCCAGGAATCGGGGGCGTCCTGTTCTCGGGGCGGGTCAAGAGCAGGGCTGCACCGGCATGCGGACCGGCCTCGGGAGAGACGCATGGGCAGGCGCGAGTGAACGAACATGCCCCGCGACTTCGGCAGGACGCGTGCGGGCCTCGGGTGCGCCTCGGTCGTGCAAGCCAGCATGAAACCCGGCCGGCCGGGCGCACCGGGTCGGCGCGCGCGTGCCGCTGCGGCGCGATCATCCCGGCGATGCCCACCGCATCCTCTAGGTCCAGGCCGAAGACGCCGGTTCGCGGCGCGTTCATGCCGCGTGTCCCGACGCCATGCGCCTGGTGGGGACCCGCCGCGAGCCGCGGCCCGTGCCCGATGGTGGCCGGCGCCGCGTGACCCGGCCCCAGACGGCGGCGCGCGGCGGGCTCTCTCGGCGTCGGTCACAGGCGCGATGCGCCCGCGCCGTCAGTCGGCCTTGACCTGCACGTCCACCTCGAGGTCGACAAGAGCGGAGGGCGCGCCGGCGAAACTTCCCGTCACGGGCGACACCTGCCCGATGCTGCGCGCGACGGCGACCGGGACGAGGCGGGCGGAGCCCACCGACCTGTTCGTCGGGTCAAACGGGATCCAGCCGGCGCCGGGCAGGAACACCTCGGCCCAGGCGTGGGTGGCCCCGGCCCCGATGACGCCCACACCGTCCGCGTCGTCATCGTGGAGATAGCCCGACACGAGCCGCGCGCCGAACCCGAGGGTGCGCACGGCCTCCGCAAAGAGCACGGCAAGGTCGCGGCACGACCCGACCCCGCGCCCCAGCGTCTCAAGCGGCGACTGCGTTCCCTCGGCCTCGCGGGTCTCGTAGCGGATGGCGTCGGCCACACCGGACGAGATGTCCTTGAGCAGAGACAGCGTGTCGGTGGACGGCGCCATGACGAAGCCCGATGTCCATGCTGTCAGCCGACCCATGTCGTCGGCGTGATGCGGCAGCGAGAGGGCGCCCAGATCGATCCGGTCGTCGGGGTGATAGAGGAACGGAAAGGTAGTGGCGTCGCCTGCGATCGGAAAGACCGGCCACGCTGGCCCGCGCTGCTCCACGTCCGCTTCGGACCGGATCCACAGCATGTCGTGTTGGCCCTTGAAGCGGGCCGTCGCGACCGCGTTGCCCCACACGTCGGTCGACCAGTCGAGCTCGGCGTGCGGCGAGATTTGCAGGTCGAACGCCGTGAGGCGCAGATCCTTCGTCTCGATCGGTCGCAGCCTCAGCCGGTGCGGGCCGAGCCCCACGGGCCCCCGGTAGGTGTAGGTCGTCTCGTGGACGATCCTCAGGAGCGCCATGCCGGAGCGACCCCGCCTACCGACCCGGGCGCCGGCCCTGCGGCATCGGCATCGCCGCGCGCCAACTGGCCGAGCCCTTGCACCTGGGGCAGATGCGCTCGCCGAACCCATCGCTCCAGAAGGACGTCCGGCAGCGCATGCAAGGGCGCTCGGCCGGCACGTCCGTGCGGCTTGTCCGCGCCTTCGTCGTGATTTCGTCACGTTCTCTCATTTGGTGTGCCCTTCCCCGTCTGGCAAGACGTGTCATGTCGCCGAGCGACCGCTGGATGAGCGTCTCGACGCGCAGGTCGCGGGTCGTGTCTCGGATCTGGTGTAAATTCTCTGACGGCGTTCCCCGAGCATGGCAATTTCGGCCTGATCAGGCCGCCTGGTCAAGGGTGAAGGGCTCGATGGGCTGAGGGAGGGTCTCCCAGCCGTCGACCTTGCGCATGGTGATCTGGCCCGAGGCGAGCAGAGCCCGGAGCGGCATGGGTACGGTCTCGGCGCAGGGCAGCACGGTCTGGGTCTTGATGCGGCGGCGGAACTCCTCGTTCAGCGGCTCGATCGCGTTGGTCGTCCGTGCCGATCTCCATTGCGACGGGGCGAGGCGCGTGAAGGCGAAGAGCCTGTCGCCGTTCAGGGGGCTTGCGCGGCCCCACCGGGGCCACGGTCCCCCTTCACCCTCGAGGCTGTCGGCGACGGCGCGGCCCTTCTGGCGCCATTTGCGCGAGGCGACGCCTTGCGGCGGGTCTCCCCCTCGGCGGCGGTCTCGGCGCAGATCATGTCGCGATAGTTCTCGGTGAGTTCGTCATG
>LJNT01000213.1 GCA_001314685.1 Rhodobacteraceae bacterium HLUCCA09
CGGGGGCTGCTCTCGGACCTTGTGTAGGAGCTTGATTCTACAGAGCTTTCGCGGGCACGCCAGCCGCCCTCCCCGATTTCGATGAATAATACGGGTTGAAGTTGACGAATACTCCGCCATGAATGAGACATTTTCATTGGATATCCACGCGAACAATATACTGGAAGAACAACACACGGAGATCAGGGTCTCATGAACTCACTTGATGCCATCGCTCGTCGAACGAACCCGCTTGTCGCGCTTGTACGTGCTGACCTTCAAAGTGAAAGTCTTGATGCGAGGCGGGTAGGTTTCACGCTCCGCGTAGGATATAATGAAGCTGATGTCATGATATCGGACCAGTGGCGCGCGGCCGTCGGAGGGATTCCTCTCGGTGGGCTTCTCGTCGCCGCGACCTTTGACCCCAATCAACTCTCCGACACCCCAAAGGTTGATCAGCGTGTGCTGGTCCTGAGAGTAATGGGACGCACAGACATCCAGCAAGATGGTGAGCATCGTCGAGCAATGGAGCAATACTTCACAGAAAATCCCGATTCTCAGAGTGGTCGCCTCGATAAGCTCGATCCTGTAACGGCTGCGCGCATGCAATTGTCAGGAGTTCGCTGCAAAATACTTGGAACCTTCTACCTTGCAGAGGATGGAAGCCTCCGGCTTGGTTCAGATATCGAGGATATTTTTTCCGCAAGAGGGATGAGGGTCTACAAGCCTGCTGCCAAGGCGCTCGGAATGATCGTCAACTTCGTGGACCCGATCCGCGAGAAAAGTATGCGCGAGGAAGCCCAGAAGAACGGCGTAGGAGAGCCAAAGCCCTTCGAGGTTGGGGCCGTAAGATTTGCATCCACAACACATATGAGCATTGCCGCCGCAGAGAAGCCGACGCCCGTCATGATCTCCCCGGCTGACTTTCTCTCGCGAAGGACCGCTGTCTTTGGCATGACGCGGACCGGAAAATCCAATACTACAAAGACAATGGTTAGTGAGGTGGCAATCACTGCCCACGTCACCGGCCAACCGATCGGACAACTGATTTTTGATATAAATGGCGAATACTCGAATGCGAACGCCCAAGACTCCGGGAGCGCAATAAACGATGTTTTCTCAGACAATACGATTCGGTATCGTGCGCTTGAAGCTCCGGGATTCCGCGATCTAAGATCGAACTTTTACAATGATCTCTCTATCGCCCTCGAGGTAATCCGTGAAGGTTTTCTTGCCAAAAATCTGAACACGGGGTCGGACGATATCAAGACGTTCCTGAACTTCGAGCTTCCAGAGGAGATACCTGGCGACTTCTCGCAAGGCGCGAGGCGCGAAATGAAGATCTCAATCCTCCGATCAATTCTCCACGCCGCCGAGTATGCACCGGACTCAAGGAATGAGAGAGAACAAAGTCTCATCATGGGAGTTTCCGTGCAGGCGCAGGTCGGGTTGGGAAGCTTGCGCGCAGGCCTCGCTCTCGGCACATACGCTGAAGTTCCGCCCCTACCAGAGGGAGCGACCAAGGAGGATAAGGAGGCACGGAACACCGCAATAGAGGCCAACGTCACGCTTTACGAGGGCCTCAAACAAGCGGAGCAAGCTGAGATCGTCCGCAACCACTTCAACCTAACCCCCGATCAAAAGAAGCCTCAGAGACTTCGCGGAAGTCTGGAGTCCGTTACAAGCTTTTGGCGGCGCGTGCGTGCGGCCGATCGAGCCCTTGGCGGCCACGAGGACGATGACCGAGGATTGAGAAGCTCACAAGGGAACGCCTATCTTACCGGAGAGGATCGATCACTCCTCAATGTTCTTGTTGGCAAAAACAAGAAGGATCAGACAATCCTTACGACCAATGCCATCAGGAACGCGGGGAAGGAGTTCCATGGTCCAAATGGCTCCAGCAACCTTGCTGCAGAAGTCTATCAACTGCTTGAGGAGGGTCGCATAGTCATTCTTGATCTGTCCGTCGGATCCCCAAAGGTCCGCGACGGGCTGGCTGAGAAACTTGCGGCGGGTCTATTCCATCGCTCGAGCGACAAGTTCAATCGGAACGAAAGAGCACCTCAGATTGTAGTTTACGTCGAGGAGGCTCATAACCTGATTGGAAAGCGCCACGAGATCACGGATACATGGCCCAGGCTTGCCAAGGAGGGCGCAAAGTTTCGGATTTCTCTTGTGTACGCCACACAGGAGCCAAGTTCAATTCATGAAGCAATAATGGCTGCAACGGAGAACTTCTTTGTCACCCATCTAAATAACGACAAAGAGATAAGGGCTCTTTCCGACTACTACGACTTTGGCGACTTCAGGGATCAGATTAAACGCGCCCAAGACGTAGGTTTCGCCCGAGTAAAGACACTTTCGGCGCTCTACGTAACTCCGACCCAGATCAAGAAGTTTGAACCCGACTTGGTCAAAAGGCGCTACGAGATGGAAAGAGCGGCCGCCATTGCGCGCGGTGCCACATGGTTCCGACCGCTGATCATTGGTTCTGATGGGGCGACAGATGCCGTTTGAGCGAGAGGCCGCATCGTCTCTCGGAGGGGAGACATTCCTTGCGAATGAACAGATTAGAGAGGCCATCGCTCGATGCGAGGCCAGTTTTCCCGACCCAGAACCTCATCGAGCAAGAATTCGTGCTCAAGCAATTGATGTCACCTCGCGCATATCGCGTCCTGAAAGAGGGTTGATACTCGCGTGCGACGGCTCACGGTACGAGGGAGCGGCGCGTGAAGATTATCCATCTGTGAAGTGCGGCTTTCTTAAATTCAGCCAGGTGATGATCGCAATCCCCGAGCTTCTTGATCTCAATAAGGGCGATGGCTTCGTTGATCAGATTGGCGCGGCAAAAATCACCCGCGATTCCAACGCCTACGGCCTCGCTTTAAGCGGATCTGGGTTCTCCTTAAACGGCCTGTCGCCGATGTCAACCTTTCGGCGCTTTCTGTTTGACGCGTTTAAGGCTGAGGCATTCAAGGCAAGCTGGGGCGCGGATCTCTATGACACTCTTGTTGAACTTCTGCGGCGCCTTGGTCGTGTTGAGGGCGATGCAAGCGGTTCATTTGTCGTTATCCAGAAGGGTCGCATGAAGAACCCTGTCACGGGAAAAACGATCGAAGACGACGTTCGCATACCTGTCGATATCGGTTATGCGCCCATGCCAGGTGCGCCCGGCGAAGCACTCTACATATCGGACGTCCTGCGGCTGCACGACGTCTTTGTGGAGGAGGGGGACAATATCAGCTGTTACCAGCGGGCAATGAATGCGCTCGAGCACATGCTTCTTGCCCACGTTATACGAGCGCTCGATAGCGATCCACAGTATCGCCAGGCTCTTGAATACATGGTTGTGCTCATGGATGGACCGCTGTCAATTAATGGGGAGCCGGCCGTCTTCCATCGTCCGATAATGGAGCTGATCTACGATGTATCGCAGAAGTTCGCGAGCCCAGAGCGGCAACCTCTCATACTCGGGGTCGCAAAGACTGGGCCGATTGTCGAGCATGGTGATGCAATCGCTCCGATATTGAGGGATGGCCCTTTTGATAGAAGAGCGCTTCTTATTCCGATAGATGATGCATACCGATATTCACACATCGACAAAGGAAAGAAAGATCCGGAGCGTAATTTCGGAGATGGAACTCACTACGGACAAGATTTCCTATATAGATCTCGTCAAGGGCGCATGTTTCATCTTTGCATTGCATATCCCTTCCGGAGCAAGAGAGGATTCGATTTTCAATCGGAGAAGGTTAAAATTGAAAACTACGGAGTGCTTATAGACCGCGCCATCTCGGCGCTCGATCTTCTTGAAACGCCGCTATACGAGAATGCGAATATCGCTCAGCACCTTGCAAATACATACGCTTCGATTGCAAAGCGGCCTACCGGCCGCAACATCGATGCCTTCTTGAAGGGCTTGTTGCGCGCTTCGGGAGCAACACTCTGACGTGGGACGCTGTCGGTTGGCCAAGAAGGGCACTACGCAACCTCTGGCACAAGCGGAAGACGAGGAAGGTCAAGAGGCGCCATCTGAATTTTGCTGATCGAGTATCGCGAAGGTGCCTACAGTATGCTATGGCACTGAACAAAGGAGCGACAGGGTGACTTCCTTGGGCAAGTTTGAGCAGGGCTTGGCGGCTGTGGCGAGCCGTGAATATCTTTCGCCCCTTCGGTACCCAGGAGGAAAGCGTCGACTTGTTGCAGAGGTCGGACGACGCCTGGATCGAGCCGGCGTTTTCCATGTCGACCGAATTCTTGAACCGTTCGTCGGAGGCGGAGCCACGTTTCTATCCTTTCTTGAGGCCGGACTTGCAGATGAAGCCGTAATTAACGATATCGATCCTCTTGTTTCCGATTTCTGGCGTACTGTTTTTTCTGATGGTGTGCCGCGGGGGGCCGAACGGCTGGCGGATAGAATTCTGGACACAAAGCCTACGCTTGATGAGTGGAGGCGCTTAAAGGATAGCGACCCCTTGGATCCCTTCGATCGAGCCTTCAAATGCCTTTTCCTTAATCGGACATCATTCTCAGGCGCCTTGCATGTGCAAGCCGGGCCGCTTGGTGGCTATCGGCAGGAGTCGTTGTATAAGATTGATTGTCGGTACAATGCAGAAAAGCTGGCCTCTCGATTGTGGGCCCTGAGCCGTCTCGAACAAAGAGTTCGTGTCCGGAATTGGGATTTCCGCAAGTTCATTGGATACTTCCGCCCCGCCCACCAGAGGAGGTCTGACAATCATTTTACCCCTTTTTGGTATCTTGACCCTCCCTTCTTCCATAAGGCGGAAAAGCTGTACCGATTTTCGTTCAAAGAGAATGATCACTCCTCCCTGGCGCGGGGGTTGGATGCCCTGGATGGGTTGTGGCTTCTGTCTTATGATCAATGTCCGGAAGCGCGAGCGCTGTTTGAATCTCATCCGGGTCGTTCGGCGGTCGACATGCAGTACACTGCTGCCGGATCCGGTCGCGTCCAGAAGATCTCGGCTTCAGAGCTCATTGTCTCGAACCTCGAATCCAGGGCTCGCCAGCCTCTCGAGCACCGAAACGTAGAGGATCGGGCCCGAATCTCGGCTTGATTCTAAAAAGACACTTCTTCAACATTTACCGTAGTGGCTGGGGGCGATCAGCCCTCCGCGCTTTCGCCGCTCATGTAGATCGACATGAAGGCCGGCTCTCCCATGCGCTTGAGCGTGGCGAGTTGACGGTCGAGCCAGTCCCAGTGGCCTTCCTCGTCCATCACGATGGCCTCGAACAGCGAGCGGGTGCCGATGTCGTTGGTCTCGGCCGCGTCGCGCGCCGCGCGGCTGTAGAAGTCGATGGCACCCTGCTCCTCGGATTTGTCGGCCTCGAACAGGCCCTCGAGCGTCTCGGCCATCTTCGGCGTCTTGGTCGGCCTCAGCTCGGGCGTGCCGCCGAGAAACATGAGGCGGTCGATGAACTGGCCGGCATGGCCGAGCTCCTCCTGCATCTCGTCGCGCATGCGGCTGGCCAGCTTGTCGAGCCCCCAGTCCTCCAGCGTGTGAGCGTGCAGCAGGTACTGGTTGACGGCGGTTAGCTCCATCGCCAGCGCGGTCTGCAGATTCTCGATGCTCTTGCTGCGGTCGGTCATGACATCCCTCTCGGTTACGAAATCGATCAAATTCCTATGTCTGTATTGAACGTGAGGTTTTGCACCTCCGGCCCGCGCGGCAATCCGTCCCGCCCCGGCGCGTCGCACGCGGTTCATGCGCCGGCAGACGGCGGAGGCGGGCACGACCGGGGCGCGACCGGGGCGAGACAGGCGCGCTCCGGCCCGTGCCCGTCAGCTCTGACCGAACCGGATGGTGACGCTCCGCGCGCCGGGGAAGAGGCGCGCGCGCTGGCGGTCGGGGACGCGCACCTCGGCCGCGCCGGAGCGGGCGGCGCGCACCGTCACGATGCGCGGTTTGACCCGCCGGTTGTCCTCGAGCAGCGCGGTGGGCAGGGCGACGCGGTTGATGCCCTTCGAGAGCTCCGTTTCCACGATATAGGTCAGGCTGCGCCCATGCCGCTCGACCGCGTCGGGCACATGGCCCGCGGCAGACGCGGCGGCCTCGGGCACGGGCTCGCCGGCCTCTCCCGTCTTCAGCAGCGCCCGGCAGGCCTCGACCGACTCGGCGCCAAGCGTCACGCGGCGGGTCGCCACCCGCGGCCGGGCCCCCGTGGGCGACCGCCCGGTGCGGAATCCGCGCGTCGCCGAGGCCGACGACGGCGCGCCTGCCTCTCCATCGGGCCGCAGCAGCTCGTAGGCGGCCTTGGCGCGCATGAAGTCGGCGTAGTCGCCCCCGGTCCGGTCGGGGTGCACCTCGAAGGCCACCCGCCGCCACGCGGCCCGGATCTCGCCCGGCGCGGCGCTCTCGCTCAGCCCGAGCACGTTGAAGGCTTCCGCTCGCGCGCGCATCCGCTCGATGGGACTCGTCATTCAGCAACCCGTTCACAACTTGCGAGCCCACCTTGCGCCGCGTGACACAACCGTGTCCAAATTTCTGCGAAATTGTCGCAAACTCGTCATTGATCGGGCCGGATCGGGGGGGATTGGCGACGCGGGCCCCGCGACCGGTGCGACGGCATGGCGGGGCAGGCCGCATTTCGGCGCCATTCCGGCCGCGTGCAGGCTCCGCGCCATCTCGGCGCCAGCCCCGAGACAGCCCCGAGACAGCTCCGCGACGGCCCTGCGCTGGCGGCGGGTCAGTCGGCCGCGAGCTCTTCGGCCGCGATGCGGCGCAACAGGGTGCCCTCGGCGTCGTAGAGCAGGATGTCGCCCGCCCCGGTCACCACCGCCCACCAGCCCGGCCCCGCCGTCACCGCCTGCGCCCGCGCCCCTTCGGGCAGGGCGATGGCGCCCGGCAGGGCGGGCGGCAGGGCGGGGGTGGGCGGCGCCGATGCCGTGGCGCCTCCCGGCAGCCTGAGGTAGAGAAGCACCACGATCGCGGCGATGCCCGCGATCATCGTCGCCGTGAGCACGGTCACGAGCGCGCGCAGGAGGCGCAGGCCGCGCAGCTCCTCCGCCGTGGGCTCGCGCGGGGCCGCACCCGCGGTAGGGTCGCGCGGCTCGGGCTCTTTGGGGAGGTCCGGCATGGAACAGGGGCTCCGGCTCATCCGGGTCGTGATCGGGGACGACCCGCCGCAGCGCCTCGATAGGGCATTGGCGCGCGACGTGCCAGAGGCGGCCGCGCTGTCGCGCTCGCGCCTCGCCCGGCTGATCGCCGGGGGCGCGGTCACGCGCGGCGGCGCTGCGCTGACCGAGCCGAAGGCAAAGGTGGCGGCGGGCGACGTGATCGAGATCGCGCTGCCGGAGGCGGCCGAGGTGGCAACGGCGGCAGAGGCGATCCCGCTTGCCGTGGCCTTCGAGGATGCGCACCTGATCGTCGTCGACAAGCCCGCCGGAATGGTCGTGCATCCCGCCCCCGGCGCGCCGTCGGGCACGCTCGTCAACGCGCTGCTCGCCCATTGCGGCGACACGCTGTCGGGGGTGGGCGGCGAGAAGCGGCCCGGCATCGTCCACCGGATCGACAAGGACACGAGCGGGTTGCTGGTGGCCGCCAAGACCGACGCCGCCCATCACGGCCTCGCCGCCCAGTTCGAGGCGCATACGGCAGAGCGCGCCTACCTCGCGCTCTGCCACGGCGCGCCCGACCCGGCCGATCCGCGGCTTTCGGGCCTGCGCGGGGTGTCGTGGGCGGGCGCGCGCCTGACCCTGCGCACGAAGCTCGACCGGCACCGCACCGACCGGCAGCGGCAGGCGGTAACGTGGGAGAGGGGGCGCGCCGCCGTGACCCATGCGCGGGTGCTCGAGGCGTTCGGCACGCCCCCAGCCGCCGCGCTGCTGGAGTGCCGGCTCGAGACGGGGCGCACGCACCAGATCCGGGCGCACATGGCCCATGCGGGCCACGCCCTGATCGGCGACGCGACCTATGGTGGGCGCCGCCGCGCCTCGGCGCGGGCGCTGGGGGCAGGGGTGGCCGCGGCGGTCGACGCCTTCCCCCGGCAGGCGCTGCACGCCGCACGGCTCGGCTTTCTCCACCCCGTCACGGGCGAGCGGCTGGCATTCGACAGCCCCCTGCCCGACGACATGGCCCGCCTGCTGGCGACACTTGGGGGCTGAGAGCTGCCCCCGCACTCGGCAGGCGACCCGGGCGATCGGCGACATCTTTACTTTTCGTTACGTAAATCACGGCCTACCGTTGACGCTCTGTAACCTGCCATGATGGAGCCTTTCCAATGTCATCGATCGCTCGCGTCCTCACCAGCACCCTGTCCGCCACCGCCCTGTGCGTCGCCATGGCCGCTCCGGCCGCGGCAGCCTCGTTCTTTACCTTCGAGATGGCCGGCACCTTCGACACCGAGATCGGCGGCGAGACCGTCGACCAGGAGTTCGTGCTCAGCGGGCGGACGACGACCGCGCTGACGGGCACGCCGTGGGCCGCCAATCCGGTCAACGCGCCCGTCGCCATTGACAGCCTGACGCTGACCTACGACGGCACCGACATCGGGGCGACCCTGTCTAGCGACGCTTACTTCTTCGGCAATCTGGTCTCGCCCGCCACCCCGAACAACCCGGCAACCTTCACGTTCAACCAGAGTGGCGGCGTGATCGACTTCCGGCCGGACACGCCGCAGGACTCGATCGTCTTCGAAACGACTTTCGATGGCGTGAAAACCTGGATCGGCTTCGGCGGCACCGTCACCGACGATATCATCGGCGGGCGCAACATGGGAATCACAACGACATTCGACGACGGCGCGGTCGATTTCAAAGAGGGCACGGCCCTCGAGATCCTGCGCGCTGCGGAAGGCGAGACTTTCCGCACGGCCAGCCTCCAGCCCATCCCGCTGCCCGCGGCCGGCTGGATGATGCTGGCCGCCCTCGGCGGGCTTGTCGCGATGGGGCGGCGCCGGCAGGCAGGCGCCGCCGCCTGATCGGGCGGCGGGCATCCCGTCTGCCCGCATGACTGTTCCGGTGATTTCGGGCGGCCGCCGGGAACCTTCCGCGCGGCCGCTCGCTTGTCGGGCCAAGGAATGAAACATGGGGCAAAGAGGCGTGACCCCATGTTTCACGAGGTAGCGTGCGCGCATGCAAGAGTGTAGCGTTCGGAGCGGCACACGAATGGAACTTGAACCGATCGGTTCAGATCCTATATGTTAACGCAAACGACACCCCTTGCGCGATATGCCCCTGCGTCAGGCCCGATGGTGGGCCGTGACGCGCAGATGGGGGCGACGCGGATCGAAAGGGGCACAGGTTCGGAGGGCAAGCACAGATGAGTTCCTACGCCAATCTTCCCGCCCCCTCGCCCGAGCAGGGGATGAACCGGTATCTGCAGGAAATCCGCAAGTTTCCCATGCTGGAGCCGGAGCAGGAATACATGCTCGCCAAGCGGTGGGCCGACCATCAGGATACCGAGGCCGCGCATACGCTGGTCACAAGCCACCTGCGCCTCGCAGCCAAGATCGCCATGGGCTATCGCGGCTACGGCCTGCCCCAGGCCGAGGTGATCTCGGAGGCGAATGTCGGCCTGATGCAGGCGGTCAAGCGGTTCGACCCCGAGAAGGGGTTCCGCCTCGCCACCTATGCCATGTGGTGGATCCGCGCCTCGATCCAGGAATACATCCTGCGGTCGTGGAGCCTCGTGAAGCTCGGCACCACCTCGGCGCAGAAGAAGCTGTTCTTCAACCTGCGCAAGGCCAAGAGCCGGATCGGCGCGCTCGAGGACGGCGACCTGCGCCCCGAGAACGTGGCGCGCATCGCCCACGACCTCGGCGTGACCGAGGACGAGGTGATCTCGATGAACCGGCGCCTGTCGGGCGGCGACGCCTCGCTCAACGCGATGGTCGGCTCCGACGACGACAGCAGCACCCAGTGGCAGGACTGGCTGGAAGACGAGGGCGCCGACCAGGCCAGCCAGTACGCCGAGGCCGACGAGATGTCGGTGCGCCGCGAACTGCTCGCCGAGGCGATGGACGTGCTGAACGACCGCGAGAAGGATATCCTGACCCAGCGCCGCCTGATCGAGCCCTCGGTCACGCTCGAGGATCTCTCGGGCGTCTACAACGTCAGCCGCGAGCGCATCCGCCAGATCGAGGTGCGCGCCTTCGAGAAGCTGCAGAAGCGCATGCAGGACCTTGCCGAGGAGCGCGGCCTCGCCGAGACGGCCTGACGCGCATCCCCTCCTCGCGGCGCCCCCCGCGCGCCACAGGACGACACCCTACCTTCCGACCACGGCCGGCCCAGCGCCGGCCGTGCGCATGTCGGCGTCCGGCGCGGGCCGCCCCCGCCCGTGACGGTTGCGCCACCCGTCCCTCGGCCGCGGCGCTGCGGCTGGATGGCGCCTCGCGGGATCGCGCCCGACCACTGGCCCGGGGCCGGCACCGCCTCCTCGACCGGGAATGCCCCCGCAACTCGCGCGCCCCCCGGCGCGCGGCCACGCCTCGTTCCTATGCGGTGGCCCCACATCCGGGGTGCGGCAGGCTCACGCACCCAAGAAATGGGAAAGGCGCAACAATGTGTTGCTCGGCCACTACATAAATAACGACCCTTAAACCCCTGATTATTGATCGAAAAGCAGATCGCGGGCACTCTCCCGGCCAATACGGGCACAAAGACCCGTCCCCCAATCGTGACGAGAGGCAGGTCACATGACAGTCAAGACGCTACTTCGGGCGGGTCTGATGGGCCTTGCCGTCACCCTCGCGGCCACGCCGCACATCGTCCAGGCCGAGACGCTCCGCATCCAGGGCGGAACCATCCAGCGGGCGCTCAAGGTGCCGATCAACAAGGCCGTCGTCGTCGAGAGCGACACGCCCTTTGCCGAACTCTCGATCGCCAACCCCCAGATCGCCGACATCTCGACCCTCTCGGAATCGTCGATCTACGTGCTCGGCCGCGCGCCGGGGCGCACGACGCTGACGCTCCTCAACGAGGAGGGCGGGCTGATCACCAACGTCGAGGTGCAGGTCACCGCCGATGTGGGCGAACTGAAGGAGCGCCTGCGCGAGGTGCTGCCGGGCGAGCAGATCGAGGTGCGCCCGGCCAACGACGGCATCGTGCTGTCGGGCGTCGTCTCGTCGGCGCAGGCGATCGACTCCGCGCTCGACCTCGCCAACCGCTACGCCCCCGAGCGGGTGTCGAACCTCATGGAGGTCGGCGGCACCCAGCAGGTGATGATGAAGGTGCGCTTCGCCGAGATGTCGCGCTCCGTGTCCAAGGCGCTCTCGGCCTCGGTGGCGGCAAACTTCCTCAACGACGACACCGACATCGGCACGGAGACGGGCACCGGCACCTATCTGCTCGGCGACAACCTCGCCAACCTCTTCGACGGCGACCCCGATACCGGCGTCACGCTGGGCGGCGGCAACCAGGGCGCCTTCCAGGTCGGCGTCGGCGCGGGCGACGTCGAGTTCGCCGTGCTGATCGAGGCGCTCGAGACCAACGGCTTCCTGCGCACCCTGGCCGAGCCCAACCTGACCGCCCTGTCTGGCCAGGCGGCCGAGTTCCTCGCCGGCGGCGAATACCCGGTGCCGATACAGACCGACGACGGCATCTCGGTCGAGTACAAGCCCTTCGGCATCCTGCTCAACATGACCCCCAGGGTCGTGGGCGAGAACATCAACCTGCGGCTGACCTCCGAGGTCTCGGGCCTTGATCCTTCGGTCTCGCTCGACACCGGCGTCTTCCAGGTGAACGGTTTCCGCACCAGGCGGGCGACGACCACCGTCGAGATGCGCGACGGCGAGAGCTTCGCCATTGCGGGCCTGCTCGAGGACGACTTCGAGGATCTGGCCAGCCAGGTGCCGTGGCTCGGCGACGTGCCGGTGCTCGGTGCGCTGTTCCGCTCGACCGATTACCGGCGCGAGCAGTCGGAACTCGTCATCATCATCTCGGCCCACCTCGTGTCGCCCACCCGCGGCGAGACGCTGGCCCTGCCGACCGACCGCATCCGCCCGCCCTCGGAGGCCGACCTCTTCCTGCGCGGGGTGACCGCGCGCGAAACGCGCCCCGTCTCGGGGGGCGCCGGCGAGGTCGCCCGGCAGGACTTCTCGGGCTCCTATGGCTACGTGATGGAGTAAGGCACATGGACCGCTTCACCCTCTCCTCCCGCCCCGCGCGGCTCCGCCTCGCCATGGGCGCGGCCCTGGCCGCCACGCTCCTCGCCTCGGGGTGCGCCTACGAGGCCGGCAGCCAGATCACGCCGTCGAACTTCGGCAACGCCACGATGAACAACCATCTCGTGCAGACCTGCCAGGTCGCCCCGGGATCGGCCGCGGGCAAGTACGTGAGCAAGGTCGGCGCCTGCCCGGGCCGCACCCTGGACGGCAAGTATGCCCGCGTGACCTACGACGGCTACGTCGAGAGCGCGGCGGCCGAGCCCGAGTTCATCACGTTCGGCGACTCCACCACCGAATGAGGCCACGGCGCCCCCCGGCGCCCTGACCCTGCGACACCCAGGAAACGGCGCGCCCCGGCGCGCCGTTTTCGTTTCCGGCCGCGCGTGGCACTCGGGCGACTTTATCCTGCCCTGCGAAACAGAGCGCCCGGCCGCGCCCGCGCCTGTGCCGAAACCGCACAAATGCGGCACTCTCGCCAAAATTCCGCCGCGTTCGACGCCGACATAACGCTCAAGGAAGAGTGCGGCATACCCAGTCGTGCGAGGGGTGGCGACGCCGGACGGAGCGGCAGGACAAGTCCGGCCGGACCGAGCCCGCCGCCCCCTGGCGAGAAGGACGTGAGGCCATGGAAAGCAGTGCAGCCCTGCAGCCGGAGGCGGCTCCGATCACCGCCTGCACGATCTGCAGAGACGTGCAGAATTTCGACCTGCTGATCGAGGACATGGAGGCCGAGCTCGGAGAGAGCTGGGGCGACCTGTCGTTCGACGACGCGCTGCCCTTCTTCGCCCAGCCCGAGGCCGGGTCGCTCGAATTCGTCGCCATCGCCATCGACAACGAGGACGAGGACCAGCTCCAGCTCATCGGCGAGATCATCTCGGCCGCCGACGAGCGCGGCATCCGCGTGGTGCTGGTGGCCGAAGACGTGAGCCCCGTCGCCCTGCACCAGTTGCTGCGGCTCGGCGCAACCGACTTCCTGCCCTATCCGCTGCCCGAGGGCGCGCTGTCGGAGGCGCTGGAGCGGATGCGCCGCCCCGCACCCGAGCCGATGGCGCATGTCCATGTCGCCGGGTCCGGCCCCGTCGCCGGCGGCGTCGGCGGCGGGCGCAACGGCGTCGTCCTGCCCGTCCACGGCCTCGCGGGGGGCGTGGGCGCGACCACCCTCGCCGTCAACCTCGCGTGGGAGCTCGCCAACCCCGACAAGTCGCTGCGCAAGAGCAAGGAGGCGCAGCCGCCCAAGGTCTGCCTGCTCGATCTCGACTTCCAGACCGGCTCTGTCGGCACCTATCTCGACCTGCCGCGCCGCGACTCGGTGTTCGAGTTCCTGTCCGACCTCCAGCAGGCCGACGCCGAGGCGATGCTGGGCGCGATGCAGCTCCACGAGGACAAGCTGCACGTGCTGACCGCGCCGGCGGAGATGCTGCCGCTCGACATCGTGTCGGCCGACGACGTGAAGGCGCTGATCGCGCTGGCGCGCGCGAGCTTCGACTTCGTGGTGATCGACATGCCCTCGACACTGGTCGTGTGGTCGGAGGCGGTGCTCTCGGCGGCGCACGTCTACCTCGCGCTGCTCGAGCTCGACATGCGCTCGGCCCAGAACACGCTGCGCTTCGTGCGGCTCCTGAAGGGCGAGGACCTGCCGGTCGAGCGCATCCGCTACGGTCTCAATCGCGCGCCGCGCCTGACAGACCTGCAGGGCAAGGCGCGCGCCAAGCGGCTGGCCGAAAGCCTCGACATCGACATCGAGCTGATGCTGCCCGACGGCGGCCGACAGGTGGCCGAGGCCGACGATCACGGCCTGCCCCTGTCGGTCAACGCCGCCAAGAACCCGCTCCGCAAGGAGATCGCCAAGCTCGCCGCCTCGCTGCACGAACTCGCCGCCGCCGACGCGGCAGGCGGCTGAACCGAACCGCCGGAGGTTGACGGATGTTCTCGCGCTACAAGAAGACCGGCCTGCCCGCCCGCACGGGCGCCCCGCCCGCCACCACGCCCTCGGGCGCCGAGCCCGCCACCGCCGCCGGCCCTGCCGAGGCCCAGGCGCGTCCGAGCGTTCAGCGCAAGGCGCCCGGTGCCGCCCCCCAGGGCCGCGCCGCGCCGGCCCAGGCCGCGCCCGTCGACAAGGAGAAGCGCCGCAAGGAGCGTCTGGCCGAGGTCAAGATGGAGCTGCACAAGGCGCTCCTCGACAACCTCAACCTCTCCGCGCTCGAGACGGCGACCGAGAAGGAACTGCGCGAGGAGATCGCGGCCATCGCCGCCGAGAGCCTCGAGGAGATGGGCGTCGTGCTCAACCGCGAGGAGCGTGGGACCCTTCACCAGGAACTCTACGACGAGGTGAAGGGCCTCGGCCCCCTCGAGCCGCTCCTGCAGGACGACGACATCAACGACATCCTCGTGAACGGCCCCCAGCAGGTCTTCATCGAGCGGGCGGGTCGGCTCGAGCTGTCCCACGTGACCTTCAAGGACGAACGGCACCTCCTGCGCATCATCGACAAGATCGTCTCGGCCGTGGGCCGGCGGGTCGACGAGAGCAACCCCTACGTCGACGCCCGCCTCGCCGACGGCTCGCGCTTCAACGCGATGGTCCCGCCGATCGCCGTCGACGGGTCGCTCGTCTCGATCCGGAAGTTCAAGAAGGAAAAGCTGGCGGTCGACGATCTGGTGAAGTTCGGCGCCTTCACCGAGGAAATGGCGGCCTACCTCCAGGCGGCCGTCGCCACGCGCCTCAACGTGATCGTCTCGGGCGGCACGGGCTCGGGCAAGACGACGACGCTCAACGCCCTGTCGTCGTTCATCGACGACGCCGAGCGGATCCTGACGATCGAGGACACCGCCGAACTCCAGCTCCAGCAGACCCATGTCGGCCGGATGGAGAGCCGGCCGCCCAACGTGGAGGGCAAGGGCGCCGTCACCCAGCGCGACTGTCTGCGCAACGCGCTGCGGATGCGCCCCGACCGCATCATCGTCGGCGAGACGCGCGGCGAGGAGGTGATCGACATGCTTCAGGCCATGAACACCGGCCACGACGGCTCGATGACCACGATCCACGCCAACTCCGCCCGCGACGCGGTGAGCCGCCTCGAGAACATGATCGCGATGGCCGGCATCGAGATGCCGCTGAAGGCCGTGCGCGCCCAGATCGCCAGCGCCGTCAACCTGATCGTGCAGGCCAGCCGCCTGCAGGACGGCTCGCGGCGCATGGTCTCGATCACCGAGATCACGGGCATGGAGGGCGAGGTCATCTCGATGCAGGAGATCTTCCGCTACGAGCGCCTCGGCCTGGCCCCGGACGGCAAGATCGTCGGCCGTTTCAATGCGACCGGCGTCCGCTCCTACTACGCCGACCGGTTCCGCCAGTGGGGCTACGACCTGCCGGCGACCATCTACGACCCGATCGCAGCCCAGTGAAGCGCAGCCCCAGCCAAGTGAACCCCCGCCAAGTGACCCCCCGCCAAGTGACCCCCAGCCCAGCGAGCAGGTAGGCCCCCATGCAGATCTCCGCCGAACCCCTCATCTACGCCATCGTCTTCGTGGCGGTGCTGCTCGTGGTCGAGGGCCTGTATCTCACGGCCTTCGGCAAGTCGATCAGCCTCAACAACCGGCTCAACCGCCGCCTCGAACTGCTCGAGAAGGGCGCCGGCCGCGAAGAGGTGCTCGAGCAGCTCCGCAAGGAGGTCTCGCAGCACATGAACGCGAAGGGCATCCCGCTCTACGCGATCCTGGCCGAGAAGGCGCAGAAGGCCAACATCGCCTTCTCGCCGCCGCAGCTCATCCTCATCATGGGGCTGCTGTCGGCCTTCGCCTTCCTCGGCCTGACGCTCGGCACCGAGGCGGGGCTCGGCGTGCGCATCATGGTGGCGATCGGCATGGGCGTGGGCGGCGTCTATGTCTGGGTGAACAACAAGGCCAAGAAGCGCCTCGCCATGATCGAGGAGCAGCTGCCCGACGCGGTGGAACTGATGGTGCGCAGCTTGCGCGTCGGCCACCCCTTCTCGTCGGCCATCAACATCGTCGCCAAGGAGGTGCCCGACCCGCTCGGATCGGAATTCGGCATCATCGCCGACGAGGCGGCCTACGGGCGCGACGTGTCTGAAAGCCTCAAGGCGCTGGCCGAGCGCGTCGACATGCAGGACATGCGCTTCCTCGCGGTCGCCGTGACGATCCAGAGCCAGGCGGGCGGCAACCTCGCCGAGATCCTCGACGGTCTGGCCAAGGTGATCCGCGCCCGCTTCAAGCTCTTCCGACGCGTCAAGGCCATCACCGCAGAGGCGAAGTGGTCGGGGATGTTCCTGTCGGTCTTCCCGCTCGTCGCCCTGCTCGGGATCGTGGTGATCCAGCCCGATTACTACGACGACGTGAAGGATACCCCCCTCTTCATCCCGGCATGCATCGCCGTCGGCGTCCTTCTCGTCGTCAACGTCGTGTTCATGCGGATGATGGTGAACATCAAGGTCTGAGGCACGCCACCGATGGAAATGTTCGGACAGATCAACGACTCCCTCGTCGCCCGGTTCGGCGAACTGGGGCCGCTCTACGCGGTGGGCCTGCTCGGCGTGCTCCTTGTCGCGCTCACCCTGCCGGTCTTCCTGCGGCAACGGCGCGACCCGCTCGACAAGCTGCGCGACGATGTCCGCCGCGGCCGCGCCGCTGCCACGCTCGACCGCAAGGCCTTGCGCCACGACAGCGGCCGCGGCGACAAGCTCGACCGGTTCTCGAACTTCCTCGAACCCCAGACCGAGGAAGAGATGTCGTCGGCGCGGCTCAAGATGCTGCAGGCCGGCTATCGCTCGAAGTCGGCGGTGCGGAACTTCCACGCGCTGCAATTCGTGCTGGCCCTCGGCTTTCTCGCGATCGGGCTGCTCTACGGCCTGATCTCTTCGGCGAGCGGCGAGGTCACCACGCAGCAGCTGGTGCTGGCCGTGATCGGGCCGGCGGCGGTCGGCTACTTCCTGCCGAAATACTGGGTCGAGCGCCGGGTGCAGAGCCGCCGCGAGGAGATCGAGAACGGCTTTCCCGACTCGCTCGACCTGATGCTCGTCTGCGTCGAGGCCGGCCAGTCGATGGAGCAGGCTGTCCTGCGCGTCTCGAAGGAGGTGAAGGCCGGCTACCCCGCGCTCGCCGAGGAGTTCGCCCTGGTCTCCTCGGAGATGAAGGCGGGCAAGGACAAGACGCAGGTGCTCAAGGACATGGCGACGCGCGCGGGCGTCACCGACATCGGCAGCTTCGTCACCGTGATGGTGCAATCGGCCCAGTTCGGCACCTCGCTGGCCGACGCGCTGCGGGTCTACGCCGCCGAGATGCGCGACAAGCGGGTGATGCGGGCCGAGGAAAAGGCCAACAAGCTGCCTACCAAGCTGACGCTCGGCACGATGATGTTCACCGTGCCGCCGCTCCTGATCATCCTGATCGGCCCCTCCATCTACGACATCTTCACCGTCCTCGGCGGCACCGGCATGCCCTGATCCGACGCGCGGCGCGCGTGTCGGCGCGTCGCGGCGCCCGGCTGCCACCGGCCGGCGGCTCTGGCAAATCGGCAACGCTGGCGCGGGCGGCGCCGACGGCGATGCGCGCGGTCTTGGCGCATCCCTTCCGCGCGGCGAACATGGCGCCATCCCTGTCCAGCCGCGTTGCTCCGCGATGCCGAAGAGACCCGTTCCACCCCGCCCCGCAATCGCCTTCGCCCTCGTCGCGGGGCTCGCGGCCGGCTGCTCGGACGGCCGGCTCGCGCCGCTCGAGGGCGGCTCGGCGCCCGGCGTCGACCGGCGCGCCGAGGCGATCGACGGCCTGACGGTCGGCCACCGGCTGATGGAGGCGGGCGAATACGAACTCGCCCTGCAGGAATACTACCGCGCCGGCGCCGAGACCGGGCTGACCGCCGACGTGCTCTCGGCGCTCGGCTCGGCCAACCTGCGGCTCGGGCGGCTCGGCCAGGCTGAGCGGTTGCTGCGCCGCGCGATCGAACAGGACGAGACCGCCGCCGCCGCCTGGAACAATCTGGGCGTGGTGCTGATGGAGACCGGCGAGACCGGAGAGGCGGCCCGCGTCTTCCGCACCGCCTTCGCGCTCGACAGTGGCCAAAGTGCCGAAATCCGTGAAAATCTCCGCACCGCCCTTGCCCGGCTCGAGAACCCCGCCGACACTACCGAAAAACGAGAACGATACAAATTGGTGCGCCGCGGCGGCGGAACCTACCGCATCCTGAGCGCACCCTGAGGCAGAACGAGCAGCAAAGGGACGCGACCCCATGCGCCATCCTTTCATCGTCGCGCTGTGCCTGTCGGGCGCGGCGCTCGCGGCCGGCTGCGCCAGCCCCGACGACAACGCCGATCGCGCGATGCAGACGGTCAACGCCATCGACGAGAACAACCTCTCCGACCTGATGCTTACCGCGGCCGACCCGAGGGAGGCCGTGGCCTACTTCCAGCGCGCCGTGGGCGAGCAGCCCGACCGGATCGACCTGCAGCGCGGCCTCGCCCGGTCGCTCGTGCGCGCAAGCTCCAACTCGGCCGCCGCGCCGGCCTGGGCGCGCGTGCTGGAGATGGAGGGCGCCACCCACGACGACCGGGTGAACTATGCCGACGCGCTGATCCGCAACGGCAAGTGGACCGAGGCGGAGGCCGCGCTCAACGACATCCCGCCGACGCACGAGACCTTCAAGCGCTATCGTCTCGAGGCGATGGTCGCCGATAGCAACAAGGAGTGGAGCAAGGCCGACCACTTCTACGAGACCGCCGTCGGGCTGACCACGACGCCCTCTGGCACGCTCAACAACTGGGGCTATTCCAAGCTCTCGCGCGGGGCCTTCGCCGATGCCGAGCGGCTCTTCGGCGAAGCTCTGCAATACGATTCCGACCTGTTCACCGCGAAGAACAACCTCGTGCTCGCGCGCGGCGCGCAGCGCAACTACCAGTTGCCGATCCTCGACCTGACACAGACCGAGCGCGCCAAGCTCCTGCACACGATGGCGCTGGCGGCGGTGCGGCAGGGCGACGTGGCGATCGGCAAGGAGCTCCTGCAGGACGCGATCGACACCCATCCGCAGCATTTCGAAGAGGCCGTGCGCTCGCTGCGCGCCCTCGAACGCGCCTGATTACAGAGGGCGGCGCCCGCTTGGCGCGCCGCCCCCGGAACTCCCGCGGCATGCCATGCTCCTGCTGCATTCCGGTGGCAGACCGTGCGGCGAGCCGACGGAGGACGCCATGACCTCGACCGATGCCGGAACGCGCGTCACGAGCCCGGCCGCGCGCCTCGCGGGCCGCGCGCCGTGGATCGCGGCCGCCCTGCTCTATCTCGCCGCCCTCGCCTGGGTCGTGACCACGGGCACGCGACTGGGCGTGTGGGCCTTCCTGCCCGTCGCGGTGCCGCTGGCGGTCCATGTCGCCTGGTCCGACATGGCGCGCATGAAGATCCCGAACGGCGCCGTGCTGGTCTGCGCGGGGGCGTTCCTCCTGCTCGGACCGCTGGTGCTGCCGTGGGGAGACTTCGGCTGGCGGATCGGCATCGGGCTGGCGGTGCTCGTCGTGGGCTTCCTGCTCAACATGGTGGGGGCCCTCGGGGCGGGCGACGCAAAGTTCGCCGCCGCCATGGCGCCCTACATCGCGCCGTCCGACGGGGCGCTGATGGCCTACCTCTTTGCCGCGGTGATGCTCGGCGCCTTCGCTGCGCACCGATCCATGCGCGCGATCCCCGCGGTGCGCCGCCTCGCCCCCGACTGGGAGAGCTGGGCCGACCGGCGCTTCCCGATGGGCCTTGCCCTCGGCCCCGCCCTTGCACTCTACCTCGCTCTCGCGTCCCTCCTCGGGGCCTGAGCGCACGTCAGTCGCGCTCGCCGCCTGGGTCGCCCCGGTCGAGCATCACGCGCTGGGCGCGGGCCGAGAGGGTGCGGTGGGCATCGGCGCGGTGACGCCGCAGAGAGCCGCGGCACATGTCTGTCCCCGCCATCACGATCTACTCGGTCGCCTGCGAGGCGCCCGACCGGGGCGAGCGCCTGCGCACGGCATCGCCACCTCGGGAGCCGGCAATGCCATGGCATTTGCCTCGATCGCAGGCAAGATCACCGGGCGGCGCCTGGCCTGGTGATCCGCGGGCGGCGCCCCGCACGGCTCGCCACCGCGCGCCTGCTCGCGCTCAGCCCAGAGCAGGCGCGACCGCGATGGACGACAGCGCGCGCAGGTAGTCCGACCGCCACGCGGCGATGTCGCGCTCGAAGACCTCGGCCCGCAGCGCCGCGTGCCGCGCCTTCCGCTCCTCCAGCGGCATGGCGAGGCCCGCCTCGATGGCGCGCGCGATGTCGTCGGTGTCGAACGGGTTGACCAGCAGCGCCTCGCGCAGCCGCTCGGCCGCGCCGGCGGTGCGCGAAAGAACCAGCACGCCGGGGTCGGCCGGATCCTGCGCAGCGACGAATTCCTTCGCCACGAGGTTCATCCCGTCGGCGAGCGGCGTGACCAGCCCGATGCGCGCGGCGCGGAACAGCCGCGCCAGTGTCTCGCGCGGGTAGCTGCGGTTGATGTACTGGATCGGCGTCCAGCCCAGATCGGCGTGACGCCCGTTGACCTCGCTGGCGATGGCGTCGAGTTCGGCGCGGATGCGCTGGTAGGCGGGCACGTCGCCGCGCGAGGCCGGCGCGATCTGGATCAGGTGGGGCCGCCGCGCGCCCAGTTCCGTGTGCTCCAGAACCTGACCGAAGGCCCGCAGCCGGTTCGGCAGGCCCTTGGAATAGTCGAGCCGGTCGACTCCGATCACGAGGTCCTCGTCGGGGGCGAGCTTGACCATCTCGCGCCCGCCGCCGACCCTCGCAGCAGCGGCCATGCCCTCGGCGTCGATCCCGATAGGAAAGGCCGCGACGGCGAAGAGGCGGGGGCCGTGTTTCACCTTGCCGTCGATGAACATCTCGGCATCCGGCAGGCTGCGGAACAGCTCGAGGCAGCGCGCCACGTCTGCCTGCGTCTGGAGACCCAGGAGGTCGTAGGCCGACAGCCAGTGCGGAAAGGCGTCGCGCTCGGGCAGCGCGGCGAGGTCGGAAGCGACCGGGAAAGGGATGTGCAGGAAGAGCCCGATCCGCGCATGGCAGCCGAGCCGCCGCAACTCGGCCGCGAGGGGGAAGAAATGATAGTCCTGCACCCAGATCAGGTCTTCGGGGCCGGCGAGGCGGGCCACCTGCCGCGCCACGCGGGCGTTCACGGCGAGGTAGCCTTCGGCATAGTCGCTCTCGAGCGCGATCAGATCGACCCTGCGGTGGCAGAGCGGCCAGAGCACCGAATTGGCGTAGCCCAGGTAGTATGTCTGTCGCTCCTCCTCCGTCACGCGGAAGGCGCGCTTGTCATAGCCTTGCGCGGGCAGGCGCTCGAGCGCGTCGGTCGGCTCGGATGCAGGGTCGGGATGGGCCCCGATCCATGTCCCGCCCTGGTCCGAAAGCGCCTCGTGCATCGCCACGACGAGACCGCCGGAGGGAACCTCGTCGGTCGGGATGCGGTTGGAGACGACGATGAGGCGGCCGGTCACGGGAGCGTTCCTCCAGGCAGGGTGGCGGGTGCGGGGCCGGGGCAGGGCGACGCCCGGACGAGCCACCCGAGCCGGCACCCGCCGCGTCGGGCGCGGTGCGTGGCCCGTGTCGATCGTGCCCGGTCGCCCCGCCAGATCCCTCGTTTTCGCCACGAGAACACCGCCTCCAGACCGTTGTTCCGGCACGGGGTCGTTGCCGCGCCGTCGCCCGCCCCCTTGGAGGCGCCTCCGCCTCGCGCGATCCGGCGCGCGCGGGTGGAATCGCGGCCGCGCGGGCGAGCGCAGGCGCCGGAGCGATGGCGGGCCGCCCGTCACGGGGCCGCCGCCAAGGCGTCAGGCGGGCCCGCTCAGACGCGCTTTCCGCCGGTGAGCCTGGCACGAGGGAGGGTTTCGCGGTGGCAGAGGCTCGCCCACGCAACGCCCCGCACCTGTGGGGCCGACCCGGTCGGGGGGAGGCGTCCGGTCGCCACGCCCCGGCGTGCGAAAGGCATGGCCCCGTTGACGAGTGTCAATTCGCCTCCGGCCGGAGCGAAGCAGGATCGGCCCCGGGGGAGGAGCCAATGCCGACCACTGCCACCGAAGCGGCCGCGCCGCCGAACCAGCCAAAGCCGTGGGCCGAAGGGCCGACCGCCGTCGCGGGCTATGACGACGGCACGATCAACATCGCGCACGAGGCGCTCGACCGGCACGTGGCCGCCGGCCATGGCGGGCAGGTCGCGCTGCGCTGGCTCGGCCGCGAGGGCGGCGCGTCGGACCTCACCTATGCCGACCTGTGCGAGCGAGCCGAGCGATTCGCCAACGTGCTCGCGGCGCACGGCCTCGGCCCGGGCGACAGCCTGTTCGCGCTGCTCGGGCGCCAGCCCGAGCTCTACGCCGGAGCGCTCGGCGCGCTGAAGGCGGGCCTCGTTTTCACCCCGCTATTCTCGGCCTTCGGCCCCGAGCCGATCCGGACGCGCATGGAGATCGGCGAGGCCACGGCGCTCCTCACCACCGCGTCGCTCTACCGGCGCAAGATCGGCGCCTGGCGCGAGGCGATGCCCGGCCTGAAGCTCGTCCTGATCGTGGGCGACGAGGCGCCGCCGGGCTGCACGGCCCTCGGCCCCGCGCTGGACGCGGCCGCGCCCGCCTTCGAGACGGTCCGCATGGACAGCGAGGCGCCGGCGCTCATCCACTTTACCTCGGGCACGACGGGCCGGCCCAAGGGGGCGGTGCATGTCCACGGCGCTGTCGCCTACCACGCCTATTCGGGGCGCGCGGCGCTGGGGCTCGCGCCCGGCAAGATCTACTGGTGCACCGCCGATCCGGGCTGGGTCACGGGCACGACCTACGGCATCGTCGCGCCGCTGGTGAACCGGGTGACGATGATCGTCGACGAGGCAGAGTTCGACCTCGAGCGCTGGTACGGCATCGTCGAGCGCGAGAAGGTGCAGATCTGGTATTCGGCGCCCACCGCGATCCGCATGATGATGCGGGCGGGCGCGGAGGCGGCGGCGCCCTACGACTTCTCGTCGCTGGAGTTCCTGGCCAGCGTGGGCGAGCCGCTCAACCCCGAGGCGGTGACGTGGTCGGCGGAGGTGTTCGGACAGCCTTTCCACGACAACTGGTGGCAGACCGAGACCGGCGGCATCATGATCGCCAACCGCCCCGGCATGGAGGTGCGGCCCGGTTCGATGGGCAAACCACTGGCCGGCATCGAGGCGGCGATCGTCGAGCGTGAGGGCGAAGACGTGCGGGAACTCGGGCCGCAGCAGGTCGGCGAGCTCGCGCTGCGGCCCGGCTGGCCCTCCATGATGCGCGGCTACCTTCACGAGGAGGCGCGCTACGCCAGGGCCTTCGTGGGCGGCTGGTATCTCTCGGGCGACCTCGCGATGCGCGACGCGGACGGCTATTACTGGTTCGTCGGCCGCGCCGACGACCTGATCAAGTCGTCGGGCCACCTGATCGGCCCGTTCGAGGTGGAAAGCGCGCTGATTGAGCACGCGGCCGTCGCAGAGGCGGGGGTGATCGGCGTGCCCGACGAAACGGCGGGCGAGATCGTCAAGGCCTACGTCACGCTCAACCCGGGCTACGAGCCCTCGGAGGCGCTCGAGCGCGAGGTGCGGGGCCATGCCCGCAAGACACTCGGCCCTGCCGTCGCCCCGCGCGAGATCGTCTTTCGCAAGACGCTGCCCAGGACGCGGTCGGGCAAGATCATGCGCCGGCTGCTCAAGGCGCGCGAACTCGGCCTGCCCGAGGGCGACATCTCGACCCTGGAGACCGACGAGACATGAGCGCGACCGCCAAGCCCCGCCTCGACCGCGCGCATTGCCGGCGCCTGCTGCGAGAGATGATCCGCATCCGCAGGTTCGAGGACCGATGCGCCGAACTCTACACGAAGGAGAGGATCCGGGGCTTTCTCCATCTCTACGACGGTCAGGAGGCGATCGCCGCGGGCATCCTTCCGCTGCTGGGCGAGCGCGACCGGGTCGTGGCCACCTATCGCGAGCACGGCCACGCGCTGGCCCGCGGCGTGTCCATGGATCGGGTGATGGCCGAGATGTTCGGCAAGGCCGAGGGATGCTCGGGCGGGCGCGGCGGCTCGATGCACCTGTTCGATGCCGGCACCAACTTCTACGGCGGNGCCATCGTCGGCGGCGGCCTGCCTCTGGCGGGCGGGCTGGCGCTGGCCGACAGGATGCGGGGGCAGGACCGGGTGACCGCCTGCTTCTTCGGCGAAGGCGCGGTGGCCGAGGGCGAGTTCCACGAGACGATGAACCTTGCCGAGCTGTGGGATCTGCCGGTGCTCTTCGTCTGCGAGAACAACGGCTACGCCATGGGCACCGCGCTCGCCCGGTCCGAATCGGAGACCGACATCCACGCCAAGGCCGCCGCCTATGGCATCGCCTCGGAGGTTGTCGACGGGATGGACGTGGTCGCCGTCGAGGCGGCGGCGGGGCGGGCCATCGCGCGGATCCGCGAGACGAACCGCCCGGTCTTTCTCGAATGCCGCACCTACCGGTTTCGCGCACATTCGATGTTCGACGCCCAGCTCTACCGCGACAGGGCCGAGGTCGAGGAATGGCGCGCCAAGGGCCCCATCCTGCGGTTCCGCGACTGGGCGCTATCGGCGCACCTGCTGCACGAAAACGACGTCGCAGAGCTGGAGGCCGAGGCCGACGCCGAGATCGACGCGGCCGTGGCCGTCGCCGAGGCCGCCCCGTGGGAGCCGGTCGAGGATCTTGCCCGCCACGTGCTGGGCGAGGCGCCGCCCCCTCCGCAGCCCGCCGCACCCTCTGGCGAGACGGTCGAGACGACCTACCGCGAGGCCGTGCGCGCGGCCCTGCGCGACGCGCTGTCCCGCGACGAGCGGGTGTTCCTGATGGGCGAGGACGTGGGCGCCTATGGCGGCTGCTACGCCGTGTCGATGGGCCTGCTCGACGAGTTCGGGCCCGAGCGCATCCGCGACACGCCCCTTTCGGAATCGGGGTTCACCGGCGCCGGAATCGGCGCGGCAGCGGCGGGGATGCGCCCGATCGTCGAACTGATGACCGTCAATTTCTCGCTGCTCGCGCTCGACCAGATCCTCAACACCGCCGCCACGATGCGACACATGTCGGGCGGCCAGTTCGGCGTGCCGCTGGTGATCCGAATGGCCACGGGCGCGGGCAAGCAGCTTGCCGCGCAGCACTCCCATTCGCTGGAGGGGTGGTATGCGCACATCCCCGGCCTCAAGGTGCTCGCGCCCGCGACGCTGGAGGATGCCCGCGGCATGCTGTGGACCGCGCTGGAAGATCCCGACCCGGTGCTCATCTTCGAGAACGTGATGCTCTACAATCGCGCGGGCGGGATCGACGCCGCCGCCGGGCCGGTGGACATCTCGACGGCGGCGGTCCGGCGCGAGGGTGCCGACATCAGCCTCATCACCTACGGCGGGTCGCTGTTCAAGACGCTCGAGGCGGCCGAGACGCTGGCGCGCGAGGGCATCTCGGCCGAGGTGATCGACCTGCGCACGCTCCGCCCGCTCGACGACG
>LJNT01000055.1:0-9500 GCA_001314685.1 Rhodobacteraceae bacterium HLUCCA09
AGTAGCAGTTCGGTCTCGCTCATCGCTGCTGATTCCCGCTCCTGTTGCTTGCTGCGTGCGTCGATGATGCAAGTTGCGGATTAAAGATCAACGAAAACAATATGTTGGCACTCGACCGGGAGTGCTGCCAGCGCATATCCGCCCCCGCGCCTTGCGGCGCATCTGGTTGATCGGATACAAGAAATCCCAAGATATTGGGTGACGCGGAAAAACCGGGCAGAGACATGACAGACACGCCGGAGCCCCCCGAGACAGACGACGACCGCCCGGAGCGGCCCGTGCCCGCGGGCCCCACCGTGTCGATCGCCGAGGAAATGAAGTCGAGCTATCTCGACTACGCCATGTCGGTGATCGTCTCGCGCGCCATCCCCGACCTGCGCGACGGGCTGAAGCCGGTGCACCGCCGCATCCTCTTCGCCATGCACGAAACCGGCAACACTCACGACAAGCCCTACCGCAAGTCGGCCCGCCCCGTGGGCGACGTGATGGGCCAGTATCACCCGCACGGCGACAGCGCGATCTACGACGCGCTGGTGCGGATGGCGCAGGACTTTTCCATGTCGCTGCCGCTGCTCGACGGGCAAGGCAACTTCGGCTCGATGGACGGCGACAACCCGGCGGCCATGCGCTACACCGAGGTGCGCATGGCCAAGGCCGCGCAGGCCCTTCTCGCCGACATCGAGAAGGACACGGTCGACTTCCAGGACAATTACGACGGCAAGCAGCAGGAGCCGACCGTGCTGCCGGCCCGATTCCCGAACATGCTGGTCAACGGCGCGGGCGGCATCGCGGTGGGCATGGCCACGAACATCCCGCCGCATAACCTGGGCGAGGTCGTCGACGCGACGCTCGCGCTCATAGATGAGCCGGATCTGCCGACCGAGCGGCTGATGGATTACGTCCAGGGGCCCGACTTTCCCACGGGCGGCGTGATCCTCGGCCGCTCGGGCATCCGCAAGGCGTATCTCGAGGGGCGCGGCTCGGTCATCCTGCGCGCCAAGACCCGGATCGAGGAGAACAAGGCCGGCCGCGCCTCGATCATCCTCGACGAGATCCCCTACCAGGTGAACAAGGCCGCGATGATCGAGCGCATCGCCGACCTCGTGCGCGAGAAGAAGCTCGAGGGCATCGCACACGTGCAGGACGAGTCCGACCGCACCGGCGTCCGCGTCGTGATCGACCTCAAGCGCGACGCGACGGCCGAGGTGGTGCTGAACCAGCTCTGGCGCTTCACGCCGATGCAGACGACCTTCGGCTGCAACATGCTGGCGCTGAACGGGGGCAAGCCCGAGCAGCTGACGCTGCGCGACTTCCTCACCCACTTCCTCGCCTTCCGCGAAGAAGTCGTCGCCCGCCGCACCGCGCACGACCTGCGCAAGGCGCGCGAGCGGGCGCACATCCTGTGCGGCCTCGCCGTGGCGGTGTCGAACGTCGACGAGGTGGTGGCCACGATCCGTTCGTCGCGCGACGCGGCCGAGGCGCGCGAGCGGCTGATGAACAGGCGCTGGCCCGCGGCCGAGATCGCGCCCTTCATCCGGCTGATCGACGACCCGACCCACACCGTCAACGAGGACGGCACCTACAACCTGTCGGAGATCCAGGCCCGCGCCATCCTCGACCTGCGGCTTCAGCGGCTCACGCAACTCGGCGTGCAGGAGGTGACCGACGAGCTGGAGGAGCTCGCCGGCAAGATCCGCGACTTCCTCGACATCCTGCGCTCGCGCGACCGGATCATGGGGATCATCGCGGGCGAACTGCGCCAGGTGCGCGCCGACTTCGCCATGCCGCGCCGGACCGTCATCGAGGACTGGGCCGGCGACATGGACGACGAGGACCTGATCGAGCGCGAGGACATGGTCGTCACCGTCACCCAGTCGGGCTACATCAAGCGGACGCCGCTGACCGAGTATCGCTCGCAGAAGCGGGGCGGAAAGGGCCTGTCGGGCGGCGGTCTCAAGGAGGACGACGTGGTCACGTCGCTCTTCGTGGCCAACACCCACACGCCGCTGCTGATCTTCACCACCGACGGGATGGTCTACAAGCTCAAGACATGGCGCCTGCCGCAGGGCGGGCGCACGACGCGCGGCAAGGCGCTGGTCAACCTGCTGCCGATCCGCCAGGGCACCGGCATCGCCGCGATCATGCCGGTCGACCGCGACGAGGATCACTGGGACGACCTGCAGATCGTCTTCGCCACCACTCAGGGCGACGTGCGGCGCAACCGCCTGTCCGACTTCACCAATGTCAAGTCGAACGGCAAGATCGCGATGAAGCTGCCCGAGGGCGTGAGCCTCGTGAATGCGCGCATCTGCTCCGAGGACGACGACGTGTTGCTCGTGACCGCGGGGGGCCGCGCCATCCGGTTCCGCACCACGGACGTGCGCGTGTTCCAGAGCCGCGAGTCGACCGGGGTGCGCGGCGTGCGGCTCGGCAAGGCCGACCGCGTGGTGTCGATGGCGGTCATTCGCCACTTCGAGGCGACGGCGGAGGAGCGCGCGGCCTACCTGAAGATGCGCCGCGCGATGGCCGGCCTTGCCGACGAGGCCGATGCCGAGAGCGAGAGCGACGAGGAGGAGACGATCGCCGCCTCCGACTTCTCGAACGAGCGCTACGTCGAGATGTCGGCGGCCGAAGACCTGATCCTGACCATCACCGCGCGCGGCATGGGCAAGGTCTCGTCTTCCCACGACTACCCGGTGCGAGGGCGCGGCGGCCAGGGCGTGCGCGCGGCCGATGCGGCCATGCGCGGCGGGCCGCTGGTGGCGGCCTTCCCCGTCCAGCCCGACGACCAGATCATGCTCGCCACCTCCACCGGTCAGTCGATCCGCGTGCCGGTCGACGGGATCAGCTTCCGCTCGCGGGGTGCGGGCGGCGTCAAGGTGTTCGACACCGCGCCCGGGGAGGAAGTGGTGTCTGTCGCCTATATCGCGGAGCAGAATGGCGAAGAGCCCCCTGAGCCCGATGAGACCGGCGACTGAGGCCGCCGCGCTGCACGACGCGCTTCGGGCCGCGGTCGAGGTGCTGGCGGCCCGCTACCTCGAGGCCTACGAGCGCGAGGATGCGGCGGGCTGCGCCGAGGCCTTCACCCTGACCGCCCGGCTCGACCATCCGTTCGGCGCCCCTGCCCTCGGGCGGGACGCGATCGCGGCGATCCACGGCGAATGGTTCGCCGACGAAGAGCGCGACAAGCGCATGTGGGCCATCGAGGTCGAGCCCCTGGGGGAGGCGTGCCTCGCTCTGCTCGGATGGTCGGCCGAGACAGGCCCGCCCGGCGAAGAGCCGCCGCACCGGACCACGGGTGTCAGCCTCGCAATCTTGCGAGAGGACGGCCGGGAGTGGCGCATTCATCGCATGGCTCTGGTGCCCGGGCCGGATTGAGAGGCCGGATTGAGCGCCGCGCCCCTCCGGTAGGAGCCTCAGAACCCGAAGGTGACGGCGAGGGCGCCGACGATCTGCCCCTCGTCCTGGCCCTCGAACTCCTCGGTCAGGTAGGCGGTGCCGGCAAAGACCGACCAGCGCTCGCCCGCCCACATCGCGCCGACGCGGGCCCGCGTGCGGGTGTCCTCGGGGCCGGGGCGGCCGTCGTCGCCCGGCAGGTAGGCCGACGCGCCCACCGCCGCGATGTCGAGCCCCGCCGACCAGCCGAAGCCGGTTGCCGGCCCGCGCACCGCCTCGACCAGTTGACCGGTCGCATACTCGCGCACCAGAAGCCCGCCAGAGGCGAGCGACCCGCCGAGCAGGTCGGCCCCCACGCGGACAAAGCTCTCGTCGCCCGCCCGCGCCTCGGCGAAGGGCCGCACGGTCACCGCGCGGCCAAGCGCCCAGGGCCGCGCCGCCTCGGCCGAGAGGGTGAGATAGGCCGCGTCGCCGATCTGCGCGTCGGCGGCGGCCGAAGGGTCGGGCAGGTTCTGCGCCTCGTGCAGCGCCTCCTGCAGATCTGACAGGCCGGTCTGGGGGCCGGTGATCACGAGGTCGGCGCCCGCGCGCAGGTCGACCCCGCCCTGCCGCCAGTGCGAATGCACGCCGAAGGACAGCGAGGTCGCGTAGGGCCGGTCGCCCGGCGCGGGGTTGTCGACGCTCTCGGGCGTCAGGATCTGGCCGTGGAAGCGCAGCTCCAGCACCTCGCCAAAGCGCACGTCGCCCGCTGGCGGCCAGCCCGGCCCCCGCACGCCGTGCACCGACAGCGCGCCCGAGCGCCAGCGGTCGAGGATGTCGGGGGCGAGGAAGTCGTCGTTGCTGCCCGTGATCGCGAGGCCGAGGGTGCGATCGTCCTGCGCCGATGCCGGATCTGCGAGGGCCAGAGGCCCGAGGGCGAGCGCAAGGGCCGGGCCGGTCAGGGTCTGGGTCAGTCGCATCGGGCCGCCTCCGCCTTGGGTCTGCCCCGACCTGCCCAAAGCGGCGGGCGATTGCAACGGCTTCGCCCCGTCCGCTCCCGTCGCGGCCTCACCGTGAGGCCGCGGCGCCCAGAATCGCGCCGTGACCCGCCTGCTGCACGATCACGACGGCGTGCTCGGCGCCGGGCACGTCGAGCAGCAGCGACAGCGGCTCGGCCCCCGTCCATTCGCTCACCACGTCCCACGCGGTCACGATGTTGGAATAGGTGAAGGTGTGGCCCGCATTCTCGCCCCGCTTGATCGCCACCGTCTCGCGGGGCCGGTAGCGGACAAGCTGCACGACCATCCGTCCCGCGACCGCGCCCCCCGGCGCCACCGCGTCGACCGCCAGCATCTCGCCCCGCCGCTCCGCCTCGACGCGCACCGGCGCGGGCGCCTGCGCGTAGGCCTCGATCGCGTCGACCACCTTCATCGCGCGCGCGCCCACCACGCGGTGGGTGCCGCCCACGACAATCTGCGGGGTGTAGACCATCCGCTCCCCCGCCGCCGCGGCATAGGCGCGCTGGCGGGCGGTGTGTTCGGGCCGGGCGAAACTGTCCTTCCAGCCGATGTAATCCCAGTAATCGACATGGAGCGCGAGCGCGATCACGTCGTCGCGGTCGGCAAGATCGGCCAGCAGCCGGTCGGCCGGCGGGCACGACGAGCAGCCCTGCGAGGTGAAGAGCTCCACCACCACCGGCGCGTCCTCGCCGTCTTGCGCGACCGCGACGCCGGCCAGCATGGCGAGCCCCGTGGCCGCCGAAGCCACGACCCCCGCGACGATACTGCCCCTTCCCGTGATCTGCATGACTGCCCGATGCTGCTGCTGTTCCACCCGTCGCTTCTATCCCCGGCCCCATGCCGCGACCAATCAAGGAATTGCGATAGGCTGTTGAAGGGGTTCGGCGGTGCGCCCGCCAGACCACGCCGCGAGGGGCCTTGAACTTACGGTGCACCACGGTATACAAAATCGCCGCAGGCGCCGTTTCTCCCTTGCCGGCAAACCGCCGAAGGATCAGATGCGGCGCGACACCATTCGCCCCGCAGCCAGTCGCCACATCGCCAGGAGGCAGACATGCCGATCAACGTCGGACAGGACACCGCAAAGACGCGCCGCACCCTTCAGGCCGGCGGCGCGAGCTATGCCTACTATTCCATCCCCGCCGCCGAGGAGGCCGGGCTCGGCACCTTCTCGCGCCTGCCCGCCGCGCTGAAGGTGGTGCTCGAGAACATGCTCCGCTTCGAGGACGGGGGCCGCACCGTCTCGGTCGACGACATCAAGGCGTTCTCCGACTGGGCCGATAAGGGCGGCAGGAACCCCATCGAGATCGCCTATCGCCCTGCCCGCGTGCTGATGCAGGACTTCACCGGCGTTCCGGCCGTGGTCGACCTTGCCGCCATGCGCGACGGGATCGTGGCGCTCGGCGGGGATGCCACGAAGATCAACCCGCTCAACCCCGTCGACCTCGTGATCGACCACTCGGTCATGATCGACGAGTTCGGCAACGCGCGCGCCTTCCAGATGAACGTCGACCGCGAATACGAGCGCAACATCGAGCGCTACACCTTCCTCAAGTGGGGGCAGAAGGCGTTCGACAATTTCCGCGTCGTGCCGCCGGGCACCGGAATCTGCCACCAGGTGAACCTCGAATATCTCGCCAAGACCGTCTGGTCGGACAAGGACCAGTCGGGCGAGCAGGTCGCCTACCCCGACACGCTCGTGGGCACCGACAGCCACACCACCATGGTCAACGGCGCCGCCGTGCTCGGCTGGGGCGTGGGCGGCATCGAGGCCGAGGCGGCCATGCTCGGCCAGCCGATCTCGATGCTCATCCCCGAGGTGGTGGGCTTCAAGCTGACCGGCGCTATGACCGAGGGCACGACCGCCACCGACCTGGTGCTCAAGGTCGTGCAGATGCTGCGCGAGAAGGGCGTCGTGGGCAAGTTCGTCGAGTTCTACGGCGACGGCCTCGACCACCTGCCGCTGGCCGACCGGGCCACCATCGGCAACATGGCCCCCGAATACGGCGCGACCTGCGGCTTCTTCCCCATCGACGACGAGACGCTGCGCTACCTGCGCCAGACGGGGCGGCCCGACGAGGTGCTCACGCTGGTCGAGACCTACGCCAAGGAGAACGGCATGTGGCGGGGTGCCGATTACGACCCGGTCTACACCGACACGCTCGAGCTCGACATGGGCGAGGTCGTGCCCGCCATCTCGGGGCCGAAGCGCCCGCAGGATCACGTGCCGCTCGACCGCGCGGCCGAGGACTTCATGCGCGTCGTCGCCGAGCATCGCGGCGAGGACGAAGGCATGGACGCCCACCGCATGGAAAGCGAGGGTCCGACCCCCGACAAGTTCGCCTCCGACCCGCGCCAGAGCGCGGCGGTCGCGGGCGAGGAGTATGCCCTGCGCGACGGCTCCATCGTGATCGCCTCGATCACCTCGTGCACCAATACCTCCAACCCCTACGTGATGATCGGCGCGGGGCTCGTGGCCCGCAAGGCCCGCGCGCTGGGGCTCACGCGGCGCCCCTGGGTCAAGACCTCGCTCGCGCCGGGCAGCCAGGTCGTCTCGGCCTATCTCGAGGCGGCGGGCCTGCAGGAGGATCTCGACGCGCTGGGCTTCAACCTCGTGGGCTACGGCTGCACCACCTGCATCGGCAATTCGGGGCCGCTGCAGAAGGAGATCAGCGAGGCCATCGCCAGCAAAGACCTGATGGCGGTCTCGGTGCTGTCGGGCAACCGCAACTTCGAGGGCCGCATCTCGCCCGACGTGCGGGCCAACTACCTCGCCTCGCCGCCGCTCGTGGTCGTCTACGCCATCGCCGGCGACATGTCGGTGGATCTGGCCAACGACCCGATCGGCGAGGACGCCGATGGCAAGCCCGTCTACATGAAGGACATCTGGCCGACCCAGAAGGAAATCGCCGAACTCGTCGAGCGCACCGTGACGCGCGAGGCGTTCCAGTCGAAATACGCCGACGTCTTCAAGGGAGACGACAAATGGCAGACGGTCGAGACGACCGACTCGCTCACCTACGACTGGCCGCCCTCGTCGACCTACGTGCAGAACCCGCCCTATTTCCATGACATGGGGATGGAGCCGGGCGAGATCGCCGACGTGACGGGCGCGCGCATCCTCGCCATCCTCGGCGACATGGTGACGACCGACCACATCAGCCCGGCCGGCTCGTTCAAGGAGACGACGCCGGCCGGCAAGTACCTCGTCGAGCGGCAGGTGCCGGTGCGCGAGTTCAACTCCTACGGCTCGCGCAGGGGCAACCACGAGGTGATGATGCGCGGCACCTTCGCCAATATCCGCATCCGCAACGAGATGCTCGACGGCGTGGAGGGCGGTTACACGCTGGGGCCCGACGGCAGCCAGATGCCGATCTTCGACGCGGCCATGGCCTTCCAGGAGCAGGGCACGCCGCTCGTGGTGATCGCGGGCGAGCAATACGGGGCCGGCTCGTCGCGCGACTGGGCGGCCAAGGGCACGGCTCTTTTGGGCGTCAAGGCGGTGATCGCCGAGAGCTACGAGCGCATCCACCGCTCCAATCTCGTCGGCATGGGGGTGATCCCCTTCGAGTTCACCGGCGGCGAGACCCGCAAGACGCTGGGCCTGACCGGCACGGAGACCGTCTCGATCGCGGGGCTCGAGGGCGATCTGAAGCCGCAGGACGAGGTGCCCTGCACGATCACCTACGACGACGGGACGGAGAAGACGATCATCCTGCGGTGCCGCATAGATACCGGCGTCGAGAAGGAATACGTCGAGAACGGGGGCGTGCTGCACTACGTGCTCCGCTCGCTCGCCAAGGCGCCCGTCGCCGCCGAGTGACGCGCGCTGCGTGACCCGAACCGGCAGAGGCGCGCGTCCCGTGCCTCTGCCGAACGCCTTGCGCCCCTGGCACCAGCCCCTTGACGCTTCGTTTCGCCCGTGGGGTGCGCATTGCGCTCTTTCCGGCGTTTACCTTGTGGTATATCCTATAACCATAGGGGATGTTTTCTGGGGGACTCGGCCCATGCTGCGCCTTGCGCGTTCACGCGACGGCCGGCTCGCGCTCGGGGTGCTGACGGGGCGATTCGACACTGACCAGGTGCTGCGCGAGGTCGCACGCGCCTACCGCATGGGCGACCTGGCGCCGGGATGCGACTCGGTGGTCGTTTACGATCCGGGGGTCGTGGTCGGTCACGTGGCGGTTGCAGATCTCGTGGCGATCCGTGACTGCGTCGCCCGGCACGAGGGAACGCTCGATGCCGGGCCGCCCTATCGCGGGATCCTCGTCGCCGCGGAGCGCGAGGCGCAGATCGTCTCCAATGTCTATGCCGCCACGTGGCGCGCCGCGGGCCTGCCATTGCCCGACCATCGGGTCGTCGCCACGCTGGAAGAGGCCGAAGTGATGCTCGACTGCGGGCCACTCGCCGAGGAGATCGATGTGCTCAGGCCGGTTCCGCTCGTGCGCTACCTCGCCTGAGCGCGGGTGACCGGCCCGTCAGACACGCGCGTCGCCGCCGCCCTGCCCCCGATCCGGCCTATGCGGGATCGTTTGCTCGAGCAGTGCCAGCGACATCCTGCGAGATGCCTCGGCGAACTCGGCCTGGCTCTTCGTAACCAGGTCCAACGCCTCGGAGGGCGGCATCGACCATGCCGCACCGAGGCCGGACATGCGCATGCCCATGATCGCTGCGCTCTGCATCTGGCGCCGCCAGACGCCCAGCCCCGCCAGCGCGACATCCATCGGTGTGACCATCTTCAAAACGAGTAACTCCGCTTGCAGATATTCCAATACTCGGGACGATAGCGACATATCCCTCTGCAAATGTTTCGTCACGCCCGAAATTTGAGCGCATCGCCCGATGCAACGGCAGCGCGCGAACGCCGTTTCACCCCTTCGCAGGGCGCAGCCGGCGGATGAGCGACGAGGTATCCCAGCGCCCGCCGCCCATCGCCTGGACGTCGGCGTAGAACTGGTCGACGAGCGCCGTCACCGGCAGCGTCGCTCCGATCTCCTGCGCGGTGTCGAGGCAGATCTTCAGGTCCTTGCGCATCCAGTTCACGGCGAAACCGTGCTCGAACGCATCGTCGAGCATCGTGCCGTGGCGGTTCACCATCTGCCACGA
>LJNT01000055.1:9510-11102 GCA_001314685.1 Rhodobacteraceae bacterium HLUCCA09
CCGATCACCTCGACCACCTTCCGCCCGTCGAGCCCCGCCTTCTCGGCAAAGGCCAGCCCCTCGGACAGGCCCTGCACCAGCCCCGCGATGCAGATCTGGTTGACCATCTTGGTCATCTGCCCCGCCCCCGTCTCGCCCAGCCGGCGGGCGAGCTTGGCATAGGCGCCCATCACCGGCTCCGCCCGGTCATAGGCGCCCTGCGGCCCGCCGCACATGATGACGAGCTGCCCGTTCTCGGCGCCCGCCTGACCGCCCGATACCGGCGCATCGACGAAGGCCACCCGCTTTTCCGCCGCCGCCTCGGCCAGCTCGAGCGTCACCCGCGACGAGACCGTCGTGTGGTCGACGAACACGGCCCCCTCGTCCATGCCGTGCAGCGCGCCATCCCCGCCCGCCACCACCTCGCGCAGGTCGTCGTCGTTGCCGACGCAGGCCATGACGAACTCGGCGCCCTCGGCCGCCGCGCGCGGCGTGGGCGCGTGTCGCCCGCCATGCTGCGCCACCCACGCCTCGGCCTTTCCCCCGGTCCGGTTGTAGACGCAGACATCGTGCCCCGCGGCCGCCAGATGCCCCGCCATGGGATAGCCCATCACTCCCAGCCCGACGAACGCGCATTTCGCCATCACGATCTCTCCCTGCCCGTGGTTGTCGCTTGATCCTCGGCCCGCCCGCTCCTAAGCCGGCGGCTCGCAGGGTCTAGCCGACACGGGCCGCATGGCACAACTCTTCCTCTGGTCGCTCCGCCTGTTCATGGCGCTGGCGCTGCTGGCCGTCGCAGCGGCGGGGCTGGCCTACATCTTCGCCGCGCGCTCGCTGCCCGATTACGACGCGACACACGGCGTGCGGGGCGTGGGCGGCGAGGTCGAGATCGTGCGCGACAATGCCAACGTCCCCCACATCTTTGCCGGCTCCGAGCGCGACGTGTTCTTCGGACTGGGCTTCGCCCACGCCCAGGACAGGCTGTGGCAGATGACCGTCCTGCGCCGCCGCGCGCAGGGCCGTCTGTCGGAGATCTTCGGGCCGCGGACGCTGGCCGAAGACGAGCTGATGCGCCGGCTCGGCCTCGCCCGCGCCGCCCGTCAGAGCCTCGCCGCGCAGGACGAGGCGACACGGGCCGCGCTCGAGGCCTACGCGGCCGGCGTCAACGCCTGGATTGCCGAGGTGAACGCGGGCGCGCGGGGCCGCGGCGCGCCCGAGTTCTTCCTCTTCCCACCCGAGATCGCCCCGTGGCAACCGCAGGATTCCATCGCCGTGCTCAAGCTGCTCGCATGGGAGATGACGGCCCACCCCGAGCGCGAGGTGTTGCGCGCCCGCGCTGCCCTGCGCCTGCCCGACACCCGGCTGGCCGACCTGATGCCCGAATTCCCGCCGACCGGGCCGGCGACCCTCCCGCAGCGCCCGCCATCCGCGATCCCCGCGACCGGCCCCCTGCCCCCGACCATGGCAGAGCCCGACCGGATCGGCCCCGCGTCACCGGGCGACGGCGCGGCACTGCCCATCCCCGAGGGCTTCCGCGACGGGCCTGCGGGGGGCGGACCGGGCGGGCTCGGGCCAGACGGGCTCGGGCCAGACGGGGGCGGGCCAGACGGGGG
>LJNT01000055.1:11118-55454 GCA_001314685.1 Rhodobacteraceae bacterium HLUCCA09
GGGCCAGACGGGGGCGGGCCAGACGGGGGCGGGCCAGACGGGCGCGGGCCAGACGGGGGCGGGCCAGACGGGGGCGGGCCAGACGGGGGCGGGCCAGACGGGGGCGCGTCAAATGCCTGGGCCGTCGCGCCCGCACGGTCGGCCGCAGGTGGCTCGATCCTCGCCAACGACCCGCACGGGGCCTTCACGGCGCCCACCCGCTGGTATCTCGCGCGGCTCCAGCTGGCCACGGGGGGGGTGATCGGGGCCACGGTGCCGGGCGTGCCTCTCATCCTGGCCGGCCGATCGGAGCGGGTGGGCTGGGGCATCACCGCCGCCTGGGCCGACGACGCCGACATCTACATCGAGGAGCTCAACCCCGGCGACACGTCCCAATACCGCACGCCGCGCGGCTGGCGCCCCTTCGAGACCGAGCGCACCATCGTCCGCGTGGCCGACGCCCCCCCCCTCACCCTCACGCTGAGGCGGACGGAGAACGGCCCCGTCCTGCCAGCCGCCACCTATCGCGTGGGCGACGTGACGCCGCAGGGCCACGTCGCCGCGCTCGCCTGGACCGGGACGGATACGGCCGACACCACCCTGTCGGCCGGCCTCGCGCTGATGCGCGCGGGGTCGGTGGAGGAGGCGATGGCGGCGGGCGAAGGCTTCGTGGCACCGGCGCTGGTGCTCACGCTCGTCGATTCCGAGCGCATCGCCATGCAGCTCGTCGGCCGCCTGCCCGCCCGCGACCCCGGACAGACAGGGCAGGGCCGCATCCCCGCGCTGGGGTGGAAGGAGACGAACCGGTGGCAGGGCGCCCTGCCCTACGACCGCAATCCCCGCTTCCTCGAACCCGCCTCGGGCGTGCTCGGCACCACCAACAACCGCGTCTCCCGGCGCGCCTTTCCCGACCATGTCAGTCACGTCTGGGGCGACAGCCAGCGAATCGAGCGCCTGCGCCGCCTGCTCGCCGACCGCGAGGTGCATACCCGCGAGAGCTTCATCGCCGCGCAGCTCGACACCGTCTCCTATACCGCGCGCTCGCTGCTGCCGCTGATCGCCCGCGAGCTGTGGTTCCAGGGCGAGGCCGCGCCCGAAGGCAGCCCCGAGCGGCGCCGCCAGCGCGCCCTGGAGCTGCTGGCCGAGTGGAACGGAGAGATGAACGAGCACCTGCCCGAGCCGCTGATCTACGCCGCATGGATGCGCCGGCTGCAGGCGCGGCTGGTGGCCGACGAGCTGGGGCCGCTGGCCGATGCCTTCGCCCGTCCCGAGCCGCTCTTCATCGAGCGGGTCTTCCGCGACGTGGGCGGCGCGGGGGCCTGGTGCGACATCGTGCAGTCGACCGCGGTCGAGACCTGCCCCGACCTCGCCCGCATCGCGCTCGACGAGGCGCTGGTCGAGATCGAGGAGACATGGGGCGGGCAACTGGAATCGCTGCGCTGGGGCGACGCGCACGAGGCCACCCACCGCCACCCCGAGCTCGGCGAGGTGCCGGTGCTGAAATGGATCGTCAACATCCGTCAGTCGACCTCGGGCGGCGACCACACGCTGAACCTCGGCGCGACGGCGGGCGCCCCCGGCGCGCCCTTCGCCAATGTGGCGGGGCCGGGCTATCGCGGCGTCTACGACTTCGCCGATCCCGACTCGTCGGTCTTCGTGATCGCCACGGGCCAGTCCGGCCATCCGCTGTCGCGCCACTACGACGATCTCGGCGCGCTGTGGCGGCGTGGCGAATACGTGCCGATGACGCTCGACCCCGAACTCGCGCGCGCCGGCGGCGTGGGCATCACGCGGCTCGAGCCGAAGCCGTAGACCAGTCTTGAGGCGCCGTTCCGTAACGGCCGGCTCAATCGGCCAAATCGAAAGGATCTCGTCATCGCTCGCCCGACACTCCACGCATCACGCCAAGTCCCACGCCACGCCCCGGGCGCGCGCGTCGGCGCCTCCACGCTCGCATCGGCGCTGTCGCCCGTGCTCGTCGTCATGCTCGTCGCCTTGGCGCTCGGGGCCGTTGCGCTCGGGGCCGGGCGCGCCGCCGCGCAGGTGGACATCAATGGCCCGGACCTGCCCGACACCCCCATCGCGACGCAGAGCGATGCCGACACCGACGCCGCCATCGCCGAGCGCATCCGCGCCATCCTCTCCGAGATCGACGGCTATGGCGGCGTGGAGGTCGCCGTCGCCGCCGGCGTCGTGACGATGACGGGACAGGCCATCGACGAGGCCGCGGCGGCGCGCCTCACCCAGATCGTGCGGCGCGTCGACGGCGTGGTGGCCGTGAACGACCGGGTGCTGGCCACGACCAATCTTGCCGAACGCCTCGCGCCGATCCGCGACCGACTCGTTTTCCGGGCCTGGCAGACCGTGGCCTACCTGCCGCTTCTGCTGGTCGCCCTGGTGGCGTTCCTGCTCATCTACCTTCTCGGCGCGGCGATCGCGCGGGCGATGCGGCTGTGGCGCTCGCTGGCGCCGAACGCCTTCATCGCGGCGATCTACGCGCAGGTCGTCAGGCTCGTCTTCTCGCTCGCGGGCCTCGTGGTGGCGCTCGACATCCTTGGCGCGACGGCGCTGCTCGGCTCGATCCTCGGCGCCGCGGGGATCATCGGCCTCGCCATCGGCTTCGCCGTGCGCGACACGGTGGAGAACTTCATCGCCTCGGTGATGCTCTCGATCCGCCAGCCCTTCGCGCCCTTCGACCTGATCGAGGTCGAGGGCGACGTGGGCAAGGTCGTGCGCCTGACCTCGCGCGCGACGATCCTGCTGTCGCCCAACGGCAACTTCATCCGGGTGCCGAACGCCACCGTCTTCAAGGCACGGCTGAAGAACTTCACCCGCAACCCCGAGCGCCGCTTCACCATCGGGTTCGACGTGGACGGGGCGGCCGACATCGCCGAGCTGCGCGACGCGCTGCAGCACCGGCTCGCGGCGCTGCCCTTCGTGCTGGCCGAGCCCGCAACGATGGCCTGGGTGGAGGAGGATCGCGGGAGTGCGGTGCGGCTGGCCTTCGCCGGCTGGATCGACCAGCGCGACACCAATCTCGACCATGCCCGCGGCGAGGCGATCCGCGTGCTGCGCGCCGATCTCGCCAAGCGGGGCGCCGCTGCGCCGCCGCCTCTGCAGCGGATCGTCACCCTCGACCCGGAAGGCATCCGCCAAGCCAGGCAGGCGCCCGCCGCGAACGCCGAGCTGGAGCCCTCCGCACTGGCGGACCTCGCCAACACCGAGGAGCGCGACCTGGAACGCATGGTGCAGGCGGAACGCGAGGTGCCGGAGACGCGCGACCTGCTGGCCGGCGGCGCACCGAAGGAATAGCGCCGCGCGCCCTCAGAGCCGGTGGAAGGCGTCGCGCTGGCGTGGCGTCCAGCGCACCGAAAGGCGCCAGCCCTTTTCGCCCTGGCGCTCTTCGGTCACGACGCGGTTCTCGTGCAGCCAGGCGCGCTTGCGCCCATCGGCGAAGGCCAGCTCCAGCACCGCGTCCTCGCGCGCCCCGTCGAGCACCTCGGTGACCGCGGCCACCACCTCGGGCACCCCCTCGCCGGTCGCGGCCGACATGAGCAGCACGTCGTCACGCCGCGCGGCGATGGCCTCGGCGGTCGCGCGCGCTTCGCCGTCAAGCCGGTCGACCTTGTTCCACAGCTCCAGCCGCGGCGTCTCGTCGGCCACGCCCAGCTCGTGCAGGATCGCCTCGACATCCTCGGCCTGCGCCGCGCTCTCCCGGTGCGAGACGTCGCGCACATGCAGGATCAGGTCGGCCTCCAGCACCTCTTCCAGGGTCGCGCGGAAGGCGGCGACGAGCTGCGTCGGCAGCTCGGAGATGAAGCCCACCGTGTCCGACAGGATGACCTTGGCGCCGGTCGCGAGTTCCACCCCCCGCATCGTGGGGTCGAGCGTGGCAAAAAGCATGTCCTCGGCCATCACCTCGGCACCGGTCAGCCGATTGAAGAGCGTCGACTTGCCGGCATTGGTGTAGCCCACCAAGGCCACCACCGGAAAGGGTACCTTCGCCCGCGCCTCGCGGTGGAGAGTGCGCGTCTTCTGCACCTTGTCGAGCTGGCGGCGCAGACGCAAGATCGCCTCGTCGAGCGCGCGGCGGTCGGCCTCGATCTGCGTCTCGCCGGGGCCGCCGACGAAACCGAGGCCGCCCCTCTGGCGCTCGAGGTGGGTCCAGGCCCTCACCAGCCGCGTGCGCTGGTAGGAGAGCGCGGCGAGTTCCACCTGCAGCACGCCCTCGCGCGTGGCCGCCCGGTCGGCGAAGATCTCGAGGATCAGCCCCGTCCGGTCGAGCAGCTTGGTCTTCCACGCGCGTTCGAGATTGCGCTGCTGGACGGGGGTCACCGGGCCGTCGACCAGCACGAGGCCGATCTCGTCGGCGGCCACGCGGGCGCCGATCTCGTCGACCTTGCCGGGGCCGAAGAGCGTGCCGGGCCGCGCCTCGCGCAGGGCGACGACGTCGGCGCCGGCCACCTCCAGCCCCGGCAGGGCCTGCGCCAGCGCCACCGCCTCGTCGAGCCGCGCCTGCGGGTCGCGCCGGGCCGTGTCGCCCGGCACGTCGGGGTGGAGCACCAGCGCGCGCGTCACCGGCCGGTCGGTCTCGAAGGCCGGCCGCCCGCCGCCCGAGCGCAAGCCGGACTCGTTCGGCCCGGACTCGTTCGGCCCGGACTCGCTCGGCCCGGGCCGCCCCGGCCCGCCGCCTGACCCCCGGTCTGAGCCCTCGCCGGGGATCAGCTCTCCCCGCCGTCGTAGAGGTTGATCGGCTGACTGGGCATGATGGTGGAAATGGCGTGCTTGTAGACGAGCTGCGATTGCCCGTCGCGGCGCAACAGGACGCAGAAATTGTCGAACCAGGTAATCACGCCCTGGAGCTTCACGCCGTTGATGAGAAAGATCGTGACGGGAACCTTGGTCTTGCGGACGTGATTGAGGAATGCGTCCTGCAGGTTCTGCTTGTCACCGGCCATGTATCGTTGCCTTTTTTTTGTGATTGTGGTCGTCGTCTTCGGTCGTTGGTCCGGTCGCCGCGCGACGGGAGCGCACCGCACCCGTCCCCGGCGGCACTATGGCGGGAAACGGCAGGCGGGGCCAGCCCCCCGCGCGGGGGGTTTCGCGGCCGCAGCGGGGCGCGCGCGGTCAGCGGCGCCAGAACGCGGGGTTGGCGAGCGCGATGATCGCCAGCGTCTCGAGGCGGCCGAGCACCATTGCGGCGGCGAGCACGACCTTGGCCGCCGCGTCGAGCGCGATGAAGGAGGCCGGCGCGTCGAGCACGACGCCGGCGATCGGGCCGGTATTCGACAGCGCCGCCACCGTGAGCACCATCGCCTCGTCGAAGGGCACGCCCGTCGCCGCGAGCGTGACCGAGACCGCCGTGAGCGACAGTGCGAAGAGCATGAAGAAGACCCAGGCGATATAGGCGCCCTCGCGCCGCAGGCGCCGCGCCACTGGCCCCGCGCCGCCAACCGAGGAGGGGTGGCTCAACCGGTCCATCTCGCGCGCGCCGTGGAGGTAGAGCGCGTAGACCCGCAGGAGCTTCACGCCGCCCGCCGTCGTCGCCGCGCCGCCCCCGATCAGCCCGAGCCCGAGCAGGACGAGGCCCGTCGTGCCGAGGCCCGACCAGGCCTGCGCCGTGTCCCATTCCGACGAGAGAAAGCCGGTGGTGGAAAGGAAGGACCACGTGGTGAAGGCCGCGCCCCAAAGGGCGCCGAGCGCGGCCCGCAGATCTGCCACCATCTCCACCTCCCACGCGCCGACCCAGTGGCGCAGGAACAGGACCGACGGCACCAGCACCAGCAGCGCCAGCGCGATGCGCAGCTCGGGGTCGCGGGCCAGTTGCGCGAGCCGCCCCTCGCCCGCCATCGGCGATATCGCGAGGCGCGAGAGCGCGAAGACGAAGAACACCAGGATCAGCGCCTCGCCGCCGATGCCCGCCGTCCCGTGCTCGAGCCCGCCCACGGGGCTGATGCCCGAGGTCGCCATGACCGCCATGGCGTGGCAGGCGGCGACGAAGGGCCCCTCGCCGACCACCACGAGGCCAAGCCAGAGCGCCAGCGTCAGCCCGCCATAGACGGGCGCCAGCCGCAGGGCGTGGCGCACCACGCGGTCGCGCCGCTCGGCCGCCTGCCCGGGCCGGTCGATCCGCTCGGGCGCGCCGGCGGGCGCGGTCGCCAGCACCTCGTATCCGCCGAGATTCATCGGCGCGAGCACGGCGATTGCCGCGAGCAGGATCAGGTAGCCCCCCAGCCAGCCCACGATCGCCCGCCAGAGATGCGCCGTGCTCGACAGCCGCTCGGGCTCGAACAGCGTCGCGCCCGTCGTCGTCAGGGCCGAGAGCATCTCGAACCAGGCGTTCAGATAGCTCGTCGTCGCCACGGCCTCGTGGAAGGGCGCCGCGAGCATCAGCGGCAGCACGGCGAAGGCCGCCAGCAGCGTCAGCAGGCGGGCGCGGGCGGGCTGCCGTGCCTCGCGATAGGCGGTGGCGATGCCTAGAAACACCCCCAGCAGCAGAAAGCCCGCCCCCCAGCGCAGGAACACCGCCGCCTGGCCCCAGTCCCCCACGGCGGCGCCATGCGCGGCGGGCACCAGCATGGCCAGAGCGAAGGCCCAGATGAGCACCACGAAGAGCGGCAGGTCGGCGATCCAGAGCAGGCCCCCGGCCGGGCCGCGCCCGCCCGGATCGCTCGCGCGCGCGGTGGGGGCCGGCGGGCGGCGCATCTCAGAAGAAGTCGATGGAGACCTGCAGCAGGCGCTCCACCTCGGGCACGTCCTCGGACATGGCGAAGATCATCACCAGATCGCCCTCGACGATCCGCGTGGTGCCGCGGGGGCGGATGATCTCGCCCGACCGCTTGATCGCGCCCACCAGCGCCCCCTCGGGGAAGTCGACGTCGCGGATCAGCTTGCCCGCGATCGAGGAGGTCGAGAGCACCTGCGCCTCGATCACCTCGGCCTCGGCGTCGCCGATGGAATAGACGCGGCGGACCCGCCCGTGGCGGATATGGCGCAGGATCGAGCTGACGGTGGTGGCGCGGGGCGAGATGTAGGCGTCGATGTCGAGCGCGGCGAGCAGCGGCACCAGCGAGGGGTCGTTGACGAGCGCGATGGCGAAGGGGCAGCCCTTCTGCTTGGCGCGCACGGCGGCGAGCAGGTTCACCTTGTCGTCGTCGGTCACGCAGAGCACCGCGTCGGCCCGCTCGATGTTGGCCTCCTGCAACAGCGAGCTGTCCATCCCGTCGCCGTTCAGGACGATCGTCCGCTCCAGCGCGTCGGCCGCCCGCTCGGCCACGGCGCGAGAGCGCTCGATCACCTTGGCCCGGACGCGATGCTCGGACCCTTCCAGCGCCCGCGCGACGGCGAGGCCGACGTTGCCGCCGCCCACGATAACCACCCGCTCCTGCTTCTTGGGGGTCTTGCCGAAGATCTCGAGCGTGCGGTCAACGTCGCTCTGGTGGGCGGCGACATAGATCTGGTCGTCGGCGAAGAGCTGGTCGCGCGCCTCGGGGGTGAAGAGCGTCCCCTCCCGCCTGATGCCCACGACAAGGGCGTTGAGCGTCGAGAACAGCTCGGTCAGCTCGCGCAGGGGCGTGCCGAGCACCGGGCAGTCCTCCTCGAGATGGATGCCGAGCAGCTTGACCGCCCCGTCGAGGAAGCTCTCGGTGTCGAAGGCCGCGGGCGTGGCGAGGCGCTGCAGGGCGGCCTCGGCCACCTCGCGCTCCGGCGAGATCACCACGTCGATCGGCATGTGGTCGCGCCGGTAGAGGTCGGAATAGATCGCCGTCAGGTAGCTCTGCGCGCGCAGGCGGGCGATCTTGCGCGGCACGGCGAAGACCGAATGGGCCACCTGGCAGGTGACCATGTTGACCTCGTCGGAATAGGTCGCCGCGATGACCATGTCGGCGTCGCGGGCGCCGGCCCGGTCGAGCACGTCGGGGTAGCTGGCGTGGCCGGCGATGCCCTGCACGTCGAGCGTCTCGGCGGCGCGGCGCACGAGATCGGGGTTCTGGTCGACGACAGTGATGTCGTTGCGCTCGCCGGACAGGTGTCGGGCGATCTGCCAGCCGACCTGGCCCGCCCCGCAGATGATCACCTTCATCGCGCCGCCATCGCCGTCTCTACCGTCCGGCCGACATGGCAGAGCCCCGCGCGACCGTCAACGCTCGCGGTGGCCTTTCATAATGACAGACGCGCTCAGGCCGGGCTGCTCGCCGGGGCGGCTGCGCGGTCGGCCAGCCAGTCGGCCAGCTCCTCGACCTCGAGCGGCGGGGCGAAGAGGTGGCCCTGCAGCACGTCGCATCCGAGGCCGCGCAGCGCGGCTGCCTGCGCCTCGGTCTCGACCCCCTCGGCCGAGAGGCGGATACCGAGGGCGCGCGCCATGTCGGCGATGGCGCGGATGAGCGGCGAGCCGCCCGCCCCCTCTCCGTCGAGCGCGGCGACGAGGCGGCGGTCGATCTTCAGCCGCTCGGGGCGGAGTTGCAGCAGCGTCGAGAGAGAGGCGCGGCCCGAGCCGAAATCGTCGATCTCGATTTCGCAGCCCTGCTCGCGCAGCGCGTCGATCGTCCACATCAGCTCGCCGCCGTCGCGGTCGAAGTCGATCGTCTCGAGCAGCTCGAAGGCGACGCGACAGGGCAGCGGCCCGAGGCGGGCGACCTCGGCCGACAGGTCGGCCCGCGCAAGACGGCCGTAGCTGACATTGACCGACACCTTGGGCAGCGCGAGCCCCTGCGCGGCGAGGGAGGCGGCGGTCTCGAGCGCGGCGCGCAGGATCCGCCGGTCGATCTCGGCGGTCACGTCGAGGTCGTCAGCGACGTCGAGGAAGGCATCTGGCGGCAGCACGCCGCGCTCGGGGTGATGCCAGCGCACCAGCGCCTCGACGCCCGCCACGCCCCCGTCCTCGGCCCGGACCTGCGGGTGATACCACGCGCGGATCTGCTCGCCCCTCTCGAGGGCGCGCAACAGGTCGTCGGCCAGCCGCTTGCGGTCTTCGGCGGCGTGACGCAGGTCGGCGGTGAAGCGGGCGGCGCGGTTGCGGCCCTGCGCCTTGGCCGCGTAGAGCGCGATGTCGGCGTTTTCCATCAGGCCGGCGGTCTCGCCGCTCTCGGGCGCGATGGCGATGCCGATGCTCGCGCCGAAGCGGCAGGCCACCCCGTCGTGGAACACGGGCAGGCGGCAGGCCTCGATCACCCGCGCAGCGACGCCATCGGCCACGCGGCCCGCATCCTCGGCCTCGATCAGGATGGCGAACTCGTCGCCCCCCACCCGCGCCACGTAATCCTGGGGGCGGACTGAACGGCCAAGGATGCCGGCGACCTCCTGAAGCACCCGGTCGCCCGCGGCGTGGCCCGACATGTCGTTGATCTGCTTGAAGCGGTCGAGGTCGATATGGAGGAAGGCGCGGCCCTGGCCCGGCGGCGGCGGCCGCTCGGCCATCGCGCGCATTTGCAAATCGAGGCCCCGGCGATTGCCCACGCCGGTCAGCGTGTCGGTGCGGGCAAGCTCGCGCATCCGCTCCATCTGCTCGGCCAGCGCCCTCGCCTGGCTCTCGAGCACGCGGCTCTGGCGCTTGAGCTCGGTCACGTCGATGCGGAACCCCACGGTGTCGCCCTCGGGCGTGCGCTGCTCGCGGATCTGCAGGTGGCGGTCGCCCGGCAGTTCCTGCTCGATGGGGCCCTTCGGCTCGCGGTGCCGGGCGAGGCGCACTGCCAGCCACTCTTCCTCGCGGCCCGCGGCATCGGGGTATTGCCCGCGCGCCAGCCCCTCGCGCAGGATCTCCTCGAAGGGGGTGCCGAGCGTGAGCGCCGCGCGCGACTCGCCGTAGAGCTCGCGGTATCGCTCGTTGAACATCACCAGCCGGTCGTCGGAATCGTAGAGCGCGAAGGCGTCGGGCGCGGCCTCGATCGCCGCCCACAGGCGGGCGCGGATGCGCTCGGCCTCGGCCTTGGCCCCCGCGAGCGCGTCGCGCAGGTCCATGTCGGGGGTGATGTCGCGGATCAGCAGCACCCAGTGCGTGCAGCCGCCATCCTCGGCGGTGCCGAGCGGGCTGGCCTGGCACTCGCCCCACAGCGTCGCGCCGCCGCCCGTGCGGAACGGCAGCATCCCGCGAAAGGGGCGCCCGGCGGCCAGCGCGGCGGCGAGCCAGTAGCCGAGCTCGGTATCGGCCTCGTCGCCCAGCAGCGCCAGGAAGTCTTCGCCGTGCAGGTCGACCGCGTCGCGGCCGGCCGCGCGGGCCATCGCCGCGTTGCACCACATCACGGACAGCGACTCGCCCGTGCGCGCGCAGACCAACGCGGGGTCGTGCCCGACGACGCCGAGTACGGCGATGACCTCTTCGATGCGCACAGCCTGTCCGCTGCCTCCCCGTTGCGCCCCGGCACCCGTCGCGCCCGCGCCTTGCAGCGCCCGCGCACGCGTTGCGAACGGAGGCGGATGCCCGGCGCACACTCGCTACCCTACGGCAAGTGCAATGAACAAATCGTTCCCGCGCACTGCGACGCGATGGCATGCCCCCGACCCCGTGGCCGGGGGGGAAGCCCCGCGCCGCGCCGGCGCCTCACTCGGCCGCGTGGTTCGGCGCCGCCGCGTCGAGATGGGCGGCGCGCGCCCCGCCGCGGGCCGAGGTCACCACGCCGAGCGACTTGAGCTTGCGGTGCAGGGCCGAGCGCTCCATTCCGACGAAGGTCGCGGTGCGGCTGATATTCCCCCCGAAGCGGTTGATCTGCGTGAGCAGATATTCCCGCTCGAACAGTTCGCGCGCCTCGCGCAGGGGCAGCGTGGCCAGCGCCCCCGACAGCACCACGCGGCCGTCCTCGATCTCGGCCGGCTCGCCGCCATCGAGCTCGCGCGGGCTGATCGGCTGCTCGGTTTCTCCAAGGATCAGAACGCGTTCGATGACGTTTTTCAACTGCCGCACATTGCCGGGCAGATACATCGTCTGCAAGAGCGCCTCGGCCTCTTCCGACAGGTCACGGCGCGGCAGGCCCTGCGTCTCGTTGAGCTGGTCGATGAAATGACGGGCCAGTTCGGGAATGTCCTCGCGCCGTTCCTCGAGCCCCGGCACCCGGATCGGCACCACGTTGAGCCGGTGATACAGCTCCTGCCGGAAGGAGCCGCGCTCGATCTCGGTCTGCAGGTCGCGGTTGGTCGACGAGATCACGCGGATGTCGACCCGCACCTTGTCGGAGCCGCCGACGCGCTGGAACTGCTGGTCGACCAGCACGCGCAGGATCTTCGACTGGGTGCCGAGCGGCATGTCGGCCACCTCGTCGAAGTAGAGCACGCCGCCATGCGCCTCTTCCAGCAGGCCCGGCTCGATGCCCCGCTCGGCGCTCTCGCGGCCAAACAGCACATCCTCCATCCGCTCGGGCTCGACCGAGGCCGAGTTGACCGAGACGAAGGGCGCGTCGGCCCGCGCGGAATTGGCGTGGATGTAGCGCGCGGCGATCTCCTTGCCGGCGCCCGAGGGGCCGGTCAGCATCACCCGGCCGTTCGACTTCGTCACCTTGTCGAGCTGGTTCTTCAGCGACTTGAAGGCGGAACTCGCGCCGACCATCTCGGCCACGGTGACATCCTTGCGGCGCAGCTCGGTGTTCTCGCGGCGCAGGCGCGACGTCTCCATCGCGCGGCGGATCACGACGAGGAGCTGGTCGATGTTGAACGGCTTCTCGATGAAATCGTAGGCGCCCTGCTTGATGGCGGCGACAGCGATCTCGATGTTGCCGTGGCCCGAGATGATCACCACCGGCACTTCCGGCATCTCGCGCTTGACGTGCTTGAGAATGTCGATCCCGTCCATCCGGCTGTCCTTGAGCCAGATGTCGAGCACCATCAGCGCCGGCCGCTCGGCGGCGAGCTCCTCCATGCAGCCGTCGGAGGTGCCCGTGAGCCGGACGGTGAAGCCCTCGTCGCGCAGGATGTCACCGACCAGTTCGCGGATGTCCCGCTCGTCGTCCACAATAAGAATGTCACGCATCTGCCTGTGTCTCCCGTATTATTCTGCTGCCTGCTCGAGCCCCAGGGCGCGCGGCAGACGGATCTCCGCGCACGCACCGCGATGGGCGTTGCCCTCGAAGAGCGGCGCGTCGGTCAGCTCCAGCGACCCGCCATGCTCCTCGACGATCTTGCGGACGATGGGCAGGCCGAGGCCGGTGCCCTTCTCCCGCGTGGTGACATACGGCTCGAAGAGCCGCGCGCGGTCTTCGGGCAGGCCGATGCCGTTGTCGGCGATCGTCACCACGGCCTGCGTCTCGGTCAGCGCCAGAGCCACCCGGATCTCCGGCCGGTAGCCCTCAGGCTCGCCCCTTTCACGAAGCGATTCGATCGCTTCGCCCGCGTTCTTGATGAGGTTGGTCAGCGCCTGCCCGATCATGGTCTCGTCGACCTCGACCGAGACGGACATCTCGGGCAGGTCGGCGCTGACCGACTTGCCCAGCTGCTGGCGCTGCAAGGTCACCGCCTGGCGAACCAGCTCGGTCAGGTCGGTCAGCTTGCGCTCGGGCTCGGGCATGCGCGCGAACTTGGAGAACTCGTCGACGATGCGGCGCAGATCGCCCGTCTGACGCACGATCACGCCGGTCAGTTCCTCGAGGGCCTCGGCATCGGCCGCCTCCAGCTTGCGGCCGAACTTGCGCGTGACCCGCTCGGCCGAGAGCTGGATGGGCGTGAGCGGGTTCTTGATCTCGTGGGCGATGCGGCGCGCCACGTCGCCCCAGGCGGCCATGCGCTGCGCGGCCACGAGGTCGGTCACGTCGTCGAAGGCCACGACGTATCCCTCGAGCTGCCCGTCCTCCGAGCGGCGCTCGGCCATGCGCACCAGCAGGTTCTCCAGCTTGCCCCGGCGGTTGAGGCGGATCTCTTCCTGCATCGTGCCGCCCTCGCCCGAGCGCAGCCGCGCCAGCAGCCCGGCGAATTCGGGCACCGCCTCGGCCAGCGCCTCGTGCTGGTCGTCGCTCTCCCCGATGTCGAGCATGCGCAGCGCCGAGCGGTTCATGAAATCGACCCGCCCCTCTGCATCCAGCCCGATCACGCCTGCGGTGACCGACGACAGCACCGAATCGAACAGGCGCCGCCGCTGCTCGATCTGCGCGTTGGCGTCGAGCAAGGTATCGCGCTGCGCCTTGAGCTGCCGCGTCATCTGGTTGAAGACGCGGCCCAGCATGGCGATCTCGTCGTCGCCCCGCTCCTCCTTCACCCGCACCGACAGGTCGCCCGAGCCGACGCGCTGCGCGGCGCCCGCAAGCCGGCCCACCGGGCGCGACAACCGCTCGGCAAACCACAGGCCCAGCCAGATCGCCGCAAGGATGAGGATGAGCGCGAAACCGAGATAAAGCAGCGAAAATTCGAACAGCAGCCGGCCCCGCTCGTTCTCCAGCTGGGTGTAGAGGCGGACGGATTCCTGCGTGTCGTCGAGGAGGGCGAGCAATTCGCCGTCGACCGAGCGAGACACGTAGAGGTAGCGCTCGCCGAGGCCCGCAAGCTCGATGAGAGCGCGGAACTCGTTGATATCCCAGTCTTCGATCACGACCGTTTCACCCGCGCGGGCACGGTCGAGCGCCTCGCGTGGAGGTTCCTCGTAGTTGAAGGCCCAGGACGAGCCGATGCCGCGGGCCCGTATCTCGCGCGCCCCGTCGATGACATACGCCTCTCTCAAGCCGCGCTGGATCTGGCTCTGGCCCTGCCCGAGCAGTTGGCGCAGCTCTCCGTCGGTCGGCACGAAGGGCCCGCGCGTGGCGTTCTCGAGGAAGCGGGCGAGCGCCTCGGCGTCGATGCGCAAATCGCGCACCTGCTCGGCCTCGTAGGCCTCGGCCGCGTCGAGCGAGGCCCCCACCACGTTGCGCACGCGGTCGGAAAACCAGCCCTCGAGCCCGACATTGATGGTGAGCCCGGCGAAGACGGCGACCGAGACGGTCGGGATCAGCGCGATGAGGGCAAAGACGCCGACGAGCCTCAGGTGCAGCCGCGAGCCGGCCGAGCGCGCCCGCCGGGCCGCCACCATGCGCGCCACGCGCCCGAGCACGAGCGCCGCGACGACGAGGATGTAGACGAGATCGGCAAGCAGCACGACGCGAAGCGCCGGCGAGGCGGCCCCCTGCCCCAAGGGCCCCAGCATCAGGAAGGTGAGCGCGGCAAGAACAGGCCCCAGCACGACAAGGCCCAGCGTCGCGGCCGTCCGGACGCGACGAGACCGGTAGAGCCCCGCCAATCCGTCGAGAGTCATGCGCCGGCCGAGCCGTGCCACGTGCCTGCCCCCATCATGTCGGCATGTGGCACGCGCGCCGCCCAAATATAGCACGCCTGAAGCCCTGCCGCCGCATCATCCCGTGGCTCGACCGAGGCAAGGTGCCCCGCCGGCCACGGCTTGTTGCCTGTTTACATCAACTTGCGGCGGCGTGTCACGCGAATATCGAGGTCGGTGATCTTCTTCCTCAAGGTATTGCGGTTGATGCCCATCAATTCGGCACATTTGGCCTGGTTTCCGCCCGTCGCGTCGAGCGCGATCTCGATCAGCGGCACCTCCACCTCCTTGAGCACGCGCTGGTAGAGGCCGGGCGGGGGCAGCACGCCGCCGTGCAGATCGAAGTAGCGGCGCAGGTGCTTGGCGACCGAGGCCGACAGCTTCTCGCCGTCGCCGCCGCCCACCAGCGGCTCGATCTCGGGCTGGTTGCCGAGCACCAGTTCGACTTCGGGGCGAGTGATCTCCTCCTCGGGCGAGGTGACGACAAGGCGGCGGATCGTGTTCTCGAGCTGGCGCACGTTGCCGGGCCATGAATAGGCGCGCACGAGGTCCATCGCCGGCTCGGCGAAGCGGCGGGCGCCGATCCCGTCGCGCTCGGCCCGGACGAGGAAGTGCTCGGCGAGGAGCGGAATGTCGTCGACCCGCTCGCGCAGGGAGGGCACCGCGATGGTCACGCCGCCCAGGCGGTAGAAGAGGTCCTGCCGGAACTCGCCCGCCTCCATCCGCGCCATCAGGTCGTTCTGGGAGGTGGCCATGATGCGCGGTGACTCGGCGGGCATCGCGTCGAGCATGCGCACGATGCGCCCCTGCGTCTCGGGGTCGAGGTCGCCCACCTCGTCGAACAGGATCGAGCCGCCCCGCGCGCGGGAGAGGATGCGCGCCGGCCCCTCGGGGTCGCGCAGGTCCTCGGCGTTGGCCACCACGAAGGGCAGGTTGCGCCGGTCGGAAAAGTCGTGGATCGCCCGCGCGATCAGCGACTTGCCTGTGCCGCTCTCGCCGGTCACCAGCACCGCGAGATCGGTGTTCATCACCCGCGCGACGAGCCGGTAGAGCGACTGCATCGCCGGCGTCCGCCCCACCAGCGGCAGCTCGCCGCCCGCGGCCTCCTCGACCGGGCGCTCCGCCCGGGGCGGCGGCGCCGCGCGGCGCTTGGTCTCCAGCGCCTTGGCCGCGCGCTTCATCAGGTCGGGCAGGTCGAAGGGCTTGGGCAGGTAGTCGTAGGCATCGGCCTCGGCGGCCTGGATCGCCGTCATGATCGTGTTCTGCGCCGAGATCACGATGACCGGCATGCCGGGCCGCTCGGAGCCGATCCTGGGCAGCATTTCCAGCCCGTTGCCATCGGGCATGACGACATCGGAGATCACGAGGTCGCCCTTTCCCTCCTCGACCCACCGCATCAGCGTCACGAGGCTCGAGGTCGCGTGCACCTTGCAGCCCGCACGCGTGAGCGCCTGGGTCAGAACGGTGCGGATCGTGCGGTCGTCGTCGGCGACGAGAACGGTGCCGTCCATGCGGGTCTCCTACGGGTCGTCGGATTCGGGTGGCGCGTGTCCGTCCTCGGGGGCGACGGGCAGCGACAGGCGGAAGGCGGTGCGCCCGGGGGCGCTGTCGACAGAGATGAAGGCGCCGTGATCGGCCACGATCTTGGACACGAGCGCGAGGCCGAGGCCGGTGCCGTTCTCGCGGCCCGACACGAAGGGCTCGAAGATGTCGGCGGCGATGGCGGGCGGCAGGCCGGGTCCGTCGTCGACGATCTCGACCTGCAGCGGCAGGCGCGCGGGCGTGCCGTCACGCCCGCGCACACGCAGGCTCGAATCGTAGAAGGTGCGCAGGCGGATCTCGCCCGACTGGCCGCTGATGGTGCGCCCCGCCCCGGCGCGCGGGCTGCGCTCGGCCGCCTCGGCGGCGTTCTTCATCAGGTTCTGGAAGATCTGCAACAACTGGTCGGGATCGGCCTGCGCCGGCGGCAGCGAAGGATCGTAATCCTCGCGGATCGTCATGTGCGCGGCAAAGCCCACCAGCGCCGACTTGCGCGCGCGGTCGAGCACGTCGTGGATGTTGACGGGCCGCAGCTCGGGCGGGCGCATGTTGCCGAACTGCTCGACCTGCTCGAGCAGGGCCGAGACGCGGCGCGTCTCCTCCACGATCAGGTCGCAGAGCTCGCGGTCGCCGTTCTCGAGGTTCATCGACAGAAGCTGCGCGGCGCCGGCGATGCCGGCGAGCGGGTTCTTGATCTCGTGGGCCAGCATCTCGGCCATGCCGACGGCCGACTTGGCGGCGGTGTCGGAATGGGCCGAGCGGCCGAGCCGCCCGGCGATCTCGCGCGGGGTGAACAGGAACAACAGCCGCCCCGACTCGGGCTTGTCGACCATGGGCGCGATCTGGATCGTCGAGGTGACGGGCGCGCGCTCGCCCGTGCCCACCGCCACGTCGTTGATGAACAGCGCCGAGCGGTTGTGGCGGACGCGGGCCAGCGCCTCCTCGATGGCGGCGTCGATGGCGAGACGGTCGTAGACCAGCTCTCCCGCGACCGAGCGGATCGTGGTGTTGAGGAATTCCTCGGCCGGGGGGTTGATCGCCGTGATCCGGTCCGCCTCGTCGAGCACGAGCGCCGGCATGGGCAGCGACGCCCAGATGCGGCCCGAACCCGGCATCAGGCGGCCCGCCGCAGGGGCGCGACGAAGGCGCCGGCGATCAGGCGGCGCACTTCGGCGGGGTCGTCGGCCACGAGCAGCGGGCGGCGCAGGGCGCGGGCGGCCTCGGCGTCGGTCGCCCCGTCCTGCATGGCGGCGTCGAGGTACCAGCCGAGGTGCTTGCGCGCGATCCGCACGCCGGGTTCGGCGCCGTAAAACGACAGGATCGCCTCGTAGTGCTCGGCCACCAGGTCGGCGAGCGCGGGGCCGGTGGGCACGTCCGGGGCGGGCGTGCCGTAGAGGGCGTGGGCCACCTGCGCGAGCCGCCACGGGCGACCCTGCACGGCGCGCCCGATCATCACGCCGTCGGCGCCCGAGGCGGCGAGCGCCATGCGGGCGGTGCCCGCATCCACGATATCGCCGTTGGCGATGACGGGAATGCTCACCGCCTCCCTGACGCGGCGGATCGCGCCCCAGTCGGCGGCGCCCTTGTAGAACTGGCAGCGCGTGCGGCCGTGGATCGTGACCATCCGCACGCCCACGCCTTCCGCCGCGCGGGCGATCCGGGGCGCGTTCATCACCGTTTCGTCCCAGCCGAGCCGGGTCTTGAGCGTCACCGGCACATCGACCGCGCCCACCACCGCCTCGATCAGCCGCAGCGCCAGATCGGGCTCGCGCATGAGGCCCGAGCCGCAGGCGCCGGCGCCGCTCGCGCTTGTCACCTTCTTGGCCGGGCAGCCCATGTTGATGTCGATGACCCGCGCGCCCTGGTCGGCGACCAGCCGCGCCGCCTCGGCCATCCATCGGGGGTCGCGTCCGGCGAGCTGGACCGAACTCGCCTGCTCGCCAAGGCCGAGCTCGGCCTTGTCGCGGGCCGAGGGCCTGCCCTGCACGATCTCCTGGCTCGCCACCATCTCGGACACGACGAGCCCCGCGCCGAAGCGCGCCACGACCCGGCGGAACGGCAGGTCGGTGATCCCCGCGAGCGGGGCGAGCAGAACCGGCGGTGTCAGTTGCATCCCTGCAAGACAAACGGACAAGTGCTTAATCCTTGTGCATGCGGTCCCCGATATTGCGGTCGCCGCGCGGGTTGGAAAGCGTGGATGGCGCAAGAATGGCCACGAGACCCGATGTGCCCGTTTTTTGGGCGCTTGCAAGGGGGGAGGGCGGCCCCGTTGCCCTGCCCTGCGGCACCGCCTAGACATGGCCGCGCGCCCGGCACGGGTGCCCGCCCCCGGAGAGTCCGCGCATGCCGACCGCCCATTCCCCGCCAGATCCGGCCGTGCCGGAGCCAGCCGCGCCGGAGCCGGCCGCACCGCGCCGCGTCGGCGCCGTCTTGGTCGCGGCCGGGCGCGGCAGGCGGATGGGCGGCGAGGTTCCCAAGCAATATCAGAATCTTGGCGGCCAGCCGGTGCTCGCGCGCACGGTCGCGGCGCTGGCGGCCCACCCGGCTGTCGCCGAGATCGTCGTGGTCATCCACCCCGACGACGCGGCTCTCGCCCGCGCCGCCCTCCCCCCTGCCGTGCCGATCGTTCCGGGCGGGGCGACGCGGGCGGGGTCGGTCGCTGCAGGGTTGGCCGCCCTGCCCGACCGCGTGACGCATGTGTTGATCCATGACGCGGCGCGCCCCTTCGTCACCTGCGCGCTGATCGACCGGGTGCTGGCCGCGGTGGAGCATGCCCCCGGCGCCGCGCCCGCCCTGCCGGTGACGGATGCGCTCTGGCGCGAGGGTGCCGGCGGGACGGTGGCCGAGACCGCCCCGCGCGACGGGCTGTGGCGGGCGCAGACGCCGCAGGGCTTTCGCCTCGGCGCGATCCGGGCGGCGCATGCGAGCGCACCGCCCGGCGCGGCCGACGACGTCGAGGTTGCGCGCGCGGCGGGGCTGGACGTGGCGATCGTTCCGGGCGAGGAAGACAACATCAAGCTCACCCGTCCCGAGGACTGGCCGCGCGCCGCGCGCATCCTCGCCGACCAGGAGGGAGACGCCGGCCACATGGAAATCCGCCTCGGCAACGGCTACGATGTGCACCGCTTCGGCGCGGGCACGGCGGTGATCCTCTGCGGCGTGGAGGTGCCCCACGACCGCGGCCTGCAGGGGCATTCCGACGCCGACGTGGGCATGCACGCGATCACCGACGCGATCTACGGCGCGCTCGCACAGGGCGATATCGGCCGGCACTTCCCCCCGTCGGACCCGCAATGGAAGGGCGCGGCCTCGGACATCTTCCTGCGCCACGCGGTCGGGCTCGCGGCGGAGCGCGGCTTTCGCGTCGGCAACGTCGACTGCACGCTCGTCTGCGAACGGCCGAAGATCGGGCCGCATGCAGGCGCGATGCAGACACGGCTGGCGGAGATCATGGGGCTGGAGCCGGGACGGGTGAGCGTCAAGGCGACCACGTCGGAGCGGCTGGGATTCACCGGCCGCGAGGAGGGGATCGCCGCGCTCGCCACCGTGGCGCTGGTCGGGGGAGCGGCATGCGCCTGACGCGCCTCTTCGTCACCGTCCTGCATGTGGGCCGCCTGCGGCCCGCCTCTGGCACCTGGGGCTCGCTCGCGGCCCTGCCGATGGCCTGGGGGCTGCACGCGGCCGGCGGGCCGGCGCTGCTCGCGCTCGCTGCCGCGCTCGTCTATGCGGCGGGCCTGCGGGCGGTGGCGCTCGAGACGGCGGGAGACCCGGACCCCGACCGCTCGGAGATCGTGATCGATGAGGTGGTGGGCCAGTGGATCGCCCTGATGCCCGTCTCGATCGGGGCGGCGATGACCGGCTCGGCCGTCCTCGCGCTTTGGCCGGGGATCGTCGTGGCCTTTTTCGGATTCCGCTTCTTCGACATCTACAAGTGGTGGCCGGCCAACATCTTCGACCGGCGGAAGGACGCGACGGGCGTGATGGCCGACGACGTCTTCGCCGGGCTCTGGGCGGCGGCCGCGGTGGCCGCGCTCGCGGCGCTGGCGCATCTGGTCCTGCTGCCGGGATGACGGCGCTGGCGTATCAGGCCGTGGCCCGGGCGAAAGCGGCGGGCGTGCGACTGGCCACCGCCGAGAGCTGCACCGCCGGGCTGATCGCGGGCGCGCTGACCGAGGTGCCCGGCTCGTCTGCCGTGTTCGACCGGGGCTGGGTGAGCTACTCCAACGCCGCGAAGGCGGAGTTGCTGGGCGTCGACCCCGCGCTGATCGCCGCCCGCGGCGCGGTGTCGGAGGAGGTGGCGCGCGCCATGGCCGAGGGGGCGCTGGCGCGCGCGCAGGCGGGCCTCGCCGTCGCGGTCACCGGCATCGCCGGCCCCGGCGGGTCGGAGCACAAGCCCGAGGGGCGGGTGTGCTTCGCGCTGGCGGACGCGACGGGCGTGCGCGCCGAGACCGTGGACTTCGGCCCGCTCGGCCGGGCACCCGTGCGGGCGGCCTCCGTCGAGCACGCCCTGCGGATGGTGCTGGCAGCGCTGCCCGACTGACGGCGGCGCAGGCCGGGGGGACAGAAGCGGGGGCCAGCCCCCGCACCCCCGGGATACTTGCAGCAAGAAGAAGGGGCGGGCCGGGGCCGTACGGGGGCCGGGGCCGTACGGGGGCTCGTCAGGCCGGCGCCTCACGCAGAAGGCGTCCGACCTCGGCGATGTCGGGGACATCCGCCAGGGTTGCCGCGGCGAGGGTGGCGGCTCTCTCGGCACCGGCCAGGACGCCTGCCTTGGCCTCGAGGCGGCGGCGCAGACGCTCGGGCGGCAGCGGCGTGTCGATGTCATGGACTAGCCGGGTTGTCGCGCCGCCGCGGGCGGTGACGTCGACCTGCGCCGCCGTCTCGGGCAGGGCGCGGTCGCCCACCACGTCGACCCGGTCGCGCAGGCGCACGAGCGCAGGCTCGGTGCAGGCGGCGGCGGAGAAGGTCGCCGGGTCGCCGGTGTCGCGCCCCGCCAGCGCCATCGCCGCGGTCAGCCGGTAGGAGAACTTGGCCTCGAGCCCCGTGGTCGGGGCGGGATCGTCGCAGACGGCGAGCCAGCGCGGATGGGTCCGCACCGTGACGCGGTCGATATCGGAGGCGGGCAGGTCGAGCCCGGCGAGCGCCTCGAGCATGGCGTGCAGGCCGTGGCAGCAGGCGTGCAGCTTGTGGCTGACGCGCGCCATCTCCCAGCGGGCATCGAGCGAGAGCAGCGCCTCCGACCGGGCCGCGCCGCCATGCGCGGGGCCGAAGCCCTGCGGCCCGTCGAGCGCCGCGGGCGGGCAGGTGAAGCCCGCGGCGGCGAGGTCGGCCGCCTCGATGCCCGCGGCGGCAGCGGTGCCGGCGTTGAGCGGCTTGCCCATCGAGCCGAAGACAGATTGCAGCCCCGCCGCCCGCGTCGCCGCGATGGCGAGCGCCTGCTCCATCCGGCCCGCGTCGAGCCCGGCGAGCAGGCCGGCCGCGACGGCCGCCCCGAAAGCGCCGCAGGTCGCTGTCGGGTGGAAGCCGCGGCCCGGATGGTCGGGGCCGAGCCAGAGGCCGAGCCGCACCATGATCTCGGCGCCGACGAGGGCGGCGCGGAGCGTCTCCGCCCCGCCTGCGCCCTGCCGCTCGGCCACGGCGAGCGCGGCGGGCAGCACGGCGACCGAAGGGTGCAGGACCGGGCCCATGTGGGTGTCGTCGTAGTCGAGCGCGTGCGAGGCGGCGCCGTTCACCAGCGCCGCGGCCCGGGCGGGCACGCGCATTGCCGGGCTGCCGGCGAGGCTCGCCTGGCCTGCGCCGCCCTCGGCCTCGGCCTGGGCGCGCAAAATCGCGGCGGCGGGTTCGGCCGCGCCGGCGATGGCACAGGCCGCCCAGTCGAACAGGCTGAGGCGCATGGTGGCGAGGGCGGACTCGGTCGGGGTGGCACGGCAGGCGAAGCCCGCCAGTCGCCCGGCGAGACCGGGCCGCCCCCCCCGATCGTCCGCGGCCCGCGCCGCCCCTCTCATCCGCCGCGGCCGGACGCGACCGGCGCGCTGCCGGCGGGGGGGGCGGACGCATGCGCGTCGTCGGGCTGCCCGTAGAGATCGCGGGCACGGCCCTCGAAGGCGCGCACGATCCGCTGCATCGCCTCGTTGAAGAACATCCCCGCCGCGCCCTGCAACAGGCGGTTCTTGAACTCGAAATCGACGTAGAAATGCACCTCGCATCCGCCCTGGGGCAGATCCTCGAAATGCCACTTCGAGATCATGTGCCGGAACGGGCCGTCGAGATACTCGGTGTCGATCCGCCGCTCTCTTGGCCACAGCGTCACCCGGCTGCCGAAGCGCTCGCGGAAGACCTTGAACGAGATGATCAGGTCGGCATCCATGATGACGGCCTCGCCCGCAGTCCGGCGCGAGCGCACGCGCGACGCCGCCGTCCACGGGATGAACTCGGGATAGCGGTCGACATTCGCCACCAGGGTGTACATCTGGTCGGCGGTGTAGGGCAGCGTGCGGGTCTCGGAATGCGTGGGCATCTCGGGCCGACGGGGCCTTTCGGGTCGTGGACAATGGGGCGACAGATCGTATGCTCCGGCCCCGAGTTCAAGGGGAAAGCCCGCCGCACCGCCAGCGGGACGGGGACGCAGCAGGGAGGCGCGGCCATGCCGGTATCGCACGAGGGGCGCGCGTATGTGGTCGACCGGATGATCTCGGCCAAGACGATCGCGGCCCGCATCGAGGACCTCGCCCGCGAGATCGAACGCGCCTTCGAGGGCACCGACAAGCTGGTGGTGGTGGGGCTTCTGCGCGGCTCGTTCATCTTCATCGCCGATCTGGTGCGCGAGCTCGATCTGCCCGTCGAGGTCGACTTTCTCGAGGCGTCGTCCTATGGCAGCGGCATGGAGAGTTCGCGCGAGGTGCGCATCCTCAAGGACCTGCGCGGCGAGATCGCGGGGCGCGATGTGCTGGTGGTCGAGGACATCGTCGATACCGGGCACACGCTGGCCCATGTCGTCCACCTGCTGCGCGCGCGCCAGCCGAGGCGGCTGGAGACGATCGCGCTGCTCGACAAACCCTCCCGGCGGGAGGTGGAGATCCGCGCGAGCTGGACCGGCTTCGAGATTCCGGACGAGTTCGTGGTGGGCTACGGCATCGACTACGCCCAGTCCAATCGCAATCTGCCGCATATCGGGGCCGTGCGATTCGTCGACGACACGCAGGAGGCCACCACCGACGAGGCGCGGGTCGCGTCCGGGGCGCGCGCCTGAGCGTGTCGGGCCGGAGCGTGTCGGGCCGGGCGAGTCGGGCCGGGCGAGTCGGGCCGGGCGAGTCGGGCCGGAGCGGGAAGGGCCGGAGCGGGAAGGGCCCGAGCCGGACGGACCTGCGGAGGGTGCGATGATCCCCGGGCTGCACTGGCTGTTCCGGATGAAGCGCTGGGCCGACCGGCCGCCGCCGCTCTCACGCGTGCTGCTGGTCGTGGGCGTGGTCGTGGCCTGCCTCGTGCTCGTCGCGGTGGAGCGGTGGATGGGCTGGCCAGACTGGATGGGCGTCACACGCATCCCCGGGCCGAGGACCTTCTGACCCCTCCGTACCTTCGGCCGGCACGCCCATGCGCTCCGAACCGTGCCCTGCGAACGCCGCCACGGATCACGAAACCGTGACCAGACCCGGGCCAGCCGTGTCGTGCGTCTGCGACATTCCGCCCTAGTATGGCTCCGGTGCCGGAAGGCGCCCGAAAAGTAACCACCAGGAGAAGCACATGATCCGCCACGCCAACGGCCTCGGCCCCCGAGCCGCCGCCGCCAGCCTCGCCGCCGCCCTCGCCCTCGCGCCCGCCGCGACGCTCGCGCAGGATTTCGAGAACCAGGTCGCCGCGCGGCAGGGCCAGTTCAAGGTCATGGCGCTGAACCTCGGCATGCTCGGCGGCATGGCCCGCGGCACCGTCGAGTACGACGCCGACACCGCGGCGCTCGCCGCCGCCAACCTTGTCGCGATCTCGCAGCTCGACCAGGCGTTCCACTGGCCCGAGGGCTCCGACAACATCATGCTCGACACGACCCGCGCCCAGCCCTCGATCTGGGAAGATTTCGACGACTTCGCCTCCAAGTGGCAGGATTACGGCACGCAGGCCGCCGCGCTGGCCGAGGTGGCCGCGACGGGCCAGGAGGCGCTCGGCCCCGCCGTCGGCGCGCTGGGGGGCACCTGCCAGGCCTGCCACGAGGCGCATCGCGGCCCCGAACTGAACTGATCCGTGGGGCGGGGCGGGCGCGCGCAACCGAGCGCCGACGACGGCGCCCGCCCCGTCCGACACGCCCCGTCCGACCCGCCCCGCACCCGCATGGCGGTCGGCGTGGCCTCGCCGTCGCCTCGACCGCGGACCCGGACGGCGGGTTACCCATGTGCGGACGCGCTAACGAGGGGCGAGGCCCGTGGCGGGCCGAGGGCATGCCGGCCCGGGTGGGCGCTGGCCGGGCCACCCAAGGCGCACACGCTGTGCGTCGGCTTCCGCCGCCCCGTTCCGGCGATGGCACGCTGGAAACCCCGTGCGCGCTCGGGTACTCCGTGGGAGCGCGAGGCGAACAGCCGGAGGCACGATGCGCCGCTTCTTCCTCTTTGTCGTCCTGATCGCCGCCCTCGCCGCCGGGGGCGCGTGGTGGATCTCGCGGCCGCAGCCGCTGCCCGAGGCGCGACTGGACACGATCGCGGCGGTCGAGACCGACGCCGAGCGCGGGCGGCTTGTCTTCCACGCCGGTGGATGCGCCTCCTGTCACGCCGAGGACGGGGCCGAGGGCGAGGCGCGGCTGGTGCTGGCCGGCGGCCACCGGCTGGAGAGCGAGTTCGGCGCCTTCGTGGCGCCCAACATCTCGCCCCACCCCGAGGCCGGTATCGGCGCCTGGTCGGTCGGGGATTTCGCCAATGCCATGCTGCGCGGTGTCTCGCCCGAGGGGGCGCACTACTACCCGGCCTTCCCCTACACCGCCTACATCCACATGACCGACCGCGATCTCGCCGATCTCTGGGCCTTCCTGCAGACGCTGCCCGAGTCGGACCGCGAGAACGAGCCCAACGCGCTCGCCTTCCCCTACACGCTGCGCCGCGGGATCGGCTTGTGGAAGTGGCGCTACCTCTCCGACGACTGGGTGGCCGCCGCCCCGTCGGAGACGCTTGAGCGCGGCCGCTACCTCGTCGAGGCGCTGGGCCACTGCGCCGAGTGCCACACCCCGCGCGACCAGTGGGGCGGGCTCGACGTGGCGTTGTGGATGGGCGGGGCCGACAACCCTTCGGGGCGCGGTCGCATCCCCAACATCACGCCGGCCGCGCTCGACTGGTCGGCCGCCGACATCGCCTACTACCTCGAGACAGGGTTCACCCCCGACTACGACAGCGCCGGCGGCACCATGGCGAGCGTCGTGAACAACACCGCCGAACTTCCGGCGGAGGATCGCGAGGCGATCGCGGCCTACGTCAAGGGACTTGCGCCCGTGGCGGACCCAGACGCGGAGTGACTTGCGGCGCGGCCGGGCGCAAATTCCTTGTCAGAAGGAATTTGCAAGAGTCTTCATGAAGACTCTTGCCCTGCGGCCCTGTCACGCTTCCATCGCGGCCAGCCGCTTCTCGCGCTCGGCGCGCAGGCGGGCGAAGTCGTCGCCGGCGTGGTAGGACGAGCGCGTGAGCGGCGTGGCCGACACCATCAGGAAGCCCTTGCCCCAGGCCGCCTTCTCGTAGGCCCCGAATTCCTCGGGCGTGACGAACCGCGCCACCGCGTGGTGCTTGGGCGTGGGCTGCAGGTACTGGCCGATGGTGATGAAGTCGACATCGGCCGAGCGCATGTCGTCCATCACCTGCAGCACCTGCGGCCGCTCCTCGCCGAGGCCCACCATGATGCCCGACTTCGTGAACATCGACGGATCAAGCTCCTTCACCCGCTGCAGCAGCCGCAACGAATGGAAGTAGCGCGCGCCCGGCCGCACCTCCTGGTAGAGGCCCGGCACCGTCTCGAGATTGTGGTTGAAGACGTCCGGCTTCGCCTCGACGACCTTCTCCAGCGCCGAGGGCGGGCATTTCAGGAAATCGGGCGTCAGGATCTCGATCGTCGTCTCGGGCGCGCGGTGGCGCACGGCGCGGATCGTCTGCGCGAAATGCTCCGCGCCTCCGTCCTCCAGATCGTCGCGATCCACCGAGGTGATGACCACGTGGTTCAGCCCGAGCTTCTGGACCGCGTCGGCCACACGGCCCGGCTCGAACACGTCGAGCGCGTCGGGCCGGCCCGTGGCCACGTTGCAGAAGGTGCAGCCGCGGGTGCAGACCTCGCCCATGATCATCATGGTGGCGTGGCCCTGGCTCCAGCACTCGCCCACGTTCGGGCAGCCGGCCTCCTCGCACACGGTGGTCAGGCGATGTTCCCGCATGATCCTGGCGGTGTCGTGATAGCCCTTGCCCGAAGGCGCCTTGACGCGGATCCACGCGGGCTTCTTCGGCTGGGCGTTGTCCTTGCGGTGCGCCTTCTCGGGGTGGCGCTGGTCGGGGATCTTCAGATCGCGCATGTCGCTTCGCTCCCTCGTGCTCGATCGGCCATATAGCCCGCGTGGCCGAGAAAGTAACGCCCCGCACGCCGCGACCGATGCGCCGGCGTGGCCCCGCCGGGCCCCGCTGCCGTCCTGCGCGGCCACGGCTTGTCCGAGCGAAACGCTCGGGCGCGCAAGACCCCTTCCGGCCGGCCCCACGCCGCGCGAGGCTGCGCGAGGGAGAGCACGATGACCAACGACCCGATCGACTGGCAGGCCCACCGCGCCGAGGTGCATCACCTCGGGCGCCTTCAGGAATTCCTCAAGCAGATCGTCTACGGCGGCAACGACGGGATCGTGACGACCTTCGCCATCGTCGCGGGCTTCGCCGGCGCCTCGGCCGAGGGCGCGGCCGAGGTGGGCGCGCTCGCGGTGCTCGTCTTCGGGCTGGCCAACCTCTTCGCCGACGCCACCTCGATGGGGCTGGGCGAATTCCTGTCCACCCGCTCGCAGCGCGACCTCTACCTCTCGCAGCGCGCCAGCGAGCTGCGCGAGCTGCGCCGGAGCCCCGGGCAGGAGCGCGCCGAGGTGGTGCAGATGCTGATCGAGCGGGGCCTTTCGCCCGACGATGCCGAGGCGGCCGCGACGCATCTGATGAAGAGCCCCGAGCTGGTGGTGGACATGATGATGTCCTACGAACTCGACATGCCCGACATGCGCAGCGCGACACCGGCGAGCGACGGGCTGGTCACCTTCGGCGCCTTCGTCGTCTTCGGGGCGGTCCCGCTCGCGCCCTACTTCCTGCGGCCGGCGACCGACCCGCTCACCGTCTGGCTGTCGGTCGGGGCGACCTGCGCCGCGCTCGTCGGCCTCGGCCTCCTGCGCTGGCGCGCGACAGAGGAGCGGCTGACCCGCTGCGTGCTCGAGACGGTGGCGGTGGGCGGCACCTGCGCCGCGGTCGCCTTCGGTGTCGGTGCGCTCGTCGGCGGCATCGCCGGCTGACCGACGCGGCCGACCGGGCCCGGGCCGACGCGACGTGCCCTTGCGGGAGGCCGTTGCCGCCCCTACCCTCCTGATGGACGGACCAATCTGGAGGATCCCAATGATCACGGCGCGCGAAATCGAGGACCTGCTCAAGGAGAGCTTTCCCAACGCGCAGATCACCGTCGAGGGCGACGACGGTGCGCATTTCGCCGCGCAGGTCGTCGACGAGAGCTTTCGCGGCATGAACCGCGTGCAGCAGCAGCGCGCCGTCTACGCCGCGCTCAAGGGCAAGATGGACGGGTCGGCGGGCGAGCTCCACGCGCTGGCGCTCACCACGCGGGCGCCGCAGTGAGGGCGGCTTGAGGACATTCCTCGTCCTTCTCCTTCTGCTGCCGCACCTTGCGGTGTTCGTCTACGCGGGCGTGCGCGAATGGCGGGCGTGGCGCGAGATCGACCCCGACGCGCGCCCGACCTTCCTCTCCTATCTCGGCCGCGAACAGGGCCCGACAGAGCAGCTCGCGCCCCAGCGCAGCGCCGACTGGCTGATCCGCGAGGCCGAACGCCACGGCAAGGGATGAGCACGCGGTGACGGGCGAGGTCGCGCTGATCGCGGGGCTCGTCGTGGCCATCGCCCTCACCGTCTGGCTCAAGGCGCGTCAGACGATACGTCGCGAGGCAGACCGCCCGCGGGGGATTGCGCCCGGCGAGGGCGACCATATCATCGACGTGGAATATAGCTCTGGCCTGGGCGGCGGGCACGCGACCCAGATCCGTGTCCCGCGCGACCCGCAGGCCTATGCGAGGCGCTTCGTGCCGCGGAGCGCGCCGGGCGCAGACGAGGGGGCCTCAAGACACGGAGCGGGCCCCCGCGAACAGGAGAAGGACGAGAGATGACGGCGACGGTCGAGGACCAGATCAAGGAAACGGTGACAGGCAATGACGTGGTGCTCTTCATGAAGGGCACAAAGTCGATGCCGCAATGCGGCTTCTCGAGCCGCGTCGCGGGGGTGCTTGCCTACATGGGCGTGGACTTCGCCGACGTGAACGTGCTGGCCGACGAGAACATCCGCCAGGGGATCAAGGACTATTCCGACTGGCCGACGATTCCCCAGCTTTACGTCAAGGGGGAGTTCGTGGGCGGCTGCGACATCATCACCGAGATGACGCTGTCGGGCGAGCTCGACCAGCTCTTCGACCAGAAGGGCGTCGGCTACGACAAGGACGCCGCCGAGAAGATCCGCGAAGCCAACGCCTGAGCGGCGTGGCGGCCGACAGGCCGAGCGGCGCTCACCCCGCCCGGTCCTCGGCCGCCTCGGCCATCGCTTCGGCCCGCGCGGCGAGATCGGCCAGCCGCTGCAGGGTGCCGGGGTCGACAGCGCCCTCGGCAGCCTTCCCCTCCTGCTGGGCCAGCCGCGCCTCGGCGGCGCGGGCGCGCTCCTCCCACGAGGCGGTCCGGTCGGCGAGCATCAGGCCCGCCATCAGCAGCATCCGGCTCTCGGGCACGCGGCCGATCTGCTCGACCAGGGCGCTCGCCTCCTGGTCGAGCATGGTCGCGGCCGTCCGCAGGAACGGCTCCTCGCCGTCCTGGCAGGCGACGGTGAAGTCGCGGCCGCCGATGGTCACGGTCACGTCAGGCATGGGGCTGCTCCCTCACGAGCGGTTCGAGCGCGGCGATGATCTCGTCGAGCTCGGCGCGGTCTGCGTCGCGGGCGGATTGCAGGCGCTCGGCCTCGGCCTCGAGCTCGGCGACGCGGGTGGCGAGCGCGTCCTTCTTTTCCTTCAGCGCGGCGACACGCTCGCGCAGCTGCGAATTGGCGGTCGTCTCGGCCTCGAGCGCCTCGCGCAGACCGTCGAGCTCGGCCCGCAGCGCAGCCTCCCCCGCCTCGCCCGATCCCTTCGCCTCGGCGAGCTCGGTCTCGGCCTCCTCGGCCCGCGAGAGAGCCCGGTCGCGCTCGGCCTCGGCCGCCGCCAGGGCCTCGGCCAGTGCGGGATCGGGTCCGGGCTGTGCGGGCGGCCGCGCCAGCGCGGCGCCCAGCCGGTCCATCGCCGCCGCGAGGCGCCGCTCGATCTCTGCCATGTCGGTCGTGCTGGCCATGCTCGTCCTCCTCGCCCGTCTGCGCCGCCTGTCCACCCGTGCGTATACGCCCGTGCGACGACCGGCGGCGGCCCGGGGGCGGTGCTCCGCGAATCGCCCGCCCCTCTCGCTCGCGTCCATCCTAGCGCCTCTCGCCGCCGAATGCTCCCCCTGCCCCGTCAGCCGCTTACCCCGGCTTCTTCATGCGCTGCGCGAAGCCGCCCGCTTCCCTCGGCTCCGTCGCCCCGACCCTTGGCTTGACGGGACCCGCCCCGCTGCTACACCGCGCCCGGACAGCCAAGCGGCCGCGTGCAGGGGCCGGAGGACGACAGGGCCGAGCGCGCCGCCGGCCGAGCACGAGAGGACCGTCAAAGTGGACATCGCGACCCTCCAGCAGACCCACCCCGACCACTGGCAGAAGGCCGCCGCCCTGCGCGTGCTGGCGCTCGACGCGGTGGCGCACGCCAAGTCGGGCCATTCGGGCATGCCGATGGGGATGGCCGACCTCGCCACCGTGCTCTTCGAGAAGCACCTGAAGTTCGATGCCGCCGCGCCGGACTGGCCCGACCGCGACCGCTTCGTGGTGTCGAACGGGCACGGCTCGATGCTGCTCTACGGGCTGCTGCACCTCTCGGGCTATCCCGAAATGGGGATCGAGCAGATCCGCGCCTTCCGCCAGTTGCACTCGAGGACGGCCGGGCACCCCGAATACGGCGACGCACCCGGCATCGAGACCACGACCGGCCCCCTCGGCCAGGGCGTTGCCAACGGCGTCGGCATGGCGATGGCCGAGGCGCATCTTCGCGCCGTCTGGGGCGAGGAGATCGTCAGCCACCGCACCTGGGTCTTCGCCGGCGACGGCTGCCTGATGGAGGGGATCAGCCAAGAGGCGATCACGCTCGCCGGCCGGCAGAAGCTCGACCGCCTGACCGTGATCTTCGACGACAACGGCATCACCATCGACGGCAAGGTCAGACTGGCCGACGCGACCGACCAGATGGCCCGCTTCGCCGCGAGCGGGTGGGAGGTGATGGCCGTCGACGGGCACGACCCGGTGGCGATCGACAACGCGCTGTCCGCCGCGAGACAGGCCGACCGCCCGGTTCTCATTGCCGCGCGCACCCATATCGGTCTCGGCTCGTCGGCGCAGGACACCGCCAAGGCCCACGGCGCGCTGACCGACGCCGAGCTCGTCGCAGAGACGCGCAAGGCCTATGGCTGGGCGCATGCGCCCTTCGAGATCCCCGCCAAGCTCAAGGGCGCGTGGGAGGCAATCGGCGCCCGCGGCCGGGCCGAGCGCGAGGCATGGCAGGCCCGGCTCGACAAGCTCAGCCCCCGCAAGAGGGCCGAGTGGGATCGCATCCAGGCGCGCGAGCTGCCGAAGAAGGTCTCGAGCGCCCTGCGCGCGGTCAAGAAGACGGCCGCCGAAGAGCAGCCCAAGGCCGCCACGCGGGCCGCGAGCCAGACCGCGCTCGAAGCGATCAACCCGGTCCTGCCCGAGACCTTCGGCGGCTCGGCCGACCTGACCGGCTCGAACAACACGCTGACGCAGGGCCTCGGTGCGTTCGACGAGACCAACCGCAAGGCCCGCTACGTCTACTACGGCATCCGCGAGCACGGGATGGCAGGGGCGATGAACGGCATCGCGCTGCACGGCGGCCTGCGCCCCTATGGCGGCACGTTCCTGTGCTTTTCCGACTACGCGCGCCCCTCGATGCGGCTCGCCGCGCTGATGAGCCAGCCGGTCGTCTACGTGATGACGCACGATTCCATCGGTCTGGGCGAGGACGGGCCGACGCACCAGCCCGTCGAGCACCTCGCCGCCCTTCGGGCCATTCCCAACATGCTGACGATCCGCCCCGCCGACACGGTCGAGGCGGCCGAAGCCTGGGAAGTGGCGCTCGAGCGCACCGACGGGCCGACCGTGCTCGCCCTCTCTCGGCAGGGCGTGCCGACCGTGCGCACGCAGCACACGTCGAAGAACCTGACGTCGCAGGGCGCCTATGTGCTGGCCGATGCCGACGGCAAGCGGCAGGCGATCCTCATGGCCACGGGCACCGAGGTCGCCGTGGCGATGGCCGCGCGCGACATCCTGCAGGCCGAGGGGATCGGCACCCGCGTCGTCTCGATGCCCTGCTGGGAACTCTTCGAGGCGCAGGACGACGCCTATCGCAAGCGCGTGCTGCCCGGCGGGCCGGTGCGCGTGGCGGTCGAGGCGGCAGTGCGCTTCGGCTGGGACCGGTGGCTCTTCGGCGAGCGGGGCAAGCGCGAGAAGGCGGGATTCATCGGGATGCACGGCTTCGGCGAGTCGGCGCCCGCGGGCGATCTCTATACCCATTTCGGCATCACCGCGCAGGCCGTGGCAGAGAAGGTGCGCAAGCTGCTCGCCGGTGACTGGGCCGAGACCCGCCAGCCCTGACGCGCCCGTCCCATTCTTCATACGAAGAATGGCGCCGAAATTTCGTACGAAATTTCGGCCCGCCCGCAGCGCCTTCCACGCGCGGCGACGATGGGCTATCCGACGGGGCGAGACGAGAGACGAGGCCCCGATGTCCGACACGCTCCTCGACCGCCTCGAAGCGAAGGGGCTGCGCCTGACCGAGCAGCGCCGCGTGATCGCCGAGGTTCTGTCGGAGAGCCGCGACCACCCCGACGTGGAAGAGCTTCATTCCCGCGCCCAGGCCCGCGACGAGCGCATCTCGCTCGCCACCGTCTACCGAACCGTCAAGCTGTTCGAAGAGGCGGGCCTGCTCGACAAGCTGGAATTCGGCGACGGGCGCGCGCGCTACGAGGATGCCGAGCGCGCCCACCACGACCACCTGATCGACATGAACTCGGGCGAGGTGATCGAGTTCGTCGACGCCGAGATCGAGGCGCTGCAGGAACGGATCGCCGAGCGCCTCGGCTACCGCCTGATGGGCCACAAGCTGGAGCTTTACGGCGTCAAGCTCGACCGCAAGCGGCGCGACGAGGGCGGGCGCTGAATGGCCGCGCCCCCCACCGCGACGCCCCTCGAAAAACCGCGCATCGAGCACGCCGCCGGCATCGCGCTGATGGTCGCGGCGATGGCGCTCTTCGCGATGATGGACCTCGCCATCAAGCTCGCCGCCGGGCACATGGCGCAGCCGCAGGTCGTGTTTCTGCTGGGGCTCTCGGGCCTTGTCACCTTCGCCAGCCTCGCCCTGTTCCGCGGCGAGCGGCTGCTGGTGCGCGAGGCCGCCCACCCGGCGGTGCTGGGGCGCAACGCGGTCGAGATCGTCGGCACCAGTTCGATGATCGTGGCTCTCGGCACCACGCCGCTGACGGTCGTGGGCGCGATCCTGCAGGCCACGCCGCTGGCCGTCATGGCGGGCGCCGCGCTGTTTCTCGGCGAGCAGGTCGGCTGGCGGCGGTGGACCGCGGCGACGGTGGGCTTCGCGGGCGTTCTGGTCGTGCTCCAGCCGTGGCAGGCGGGGATCGCGCCCGGCGCCGCCATCGCCGTGCTCGCCATGCTGTGCCTCTCGGGGCGCGACCTGCTGAACCGTCAGGCGCCGCGCGCGCTGCCGACGCTGGTGCTGGCCGCCCATGCCATGTTCGCCATCCTCGCGGTGGGGCTGGTCTGGTCGCTCGCCGGGCCGGGCCGGCTCCTGCCCGCCGATCCGCCCTGGGGCCCGATCGCCATGATGGTGCTCGTCGCCCCCGGCGCCTATTTCACGATCACCGCCTCGGTGCGGGCCGCGCCCGTCTCGGTCGTCGCGCCCTTCCGCTACACGCGCCTTCTGTTCCTTGCCGGGCTCGGTATCGTCGTGCTGGGCGAACGGGTGACTTTGCCGCTCGTCCTCGGCTCGATCCTGATCATCGGCTCGGGCCTCTACGCCCTTGCGCGGGAACGCCGCGCCGCCCCGGCCCTTCACAGCAACGATGCCGCCCCCTAGACAGGCGCCAAACAGCGAGGGACGCCCCATGAGCACAATCATCGACATCCACGGCCGCGAGATCCTCGACAGCCGCGGCAACCCGACGGTCGAGGTCGACGTGACGCTCGAGGACGGCACGATGGGCCGCGCCGCCGTCCCCTCGGGCGCCTCGACCGGCGCCCACGAGGCGGTGGAGCGGCGCGACGGCGACACCGGCCGATACAAGGGCAAGGGCGTGCGACAGGCCGTGGCCTCGGTCAACGGCGAGATCGCCGAGGCGCTGGTGGGCTTCGACGCAACCGAGCAGGTCGCCATCGACCAGATGATGTGCGAACTCGACGGCACCGGGAACAAGGGCCGGCTGGGCGCCAACGCCATTCTCGGCGTCTCGCTCGCCACGGCCAAGGCAGCGGCGCAGTTCAGTGCCCAGCCGCTCTTCCGCTACGTGGGCGGCACCTCGGCCCGCGTGCTGCCCGTGCCGATGATGAACATCCTCAACGGCGGCCAGCACGCCGACAACCCCATCGACATCCAGGAATTCATGATCATGCCCGTCTCGGCCCCCTCGATCGCCGAGGCGGTGCGGATGGGCGCCGAGATCTTCCACACCCTGAAGGGTCTGCTGAAGGAGGCGGGCCTCTCGACCGGCATCGGCGACGAGGGCGGCTTCGCCCCCGACCTGAACTCGACGCGCGACGCGCTCGACCTGATCCTGAAGGCGATCGAGGCGGCGGGCTACACGCCCGGCGACGATATCGGCCTCGCCCTCGATTGCGCCGCGACCGAATACTACGCCGACGGGCGCTACGAGATGACCGGCGAGGGAAAGTCGCTGTCGACACAGGACAACGTCGACTACCTCGCCGCGCTCGTCGCCGACTACCCGATCCTGTCGATCGAGGACGGCTGCTCGGAAGACGACTGGGAGGGGTGGCGCCTGCTGACCGAGCGGATGGGCGGCGAGGTGCAACTCGTGGGCGACGACCTCTTCGTGACCAACCCCGAGCGGCTCGCCCGCGGCATAGACGAGGGCGCGGGCAACGCCCTGCTCGTCAAGGTCAACCAGATCGGCACGCTCACCGAGACGCTCGAGGCGGTCGACATGGCGCACCGGGCGGCGATGTCGTGCGTGATGTCGCACCGCTCGGGCGAGACGGAAGACGCGACCATCGCCGACCTCGCCGTAGCCACCAATTGCGGGCAGATCAAGACCGGCTCGCTCGCCCGCTCCGACCGGCTGGCGAAATACAACCAGCTCATCCGCATCGAGGAGATGCTGGGCGAGACGGCCACCTATGCCGGCAGCGCGGTGACCGCGCAGCGCCGCTGAGGCCGTCTCAGAGCACCGTGCGGAACACCGAGCGTGTCTCTCCCTGCTCGTCGAGCGCACGCAGCAGGTCGTGCCCCGCCTCGGTGGGGTGGCCCTCGGCGTCGAGCCAGCCACGATTTCGCGCGGTGGCCTCGGGCGGGGTGTCGGCCCGGCCGCAATGCGTGGCGAAGGCGCGGATGCGGTCGGCGGTCTCCTGCTCGTCCATGCTGCAACTCCCTTGTCTGCAAGGGAAACGAGCGCGCGGCGAGAGCGGTTCAACCGCTGAAGTCACGGCCCTGCAAGGGCGCGTCACGGGTCGAGGCGATAGACCGCGCCCTGCGCCTTCTGCTCGTCGAGCGCACGCAGCAACTCGTGGCCCTCGTCGGTCGGGCGGCCCGCAGCGTCGATCCAGGCGCGATTGCGGGCGACGGTTTCGGGTGCGTCGCCTTCCTTGCCCACGTGCCGGGCGAAGGCGAGGATCTTTTCGGTCGGGTCTTCCTCTTGCATGGCGCGTCCTTTCCGGGTGCCTTCCGGATGCTTACGGGAAACGCCGGCGCGCGCGTTTGGGTCCGCCGGGGCGGGAGGCAGAATGGCATTGACGGCAGACGACATCGTGAGGCGCCTTGCGCTCGCGCCGCACCCGGAGGGCGGCTGGTATCGCCAGACCTGGGTGGAGGAGCCGGCCGAGGGGCGCCCCGCCGGCACCGCCATCTACTACCTGCTCGCCGAGGGGCAGCGCAGCCACTGGCACCGGGTCGACGCCGCGGAGATCTGGCACTTCTACGCCGGGGCACCGCTCGTCCTGTCGCTGGCAGAGACGGCGGCGGGGCCGGCGCGCGACGTGACGCTGGGGGCCGACCTGCCGGCGGGCCAGGTTCCGCAGGCGATCGTGCCGACGCAATGGTGGCAGGCGGCGCGGTCGACGGGGGCGTGGACGCTGGTCGGCTGCACCGTCTCGCCCGGATTCCGCTTCGAGGGGTTCGAGCTGGCGCCCGAGGGCTTCGACATCCCGCGCTAGTCGGGCAGCGGTCGCGAGACCTCGCCGCCCCCGACGGCCGCCGCGACGCCCGTGGTGCCCGGAAACGATGTCGGCAATCCCCGCACCACCCGTACCGCGAGATGGGCGAAGGCCTGCGCCTCGAGCATGTCGCCGTCGAGGCCCACGACTTCGACCGGCTCGACCGGCACCCCGAGGCCCTCGGCGATCATCCGCATCATCACCGGGTTCTTCCGCCCGCCCCCGGTGACCAGCACCCGCGCGACCGGCGCCGGGAAATGCTGCGCCCCGAGCGCGACGGCGGCGGCGGCGGCGGCGGTGAGCGTAGCCGCGGCATCGGCGTCGGCGAGGTCCGCAACCGCCGCGCGCAGCCTGGGAAAGTCATTCCGGTCGAGCGACTTGGGCGGCACTCTCAGGAAAAACCCCTCACCGCAGAACGCCTCGAGCACCGCCCCGTCGACCTCGCCTTGCGCGGCCAGCGTCCCGTCGCGGTCGCAGTCGCGGCCGAGGCGCGCGGCCACGAGGTCGTCTATCGGGGCGTTCGCCGGGCCGGTGTCGAAGGCCAGCAGCGCGCCCGGCACCTCGGGGCCCGGCGCGGCAGGGTCGATCCAGGTCAGGTTGCCCACGCCGCCGAGGTTGAGAAAGGCGAGCGGCGAATCGGCGCCGATGAAGCGCGCCAGCGCGAAGTGCCAGGCGGGCGCGAGCGGCGCGCCCTGCCCGCCCATCTGCATGTCGGCCGTGCGGAAATCCCACACCACCGTGCGCCCAAGCCGTTCGGCGAGGCGTGCGCCAGAGCCGGCCTGGTGGGTGCCGCGCCCGCCCGGCTCGTGCGCCAGCGTCTGCCCGTGCACGCCGATCAGCGCGACATCGCCCGCCTCGACATTGGCGAGCAGCCCGGCCAGCAGCTCGGCATGGGCGTCTTCCACCACGCGCGCTGCCGCCTCGGCCTCGGCGCTGCCCGACCAGTGGCCCAAGGCGCGGCGCAGCACGCTGCGCTCTGCCAGCGAATAGGGGCGGTAGGCCGAGGGGCCGAAGGCGGTGACGCCGTGGCCGTCGGTCTCGATCACGGCGGCGTCGACCCCGTCGAGCGAGGTGCCCGACATCGCTCCCATCGCCCGGACTGGCCCTGCCTTCAGGCGCATCGCCCCTCCCTCGCGGCCCTTTTCCTCACCGCAGGCCCTCGCTATAGCGGGGCGTCCGACCGGGGGCCAGCGCAGGGAGCTCGTGTGCGATGACGTATCGTCCGAAATCCGACTTTCTCGCCACGCTGGTCGAGCGCGGCTATCTCGCCGACTGCACGGATCTGCAGGCGCTCGACGAGGCCGCGCTCGCGGGGCCGATCGTGGCCTATATCGGCTACGACGCGACCGCGCCCTCGCTTCATGTGGGGCACCTGCTCAACATCATGCTCCTGCGGCTGTTGCAGAAGACGGGCCACCAGCCGATCACGCTGATGGGAGGCGGCACGACCAAGGTAGGCGACCCCTCGTTCCGCTCCGACGAGCGGCCGCTGCTGAGCCCCGCGCAGATCGGGCAGAACATCGCCTCGATGCAGCGGGTCTTCGCGCGCTATCTCGATTACGAGGCGCCCGAGCAACCGGCGCTGATGCTCGACAACGCCGAGTGGCTCGACGACCTGAACTACCTCGAGTTCCTGCGCGACATCGGCCGGCACTTCTCGGTCAACCGGATGCTGTCCTTCGAGAGCGTCAAGTCGCGGCTCGACCGCGAGCAGTCGCTGTCGTTCCTCGAGTTCAACTACATGATCCTGCAGGCCTACGACTTTCTCGAGCTCTACCGCCGCTATGGCTGCCGGCTGCAGATGGGCGGGTCCGACCAGTGGGGCAACATCGTGAACGGGGTCGACCTGACGCGCCGGGTGCTCGACGCCGGGATCTTCGGCCTGACGACGCCGCTCATGGTGACCGCCGACGGGCGCAAGATGGGCAAGACGGCAGGCGGGGCGGTCTGGCTCGATTCGGCGCTGCTCTCGCCTTACGAGTTCTGGCAGTTCTGGCGGAATGTCGCGGATGCCGACGTGGGGCGCTTCCTGCGGCTCTACACCGAGCTGCCGCTCGACGAGTGCGCGCGGCTGGGGGCGCTCGGCGGGGCCGAGATCAACGAGGCCAAGATCAGGCTGGCGGGCGAGGTGACGGCGCTGTTGCACGGGGCGGAGGCGGCCGCGGCGGCCGAGGCCACGGCGCGCGAGGTGTTCGAGCGCGGTGGTGCGGGCGAGGATCTGCCGCGGCTGGAACTGGGGCAGGCGGACGTGGCAGGCGGCATCTCGGTGGCGCAGCTCTTCGTGCGCTCGGGGCTGGCGACGTCGGGCAAGGACGCCAAGCGGCTCATCGCCGAGGGCGGCGCGCGGATCGGGGACGAGGCGGTGACCGATCCGGGCCGCATCCTCGACGCCGGGGCCCTGTCGGCGCCGCTGAAGCTCTCGGCAGGCAAGAAGCGGCACGCGCTGGTCGTGCTGAAGGTCGGCGCGCCCTCCTGAGGCACGAGTGGCGGGCGGGCGTAAGGGCACACGGGCCAGGGGGGCTCCCGCCTCCGCTCGCCCCCTTGCGGGGGTTCGCTCCGTTGGGCCCGGCGCGCCCGCTGGGGCGGGCGCGCGGCAGCGCTGGCGGCGAGGGCTGCGCGCGGTGCCGCCGGCGGCCGCGTGGCGACGCGCACCGTCTTGCACCTGCGGCCGGGCGCGCAGGGTCGTCGGGGGCCGGCCGCGAGGGGCTCCGCCGCGACGGCGGCGAAGCCTGCACGGCGCGTCCGCCCCGGTCAGTGGATCTGGTCGTGCACGGTCGCGGCGAGGTCGTCGAGCGAGAACGGCTTGGGCAGGAACACCGAGTTCGGGATCTCGGCCTGCGCCTCGGCGAAGCTCTCCTCGGCGTAGCCGGAGACGAAGACCACCTTGGCCTCGGGCCGCTCGCGCAGGGCGAGGCGCACCCACGAGGGGCCGTCCATCCCCGGCATGCTCACGTCGGTCACGAAGACGTCGACCCTGAGCGCGCCGTCCTCGAGCGCCTTCAGCGCCTCCTCGGCGTTCTGCGCCTCGATCACGGTGTAGCCGCGCAGTTGCAGCGCGCGCGAGGCGAAGGCGCGCACGGGCGCCTCGTCTTCGACCAGCAGGACCACGCCGCCGGCCGCGCTCTCGGGCGCGGCGCGGGCCGACGCCACGGCCGCGGGTTCCTCCGCCTCATCCTCGTGGGCGGGGAAGTAGAGGGTGAAGGTCGTCCCCCGCCCCGGCTCCGAGTCGGCGAAGATATAGCCGCCCGACTGCTTGACGATGCCGTAGGCCGTCGACAGGCCCAGCCCCGTCCCCTCGCCGGAGCGCTTGGTCGAGAAGAACGGCTCGAAGATCTTGGGCAGGTTGTCGGGCGCGATGCCGATGCCGTCGTCGGCGACGCGCACCAGCACGTAGTCGCCGGCGGGCAGGAGGGCGCGGTCGCGGCGGATCTCCTCGGCGATGTGGCGCACCTCGGTCTCGATGCGGATCTCGCCGCCATCGGGCATCGCGTCGCGCGCGTTGACCACGAGGTTCATGATCACCTGCTCGAGCTGGCGCTTGTCGGCGCGGATCGGGCGCAGCTCGGGGTCGTGCTGGAGCGTCAGCGTCACCCGCTCGCCGACGAGCCGGTTGAGCAGGTGGGTCAACTCGCCGAGCGCGTCGCGCAGGTCGATCTGCTCGAGCCGCAGGGTCTGCTTGCGCGAGAAGGCCAGCAGCTGGCCCACGAGCGAGGCGGCGCGGTTGGCGTTCTGGTTGATCTGGACGAGATCGGCGTAATCCGGATCCTCGGGGGCGTGACGCAGCAGCAGCAGGTCGCAATGGCCCGAGATCGCGGTGAGCAGGTTGTTGAAATCGTGCGCGACGCCGCCGGCGAGCTGGCCGATCGCCTGCATCTTCTGGCTCTGCACGAACTGCGCCTCGAGCGTCTTGAGCTCGGTGGCGTCGTTGAGCACGGCGACGAGCGCGGTCGAGCCGTTCGCCGGCATGCGCTCCAGCGTGACCTGCACATAGGTTTCGGCCGGCGCGCGGGTAGCCCTGAGCGTCTCGGGGCGGCGCAGGCCGCGGCCGTGCACGGCATCGGCGAGCCAGTCGGAGACCGGGCGGCCCAGCCCCTCGAGCAGCGACGACAGGCGTGCGCCGGGTTTCGCCAAGGGCCCGAGCAGATCGCGCGCGAGGCGATTGGCGGCGAGCACCGCGCCTTCGGCGTCGAGCCGCAGCAGCGCTACCGGCAGGCTCTCGAACAGGCCGTCGGAGACGGCATCGCCGGCCGGCGGCGTAGGTTCGGCCCGCTGCGGCGCGAAGGCGGCATGGGCAGCAGCCGCCGCCATGTGCGGAGAGGCGTCCGCGGTGCCCTGCGCCTCGTCGGCCGGGATCAGGAAGATCTCGCGTCGCCCCGCCGCACCCTCGACCTGGACGACGCGGCTGCGCACCGGCCCCGCCGCGCCGTGAACCATGTGCACGGCGTTGGGGCGCAGCGGCAGGTCGACAAAGACGCGATCGAGCGCGCGCACCCGCCCGCCGACGAGCCGCCGAAGCGCGTCGTTCATGAACAGGATCGCGCCCGAGCGGCTGACGGTCATCATCGGCAGGCTCAGCGTGTCGGCGCCACGCCGGGCCGCGCCGCGCTCGCCGAGATCCTCGATGCGCCAGAGCATCGACTCGGAATCGATCGTCTGCACCGAGAGGCGCACGTGGCCGAGGCGCATCACCACGTCTTCGCGGGCCGAGCCGGTCGCCTCGGCCCGCGCCTGCAGCCGGGCGACCAGCGCGGCGGGGTTGGCGAAATGGTCGCGCAGGGTGCGCACGAGGGTCGGCTCGGGCGGCTCGCCGGTCGCCTCGCGGCCGAACCGCTCGCGCGCAGCAAGGTTGCGGGTGCGGATCGTGCCCTCGGCATCGGTGGTGAAGCCGGGCGCGGCATCGTGCTCGATCAGGGCGGCGACGGCCCGCCGCAGGCTGCGCCGCGCGACCCAGGCGCGCAGGGCGAGCGCTGCGAGCACGAGACCCAGCACGGAGAGGGCCGCCGAGGCGGCGAGCGGAACGATCGAGGGATACGGCCCGGGCAGCAGAGCCGCGATCCCGGCAAGGGCGGCGGCGAGGGCCACCACGATCCAGGCACGCCGCCCGTAGGTGGCCGCGAAGCGGCTGGTTCTGCCGGGGCCGGCCACTGCTTGCACCGCGCACGCCCTCCATTCCGATTCTCCGGCGCCACTCTTCGGAGCGAGCCGTTAAGGCGCGATTAACGACGCCGCTCGACCTTGACGTGTGCAAGGGTCACCCGGATCGCCGCATGAGGGCAAGGAACAATCCGTCGCCATCGGACCGTGCCGCCACGTCGCCAGCGCCGCCCGCGGCGAGGCCGAAGCGGCGGGTGGCCTCGAGTGTCCATGCCTCCCCCGCCTTGGCGAGAAAGCGCGCGACCTGCGCCTCGTTCTCTTCTCTCAGCAGCGAGCAGGTGGCGTAGGCGAGCCGCCCGCCGGGGCGGACACGGGCCGCCGCCTCGCCCAGTATGGCGGCCTGAAGCGCGATCAGCCGGTCGAGTCCCTCGCGCGTCAGCCGCCACTTCGCCTCGGCCTGCCGGCGCCACGCGCCGCTGCCCGAGCACGGCACGTCGGCGAGCACGAGGGCGTAGGGGCCGAGCGCCGCGACCTCGCCCGGCGTGGCGATGCGGACGGTGTCGCCCGCACGGGTGGCCCGCCTGGGCAGGTCGGCCATGCGGGCGGGGTCGGCGTCGTGCGCGACCACCTCCGCCCCGCGCGCGGCGAGCGCCAGCGTCTTGCCCCCGCCACCGGCGCAGTAATCGAGCGCGCGCAGGCCCGGTCCTGCAGGCAGCGCGGCGCAGACGGCCTGGCTCGCGGCGTCCTGCAGCTCGACGAGGCCTTCGCGGTAGGCGCGCGCCTGTCTGAGCCGCCGTGCTCCCTCCGTCACGACCAGCGCGGTGGGAGCGAGCGGGTGCGGCGCCGCGACGATCCCGTCCTCGGCCAGCGCGGCCAAGGCGGCCCCCGCGTCGGTGCGGCGCTCGTGCCAGCGCAGGAAGAGGGGAGCACGCTCGCGCAAGACCCGGCAGACGGCCTCGGCCGCATCGCCGAGGCTTTCGCGCAGGGCGGGGCCGAGCCAGTCGGGCATGTCGAGCGCCTCCCACCCCTCGGGCGCGCGGCCGCCTGCCGCCTCAGCCGCGGTGAGCGGCGGCAGGGCGTGGCGGGCGCCGGTGAACCACGCCGCCGGATCGTCGCCGCGCTCGCGAAGCAGGCCGAGCACCAGCGCGCGGCCCGTGGCGCCACCGCCGCGCGCGGCGCAGCTCCGCCGGGTGCGCAGGACGTCGAAGACGAGGTCGCGCACCGCGGCCCGATCGCCCGAGCCGGCGTAGCGCGCGCCCCGGCCCCAGCGCGTCAGCACCTTCTCGGCGGGCGTGCCGACGCCGATCTCGTCGAGCAGGCCGGCGGCGGCGGCGAGGCGGGCGGCGGGGGTCATCCGAGGCGGCACGGGGCGTGGGGCATGGTGCGCTCCCTAGCCCCCGTCGCCGCCCCGGAAAAGGGCGCGACTCAGCGGATCGGGCTCTCGTAGCCCTCGGGTTTCACCGCCACGACAGAGCAGGAGACGGCGTTGAGCACGTCCTCGGCGGTGTTGCCGATCAGCAGGCCGGGGATGCCCGAGCGCGAGAGCGTGCCGAGCACCAGCGCCTCGGCCTTGTGCTCGGCCACGTCGCGCGGGATGGCTCGGCGGGGCGCGCCGCGGCGCAGGACGGGCGTGAGCCGCGCGGTCGCGCCGAGGGCCGCGAGATGGGCGCGCGCCTCCTCGGCGAATGCGCGCATGGCACTGGCGTGGTCGTGCTCGACCTCCGCAAGGTAGCGGTCGAAGGCTGCCGAATCGTCGGACCACATCCGCACCATCCCCTCCCCCTCGGCCTGCCAGGCGTGCAGCAGACGGATCTCGGCGCCGTCGGGGTGGGCCACGCGCGCCGCGGCGGCGACGATCGCGAGGTTCAGCGCGCGCTCATCGGGCTCTGTCACGTCGATGGCGGCCACGACCCGGCGCGGGCGTGCCGCCCCGCCCCGGACCAGCCAGACGGGGCACGGGCACTTCCGGATGAGGTGCTGGTCGGTCGAGGCCAGCAGGGCGGCGCTGGCCGAGGGCAGATCCTCCGCCGCCTTGACAAGCAGGCCAGCGCCACGTGCCTGCACCGCGCGGATGATCTCGACGAAGGGCTTGCCGAGGCGCACCTCGCGCGCCGCGTCGGGGGCCGTCGCGGAGCACAGCGCATCGAGACGCCGGGCGAGAACCGCTGTCATCCGGCTGCGCATGGCTTCGGGCGTGAGCGAGGCGGCATGGGCGAGCGCGTCGATGTCGCGTGGAAGGGCGGCGGCCATCACCGCGGCGAGCGGCGCGCCCTCGTCGGCGGCGAGCCCTGCAGCAAGGGCCAGCGTGGCATCGTCCGGCCCCGGCCCCTCGGCCCGCTCTGCCGAGAGGGCAGCGAGGACGGGCGCAGGCCCCGCCGCCGCGTTCATGGCGCCCTCCGCCGGCCCGGGCCGGAGCGGTGCCCGAGCGGGCTCATGGGGAGAACTCTCTCTGGCCGGTCGGATCGGCGTCGAGATCGGCGGCGGGCGGGCCGGCCGCATCGACGGCCTCCGCCTCGGTCGCGGCACCCGCGCCCTGACCGGAGCCGCCGCCCTGCGCCAGAACGAGGTCTGCCGCATGTACCGCCGCGTCGCGGAAGGGAAGCAGCACGAGGTCGACCCCCGCCTCTGCCAGCCTCTCGCCCGTCTCGGCCCGGTGCGCGGCCACCGCCACCCGGCCCGTGTAGCCCAGATCGTGCAGGTGGCGCAGCAGCGCCCGGCGCGGGTCGTCGTGCGTGACCCCCACATCGTGCTCGGGCACGGCGGAAACGACCCAGTCCACCCCGTCGAGCGGCAGGTGTGCGAGGAAGTCGGGGTCGGTCGCGTCGCCGTAGATCGTCTCGAGGCCCGCGGCGCGGGCATGGGCGACCGCCGTCGGGCTGAAATCGACGCCGAGCACGCGCCGACCGGCCCCCTCGAGTGCGGTGGCGATCTGCGCGCCGTAGCGGCCGAGGCCGATCACCACCGCGTCGTAGCCCTGACCGACCTCCTGCGCGCCCGCGGCCTCGGCCGGCTTGCCGCGCCGCTCGAAGGGGCGCAGCAGGGGCGCGAAGAGGTCGTAGAGCGGGTGGCTCCACGTGATCATGTAGGTCGAGGCGGCAATGGTCACGAGGCCGACGAGCGTCACGAGGCCGAGCGCCGCCTCGTCGACCTGCCCGATCGCCACGCCCATCGCCATGAAGATGAGCGAGAACTCGGAGATCTGCGCCACCGTCAGCCCGGCGAGAAAGCCGGTGCGTGCCGAATACCCCATCGCGCCGAGGATCACGAGCACGATCAGCGGGTTGCCGATCAACACGAAGAGCGAGAGCACCACGGCCGGGCCCACCGCCTGCCCCAGCACCGACAGGTCGAGCGAAGCGCCGAGCGCGATGAAGAAAAACAGCAGCAGGAAGTCGCGCAGCGAGGCGAGGCGCGCGGCGATCGCCTCGCGGAACGGCGTCGAGGCGAGCGAGACCCCCGCGAGCAGACCGCCCAGCTCCTTGCCGAAACCGAGGAAATCGCCGAGCGCGGCGAGCAGCGCCGCCCAGCCGATGGCGAAGGACAACAGCAGCTCCGGCGCCCGCGCCAGCCGCTCCACCAGCGGGTCGGCAGCGTAGCGGATGAAGAGCAGCACGCCCCCGAGCATCATGAGGCCGAAGCCCACGACCCGCACGACCCCCGCTACCGCGCCGCCCTCGCCCTCGGCGCCCGCGCCCACCGCCGAGAGCACGATCATGGCGAGGACGACGAAGATGTCCTG
>LJNT01000007.1 GCA_001314685.1 Rhodobacteraceae bacterium HLUCCA09
TGCTGATCCGCCTCACGCCCGCCTCCGAAGCTTCCTTCGGGAGCATTTCTAATGCGGCAAGATCAAACCATCCGGGAACAGTTCAAGTGAGGCAATGCGGAGTCGCATCCTGATTGTCGCGCCGCAATGGGCGGGCCCGTCACCGGACTGACGGACGCTCGGGTTGAGGCCGATATAGGCGACGAGCTTTTCCGGGCTGGCGAAGCGGTCTATCCGACCGATGGCAGCCATGACGCCGACGGCCACGACCATGTCGATGCCCGGGATCGTCATCAGTCGCTTGACGTCGACATCCTCCAGGGCAACGGCAGCGATGTCGCGCTCGACGTCCTTCTGGGCAGCGGTTTGCCGGTCATAGTCTTCAAGGTGGCGCTCGATCGCGGCGCGTTCGTCCTCGGGTAAGACCTGGGCGCGAAGCCAGGTGCGGCCCTTGGTCCCGAACAGATCCGTGTGCGGGCAGCGCGGCACGAGATGCGTGTGCAGGATCGACTGTACGATGGACTTGAGCCGAACGCGGCTCTTCACCAGCTGGTTCCGGCGCGTGACCTGACGCCGGCGGGCAAGGGTCATCTCGTCCGGGATCCAGACCTCCGGCAGGAAGCCGGTGGCATAGAGCCGGGCAAGAACCCGTGCGTCGATCTTGTCGGTCTTGGTCTTGGCTCGCGCGATCAGATGCACCTGCACCGGGTTCGCAACGGCGACGTGCTCCACCTTCGCTGCCAGTATCTCCAGTACCGCGGTCGCGTTGCCGGTCGCCTCAACCACCACGTGGTCCGTCGGATGCAGCGTCGCTGCGAACGCCTCGAGATGATCTCGTGTCATCCCGATCCGCCCGAGGCGCCGGTAGGTGCCGTCCTCGAGCACCACCGCTTCCGCGAAAACGCGGTGGATGTCCAACCCAATGATCCGCATATCTCCCTCCTCAGCCATAGAAGCGGGAGCCGGCGGGCACGCGGCATCTACAGATCCGTGCTCTCGGCACATCCGGGCGCGCCGCAGGGGCGACCACATAACGGCACGGGGTCGCAGCCCACGTCTGTTGCTCGGTCTGCCCGCACTCACGTGCTCCCGATGCCCCGTTCCCCGGATGATCGCATCATAGCGCCTTCTCGGAGAGACAGGCAGGGGATTGGGGCACCGACTCGATCATGCCGGATAACGGTATGGTCGAACGCTTCAACGGCCGTATCGAGGAAGTGCTTCAAAGCCACCACTTCAGATCCGGCGAGGAGCTGGAGACCACCCTGCACCGCTACGTCTGGCTCTGCAACCAGCAGCTGCCTCAATCAGCACTGGGCAGCAAGGCGCCCTTGCAGGCGATGAAGGACTGGCACAAACTCAAGCCGGAACTGTTCAAGAAACAGCCATACTACCTGCAGGGATTTGACAGATAAGAAGCAGATTGGCCAAAATCCCGTTTCCGGAAGTGGTTCGGCGAAGCTTCAGAAAAACGCAATAATAACAGTGGCTTGGCCGGACTGGTCGTAGGACTTGTTTCCGATTTTGCGGAGTGTCCTGCTACTCCACCGTGACGGATTTCGCCAGATTGCGCGGCTGGTCGACGTCGGTGCCCTTGGCGACGGCGGTGTGGTAGGCCAGCATCTGCGCCGGCAGCGCGTAGAGGATCGGCGCCAGCAGGTCGTCGACCGGGGGCATGGCCACGCTCTCCCACACGCTCGTGCCCACCTCGGCGATGCCGGCGGCATCCGACACGAGCAGCACCCGGCCGCCGCGCGCCATCACCTCCTGCATGTTCGACACGGTCTTGTCGAACAGCCCGTCCCGGGGCGCCAGCACCACCACCGGCACCGTGTCGTCGATCAGCGCGATGGGGCCGTGCTTGAGCTCGCCCGACGCATAGCCTTCGGCGTGTATATAGCTGATTTCCTTGAGTTTTAGTGCCCCCTCGAGCGCCAGAGGATACATCGGGCCGCGCCCGAGGAACAGCACGTCGTCCGCCTCGGCGATCCGCCGCGCCACGCGGGCGATCTCGGGGCCGAGCGCGAGCGCGTGGCTCATCAGGCCCGGCAGGGCCTGGAGCGCGGCGAGATGCGCCGCCACCGCGCCCGCGTCGAGCGTACCCCGGTCGCGCCCCGCCTTGAGCGCGAGCAGGAAGAGCACGGCGAGCTGGCAGGTGAACGCCTTGGTCGAGGCTACGCCGATCTCGGCGCCGGCATGGGTGGGAAGCACGAGCGCCGATTCGCGGGCCATGGTGCTCTCGGGGACGTTGACGACCGAGGCGACCTGCGCAGCCTTCGGCGCGGCATAGCGCAGGGCCGCCAGCGTATCCGCCGTCTCTCCCGACTGGCTGACGAACAGCGCGAGCGTGCGCGGCGGGATCGGCGGCTCGCGGTAGCGGAACTCCGACGCCACGTCGACCTCGGCGGGCAGCTGCGCGATCCGCTCGAACCAGTAGCGCGCGATGGCGCAGGCGTAGGAGGCGGTGCCGCAGGCCGACATGGCCACGCGATCGACCTCGGCGAAGTCGATCCCCGGCTCGGGCAGCACGATCTCGTCGCCCATGTAATGGGCCAGCGTGTCGGCGAGCACGGTGGGCTGTTCGGCGATTTCCTTGGCCATGAAGTGCCGGTGCCCGCCCTTCTCGATCTGTCCCGCGTCGAGATGCACCGTCTTCGCCTCGCGGTGGACCTGCCGCCCCTCGCCGTCGCGAATGTCGATCGAGGCGCGGGTGAGCACGGCCCAGTCGCCCTCTTCGAGATAGGTGATCCGGTCGGTCAGCGGCGCGAGCGCGATGGCGTCGGAGCCGACGTAGACCTCGCCGTGCCCGTGCCCGATGGCCAGCGGCGAGCCCTTGCGCGCGACGATCATCAGATCGTCCTCGCCCTCGAACAGAAGGGCCAGCGCGAAGGCGCCCTCGAGGCGGGCGAGAGTCGCCTGCGCCGCCTCGCGGGGGCTCATCCCGGCGTCGAGGTGGCGGCGGGCGAGGAGCGCGATCGTCTCGGTGTCGGTCTCTGTCTCGGTGGCATAGCCCGCCCCGTGAAGCTCCTCCCGCAACCTCTTGAAATTCTCGATGATCCCGTTGTGCACCACGGCCACGGGCCCGGCGCGGTGGGGATGCGCGTTGACCTCGGAGGGCGCGCCGTGGGTGGCCCAGCGAGTGTGCCCGATCCCCGACTTGCCGGCGAGAGGCTCGTGCACGAGGCGGTCCGACAGGTTGACCAGCTTGCCCACGGCGCGGCGCCGGTCGAGCCGGCCGTCCTGCACCGTGGCGATGCCGGCCGAGTCGTAGCCGCGATACTCGAGCCGCTTCAGCGCCTCCACGAGCAGCGGCGCCGCCTCGTGATCGCCCAGAACACCGACGATGCCGCACATGGCCCTAGCCCCTTTCCGCCCTGGCGGCGCGTAGCCGCTCCATCAGCTTGCGCCCCAGCCCCGGCTTGGTCTCCTGCCGCGCGCGGGCGATGGCCAGCGCCCCGGCCTCGACGTCGCGGGTGACGACAGAGCCCGAGCCGGTCACCGCCTCGGCGCCCACCCGCACCGGGGCCACCAGCATCGTGTCGGACCCGATGAAGGCCCGGTCGCCGATCACGGTGCGGTGCTTCGACACCCCGTCGTAATTGCAGGTCACCGTACCCGCGCCGATATTGGCGCCCGCGCCCACCTCGGCGTCGCCGATGTAGCTGAGGTGGTTCACCTTGGCGCCCGGCCCGATCTCGGCCGCCTTTACCTCGACGAAGTTGCCGATGCGCGCGTCCTCGGCGATCTCTGTGCCGGGGCGCAGGCGGGCGTAGGGGCCGATCACCGCCCCGGCCGAGACGTGGCACCCCTCGAGATGGCTGAAGGCGCGGATGCGCGCCCCGGTCTCGACCGTCACGCCGGGGCCGAAGACGACCATCGGCTCGACCTCCACGTCGCGGCCCAGCACCGTGTCGAAGGCGAAGTGCACGGTCTCGGGCGCGGTCAGCGTCACGCCGGTCTCCAGCGCCTCGGCCCGCGCGCGCGCCTGGAAGGCGGCCTCGGCCCGGGCCAGGTCGGCGCGCGAGTTCACCCCCAGCGTCTCGGCCTCGTCGCAGCGCACCACCCCGCAGGAGAGGCCGCGCCCGCGGGCGAGCCCCACGATGTCGGTCAGGTAGTACTCGCCGCTCGCGTTGGCGGTGCCGATCTGGGGCAGCAGCTTGTCCAGCAGCGCGGTGGCGCAGCAGATCACGCCGGAGTTGCAGAGAGGGGCGGCGCGCTCCGCCTCGGTGGCGTCCTTCCACTCGACGATCCGCTCGAGCGAGCCGTCGGCCGCCAGCACGAGCCGCCCGTAGCGCCCCGGATCGGCGGGCTCGAACCCCAGCACCACCACGTCGTGCTGCGCCCGCGCGGCCTGCATGGCGGCCAGGGTCTCGTCGCGCAGGAACGGCGTGTCGGCATAGAGCACCAGCGTGTCGCCGCCGGCGCCGGCGAGCTCGGGAAGCGCGACCGAGACGGCATGCGCCGTGCCGAGCCGTTCCTCCTGGGTGACCACCGTCGCCTCCGGGGCGATCTCGCGCGCGGCCGCGCCGACGGCCGCGCCGCCGTGGCCCACCACGAGGGCGACGCGCGCAGGCCCCAGTGCCAGCCCGGCGCGCAGCGCGTGGTGCAGCAGCGGCGCATGGGCCACCTCGTGCAGCACCTTGGGGCGATCCGAGAGCATGCGCGTGCCCTCTCCGGCCGCAAGAACCACCAGTTGCAGCGCCATGGCCCCGCGTCCCCTGCCTCTTTCCATCCGCCTCGCGGCGTATTACCGCCCGTATCGCGCGGCGCCGGCCCTGCCGCAAGGCCCGCGCGGGTCACGCTGCGTTTCGACAGGTTTCACGGGAAGGGGCAGAGACGATGCGCAGCGTCATCTTCGATCTCGACGGCACGCTGGCCGATACCTCGGCCGACCTGATCGCCGCCGCCAACGCCTGCTTCGACGCGATGGGCGCGGACGTGCGCCTCGATCCGGCGGCCGATGCCGGCATCGCCTTCCGTGGCGGGCGCGCGATGCTGCGGGCCGGCCTCGCCCGGATGGGGCGCGAGGACGAGCCGGAGGTCGACCGCTGGTATCCCCGCCTGCTCGACGCCTACGAGACGTGCATCGACGCGGAGACGGCACTCTATCCCGGCGCGATGGAGGCGGTGGCGGCGCTGCGCGAGGCGGGCTTCGCCGTCGGCATCTGCACCAACAAGCCCGAGCGGCTCGCCCGCCTGCTGCTCGACCGGCTGGACATCGCCCGGACCTTCCCCGCCCTCGTGGGCGCCGACACGCTGCCCGTCCGCAAACCCGACCCGGCGCCGTTCCACGAGGCGGTGGCGCGGGCGGGCGGCGCGAGGGGGCGCGCGATGCTGGTCGGCGACACGGTGACCGACCGCGACACCGCCCGCGCCGCCGCCGCGCCCGTCGCCCTCGTCACCTTCGGCCCCGAGGGGCGCGCCGTCGCCGACCTTTCGCCCGACGCGCTCCTCGACGCCTACGACGCGCTCCCGGCCCTCGCCGCCCGTCTGCTGCCCTGACCGCCCGCGCCGCCGGCCGCCCGCGCGGACCTCGCCTTCGGCATCGGCCCGCCCGCCCGGCAGCCCTCGCCTGCGCGCGCCGGCCGTCGCGCCCGATGTCCGCCGAGATGTGCGGGCCGTTCGGTCGTGCCATGCGAGACTGCCGACGAAAGGACACAGGGCACCGGCCGAGGGGCAGCGGCGCGGCGCCCGCTGCTTCTTCTTGCTGCAAGTATCCCGGGGGGAGGCGCCCGGAACGGGCGACGGGGGGCTGGCCCCCCGACCCGGCCTGCCTGCCCGCCCAGCGCACCGATTGACGGACGGGCACGGCGCGGGCCAGATGGCGCCGCGACGCGGAGGACGGGCGATGAGCGACGAGAGGTTCACCGGCAGTTTCACCCAGCAGGAGCCGATCCCCGAGGCGGGGATCGTCGCGGCGACCGAGGTGCTGCGCCATGGCCGCCTGCACCGCTACAACCTTGCCGCGGGCGAGGCGGGCGAGGTGGCCCTGCTCGAGGAGGAGTTCGCGGCCTGGACGGGCGCGCGCTTCTGCCTCGCCGTGGCCTCGGGGGGCTATGCCATGGGCTGCGCGCTGCGGGCGCTCGGCGTCTCGCCCGGCGAGCCGGTTCTGTCGAACGGCTTCACCCTGGCCCCGGTGCCCGGCGCCATCGCGTCTCTCGGCGCGCGGCCGGTCTTCGTGGAGACGACCGAGGCGCTCACCATCGACCTCGGCCACCTCGCCGCGCAGGCGCGGGCGCACCCCGAGGCGCGCGTGCTGCTGCTGTCGCACATGCGGGGCCACGTCGCCGACATGGACGCGCTGATGGAGGTCGCCCACGCCCACGGCCTGACGGTGGTCGAGGATTGCGCGCACACGATGGGGGCGCGCTGGCGCGGGGTTCCTTCGGGGCGGCACGGCGCGATCGGTTGCTACTCTACCCAGACCTACAAGCACATGAACTCCGGCGAGGGCGGGCTGATCGTCACCGACGACGCCACGCTCGCCGCGCGCATGATCCTGCTCTCGGGCAGCTACATGCTCTACGGCCGCCATCGCGCCGCGCCCCCGCCGGAGGCGTTCGAGGGGCTGAGGCTCGACACCCCCAACGTGTCCGGGCGGATGGACAACCTGCGCGCGGCGATCCTGCGGCCGCAGCTCGCCGACCTCGACGCGCGGTGCGCCGCCTGGACCGATCGGTATCGCTTGGTCGAGCGTGGCCTCGCCGGCACGCCCGGCCTGCGCCTGATCGAGCGGCCCGCGGAGGAGGCATTCGTCGGCTCATCCTTCCAGGTCCTGCTGCCCGGCTGGCCGGCGGAGCGGATCGAGGCGCTGCTGGCCGCCGGCGCGGCGCGCGGCGTCGAGCTCAAGTGGTTTGGCGCCGAGGCGCCCCACGGCTTCACCTCGCGCTATGCCCACTGGGCCTATGCCGAGCCGAAGCCCTTGCCGCAGACCGACCGTATCCTCGCGGGCCTGATCGACTTCCGTCTGCCGCTCACCTTCAGCCTCGAGGATTGCGCGCAGATCGCCCGCATCCTGCGGCAGGAGGTGACGCGGCACGCCCCCGGCCTCGCCGCCGAATAGGCGATCCGACGCGCCGGGGCAGCGCCGGAGGCGGGCCGCGCGAGGGGCCTCGCGACGGGCCGGGCGAGCGCGCGGCCGCGCCGCGCCACCCTGGAATCACCCGCGCGCCTCTCCGTTGGCCTCGGTTGAGCCTGTTCGACGGGAAGGAGCCGGATACGACGCGCGACCTGATGACGGCCACCGCCATCTTTCCTGGCCTCGCCGCCTGCGACGCCAATGCCGACGCGGCCCGCGCCGCTCCGAGGTCTCTGTCGCCCGTTGCGAGATGACGGACCCGAACGACGATGGCACGCTGACCGTCGGAGCGCGGGATATCCGGGCCGATCCCCGCATCGGCGAGGACGGGGTGAACCTGACCCTCGCCGACCGGATCGGGACGGCGACGGCGTGATCACCCGCGCCGAATGCGATGAGGCAACGGCCGAGGCGCCTTGGTCCGCCGAGCATGACGAGACCGCCGACGGCCTGATCGACGAGGCGGAGTATCGCAAAGGCATCTGCGAACGGTGGGGCGTCGACGGCAACGGCGTGATCACCGAGAATGCGGCCGACCTGCAGATGTGAAGCCCTTCGCGCGCCGCGGGTCCGCCCCGCTGCGCGCGATTGACCGGCCGCCCCTTCCCCGATAAATTGAACGGGCGTTCAATATCTCGGGAGGGGAGGCCCGGCGCCCATGTTCACCGCATCCATGGCGTTCGATCTGGGCGAGGATGTCACCGCCCTGCGCGAGACCGTCCATCGCTGGGCGCAGGAGCGGGTCAGGCCCCGCGCCGCCGAGATCGACGCCACCAACGTCTTTCCCCCCGAGCTCTGGCGCGAGATGGGCGATCTCGGCCTCCTGGGCATCACCGTCGAGGAGGACTACGGCGGCGCCGGAATGGGCTATCTGGCCCATACCGTGGCCGTCGAGGAGGTGGCGCGCGCCTCCGCCTCGGTCTCGCTGTCCTACGGGGCGCATTCCAACCTCTGCGTCAACCAGATCCGCCTGAACGGGACGGAGGAGCAGAAGCGCAAATACCTGCCGGGCCTCCTCTCGGGCGCGCATGTGGGGGCGCTGGCCATGTCCGAGGCCGGCGCGGGCTCCGACGTGGTTGGGATGAAGCTCGCCGCCGACAAGCGCAACGACCATTACCGCCTCAACGGCACGAAATACTGGATCACCAACGGCCCCGACGCCGACGTACTGGTGGTCTACGCCAAGACAGACCCCGATGCCGGAGCGAGGGGCATCACCGCCTTCCTGATCGAGAAGTCGATGACGGGCTTCTCCACGAGCGCGCATTTCGACAAGCTGGGCATGCGCGGCTCCAACACCGCCGAGCTGGTGTTCGAGGACGTCGAGGTGCCGTTCGAGAACGTGCTCGGCGAAGAGGGGCAGGGCGTACGCGTACTCATGTCGGGGCTCGACTACGAGCGGGTGGTGCTGGCGGGCATCGGCACCGGCATCATGGCCGCCTGCCTCGACGAGATCATGCCCTACATGGCCGAGCGCAAGCAGTTCGGGCAGCCCATCGGCTCGTTCCAGCTGATGCAGGGCAAGATCGCCGACATGTATACCGCGCTCAACTCGGCCCGCGCCTATGTCTACGAGGTGGCGCGCGCCTGCGACCGCGGCACCGTCACCCGGCAGGACGCGGCGGCCTGCGTGCTGTATTCCTCGGAAGAGGCGATGAAGCAGGCGCACCAGGCGGTGCAGGCGATGGGCGGGGCGGGGTTCCTCAGCGACGCGCCCGTCAGCCGGCTGTTCCGCGACGCCAAGCTGATGGAGATCGGCGCCGGCACGTCGGAGATCCGGCGCATGCTGATCGGGCGCGAACTGATGGCGGCGATGGGCTAGGGCATGAGGCGCCTCGTCTTCGCCCTTGCCCTGCTCGCCGCGCCTGCGGCCGCCGAGCAGCAGGCCGACCCGGCCTTCGACATTGCCCCCACGCGCGACTGCGTCGAAGCGGGGGGTGGCGATGCGTGCATCGGCCGGGCGGCCGAGACCTGCCAGACCCAGCCGGGCGGAGAGACGAGCGTCGTCATGTCGTTCTGCTTCTGGAAGGAGCACGAGTGGTGGGACGCGCGGCTGAACGCGGTCTATCGGCGCCTGATGGAGCAGGAGCAGCGCATCGACGCCGAGATTGCCGAGCTGTCCGCTGCACCGCCCGCCGCGCGGGCCGATGCCCTGCGGGCCATGCAGCGGGCGTGGCTCCCGTTCCGCGACGCTGCCTGCGACTACGAGCGGTCGCAGTGGGGCGGCGGCACGGGCGGCGCACCGGCCACCCATGCCTGCCTGATGGACCGGACGGCGCGGCAGACGCTTCTGCTGGAACGCCACCTCGACGGGGAGTGACCAGATGCCTGTCCGGCGCAGGAACGAGCGACGACGCGACATGCAGCCGGCGCAGACCAGCCTCCCGGCCGGCGCCCGCGGCGACGCGCTGCGCTGCGGTGACGCGGGCAATGATGTAACGGGCGGGTGGACAATCACGACGGAGCTTTCCCATGCGCACCGCCCTTGCGCTCGCCGCCCTCATCGTCGCCGCGCCCCTCGCCGCGCCCGCGCAGGAGGTCGACTTCGACATCCAGCCCACGCTCGACTGCATCGAGCAAGCCCGCCGCTCCGACCATCGGCCACTCTGCGTGGGCGAGGCGGCGCAGGCTTGCGTGCGGGGCATTCCCAATGCCAGTGCTGTCAACGTCTCGCTCTGCATGGAGCGGGAGACGCGCTACTGGGCGCGGCGGATGGAGGTCGCCTACGACGCGATGCACGAGAAAGCCGAAGCGGCCGATGCCGCCTTCGCCCAGACCGAAATGGCCGAGAAGGTGCCCTTCAAGCTGACCGAGGATCTCGCGCTGATGCAGGACGCCTGGAAGGACTGGCGCGAGAAGCGCTGCGCCTTCGAGGCGATGCTGCGCCGGGGCACGCCGGAGGCCTCGATGTCGGCCGCCTGGTGCATGGTTCGCCAGACCGGCGTGCAGGCGCTCTTTCTCGAGCGCTCGGCCGCGCAGGACTGAGCCGCGCCGGCCGCCATCGGGCACCTTCCCCTGACACGGGGGGGCGATGGACCGGCTGACCGACCTGGGCGGGACCGAGGGCATCCTCCATGCCGAGCTCGCGGGCGTCGTCCACGCGCTCGAATGGGTCGCCGCCCTCGTCGATCTGCTTGCGATCGCGGTCATGCTGATCGGCACGGCGCGCTTCCTGTGGGGCTTCGTCGAAGCCGAGGTCAAGCGCGAGGAATCGGCGCGCGCCCGCGTCATCAACCGCGAGCGGGTGGAGCTCGGGCGCTACATCCTCGCCGGTCTCGAGCTCTTCATCGTCTCCGACATCATCCACACTGCGCTCAGCCTCGCGCTGGGCGATCTGGTGTTCCTCGCGCTGCTGGTCGCGATTCGGTCTGCGATCAGCTACTTCCTCGACCGCGAGATCCGCGAGATCAGGGAGGACCCCGAGCGATGACCCTCAGCGACAGGCAACAGGCCCTCTGCGACGGCAGCCACGATTTCACCGGCCTGCGCGCCATTCTGTTCAACTGCTCGCTCGAGCGCGACGTGCATGCCAGCCACACCCGGCTGCTGCTCGACGTGGTCGGCGAGATGATGGCGAAGAACGGCGCGCACGTGGAGCATGTGCACATGGCCACCGCGGGCGTCGCCCCCGGCATCTACCCCGACATGACCGAGCACGGCCACGAGGCCGACGGCTGGCCGGCGCTCTGGGGGCGGGTGCAGGCGGCGCATATCTACGTCGTCGGCACGCCGATCTGGCTGGGCGAGGAAAGCTCGCTCTGCCGGGTGCTGATCGAGCGGCTCTACGGCATGTCGGGCGAGCTGAACGACAGGGGACAGTCGACCTTCTACGGCAAGGTGGGCGGCACGGTCGTCACCGGCAACGAGGACGGCATGAAGCATGTCGCGATGTCGGTCTGCTATGCGCTCTCCCACCTGGGGCTGACCATCCCGCCGCAGGCCGATTGCGGCTGGATCGGCGAGGCGGGGCCGGGGCCGTCTTACGGCGACGCGCTGGAGGACGGCACGCGCGCGGGCTTTGACAACGAGTTCACCCAGCGCAACACCACGATCATGACGTGGAATCTGATGCACATGGCCAGGATGCTGGCCGATGCGGGCGGGCTGCCGAGCCATGGCAACGACCGACGCGCCTGGGCTGCCGGCTGCCGCTTCGATCACGCCAACCCCGGGCACCGCGCATGAGCCTGCCCCCCGGATATCCCGGCCCGCTCCACCCCGCGCTCGCCGCGGGCGAGGGGTGGCGGCTGCCGACCCGGCTGAACATGGCCGAGGAGGTGTGCGACCGCTGGGCCGAGGCCGACCCTGACCGACCGGCGATTCTCGAGCCGGCGTCTGGCGAGCTCGCGGTCACGACCTATGGCGAGTTGCGCGCCATGGCCGACGCGCTGGCCCGCGCGCTCGCCGCGCGGGGCGTGGGCCGCGGCGACCGGGTGGGCGTGCTGCGCGCGCAATCGCCCTGGACGGCGGCCGCCCATGTCGCGATCTGGAAGCTGGGGGCGATCTCGATCCCGCTTTTCGTGCTGTTCGGAGAGCGGGCGCTGGCCGAGCGGCTCGCCGATTCGGGCGCCCGCGCCGTGGTGGCCGACCCCGAAAGCGGGCCGCGCCTGTCGGGGCTCTCGGGCGAGTTGCCGGCGTTGTCCGGCATCCTCGTGCCCGAAGAGATGGCGCTCGGCCCCGGCGGGCCGCCGATGATTCCCGCCGCGACCGGGCCCGAGGACGCGGCGGTGCTGATCTACACCTCGGGCACCACCGGCGGGCCCAAGGGCGCCCTGCACGGCCACCGGGTGCTGCGCGGTCACCTGCCCGGCGTCGAGATGTCCCACGACCTGCTGCCCAGGGCCGGCGACGTGCTCTGGACGCCGGCCGACTGGGCCTGGATCGGCGGGCTGTTCGACGTGCTGATGCCGGGTCTCTTCCACGGCGTGCCGGTGGTCGCTGCCCGGATGCGCAAGTTCACGCCCGAGGGCTGCGTCGAGATCGTGCGCAGCTGCGGGGTGCGCAACGTCTTCTTCCCGCCGACCGCGCTGCGCGCGCTCAAGGCGGCCGACCTGCGGCTGCCCGGCCTGCGCTCGGTTGCCAGCGGGGGCGAGCCGCTCGGGGCCGAGATGCTGGCCTGGGGCCGGCGGGCCTTCGGTCTGACGATCAACGAGTTCTACGGCCAGACCGAGTGCAACATGGTCGTCTCCTCCTGCGCCGCTCTCTTCGAGCCCGTGCCGGGCTGCATGGGCCGGGCCGTGCCGGGCCACGAGGTGGCGGTGATCGACGAGGCGGGCCGCCCTGCCGAGGGCGAGGGCGACATCGCCGTGCGGCGCGGCTCGGCCGCGATGTTCCTCGGCTACTGGGGGGGGCCGGAGGCGAGTGCCGCCAGGTTCCGTGGCGCGTGGATGCTGACCGGCGACCGGGGCCGGTGCGAGGGCGCGGCGATCCGCTTCGTGGGCCGGGAGGACGACGTGATCACGTCGGCCGGCTACCGGATCGGGCCGGGCGAGGTGGAGGATTGCCTGCTCACGCACGCGGCGGTGGCGAGCGCCGGCGTCGTCGGCACGCCCGACCCCGCGCGCACCGAGGCCGTCACCGCGTTTGTCGTGTTGCGCGAGGGCCACGCGCCCTCGGACGCTTTGCGCGCACAGCTCCGGTCCCATGTAAGAGAGCATCTCGGGGCGCATGAATACCCGCGCCTCGTCCATTTCGTGGAGGATCTGCCGATGACCGTCACCGGCAAGGTGATCCGCCGGGCGCTCAGGGCGCGGGCGGCGGAGCTTGCGGAGGAAGAGGCATGAGCGCGCCGACCGGTCCGCACGATGCCGCGCTCGGCAAGGTGGTGGCCGAGGCGCTGCGCGCCCAGCGCGCCTATGAGGAGCAGCGGCGGACCCGGCTCGGCAGCGGGGCGGAACGCATCACCCGCCCGCTCGGCGGCGCGTTCGCCCGCGCCGTGCCGCCCGAGATGGTGCGCGCCGCCCTGCGCGCCGCCGATCGGCTGGCCGGCACGACCCTCTCGGCGCTCGACCACGACCCGTCCGACCTCGCCGCCTGCGAGGCCGCGGCGCGGCGGGTGCAGGCCTGGGCCTCGGGCGGCAACGCCGCGAGCGGCTTCGCCGCCGGCTGGTTCGGCGCCGCGGGCGTCACCGCCGACATCCCCACGACGCTGACGCTGGCCGCGCGCAACGTCCGCGCCACCGGCCTCGCCTACGGCATCGAGGGGCAGGGCGAGGAGGAGGCCGCGTTCCGCCTGATGGTGCTCGAGGTGGCGACGAGCCAGGCCGACGGGGGCCGGCAGGAGCGGCTGGCCGAGCTCAACCGCATGGCCGAGTGGCTCGCCTCGCCGGGCGGGCGGCTCGTGCTCGAGAAGGGGGGCGAATGGGTGACGGAAAAGGTGGTGGAGCGGGTCGCGCGCCAGCTCGGCGCGAGCCTCGCCGGCCGCAAGGCGGGGCAGGTCGTGCCCATCGTCGGAGGCGCGGTGGCGGCGGTCGTCAACGCGAGCTTCCAGACCGATGTGAGCCGCGCGGCCCGTTACGCCTACCGCAACCGCTGGCTGATGGCGCGGCGCATGATCGGCGATGCGTCGGACAAGGCACAGGAGGCATGAACACGCTGCGACGGCAAGCGCGCCGCAGGCGCGGCCCAATTTCCTTCGCAAGGAAATTGCAAATACCTTGCGAAGGAATTTGCCCGTTGCGCACGTGGCGGCCGAACCGCGCCAGTCCGACGAGGGGTGCATGAAGATCGTCAGCCAGGCCGTCGCGGGCACGCCCGGTTTTGCCGCCAACCGCGAGGCGCATCTTGCCGCGCTCGCCGAGATCCGCGCCGCGGCCGAGGCGGCCGCCGCGGGCGGCGGCGAGGCCGCGCGCGCCCGGCACGTCTCGCGGGGCAAGATGTCGCCGCGCGCCCGCGTGGCCGGGCTGCTCGACCCGGGCTCGCCCTTCCTCGAGATCGGGGCCACCGCCGCGCACGGCATGTATGACGGCGTCGCGCCCTGCGCCGGCGTCATCGCCGGCGTTGGCCGGGTCGCGGGTCGCGAGGTGATGGTGGTGTGCAACGACGCCACCGTGAAGGGCGGCACCTACTATCCGGTGACCGTCAGGAAGCACCTCCGCGCGCAGGAGATCGCGGGGGAAAACCGGCTGCCCTGTGTCTACCTCGTCGATTCGGGCGGCGCGAACCTGCCCAACCAGGACGAGGTGTTCCCCGACCGCGACCATTTCGGGCGCATCTTCTACAACCAGGCCAGGATGAGCGCGCAGGGCATCGCGCAGATCGCGGTGGTCATGGGCAGTTGCACCGCCGGCGGCGCCTATGTGCCGGCGATGTCCGACGTCGCCATCATCGTGAAGGAGCAGGGCACGATCTTTCTCGCCGGCCCGCCGCTGGTGCGGGCCGCCACGGGCGAGGTGGTGACGGCCGAGGATCTCGGCGGCGGCGACGTGCATACCCGTCTCTCGGGCGTGGCCGACCAGCTCGCAGAGGACGATCCGCACGCCCTCGCCCTCGCCCGGCAGGCCGTCGCCTCGCTCGGCCCCGCGCCCGACCCGCGCCGCGACTGGGCCAGCCCCGAGCCGCCGGCTTACGACCCCGAGGAGATCCTCGGCGTCGTTCCGGCGAGCCTGTCCACCCCCTACGACATCCGCGAGGTGATCGCGCGCATCGTCGACGGCTCGCGGCTGGACGAGTTCAAGCCGCGCTTCGGCGAGACGCTCGTGACGGGCTTCGCCCATGTCGCGGGCTGCCCGGTGGGGATCGTGGCCAACAACGGCGTGCTGTTCTCCGAGAGCGCGCAGAAGGGCGCGCATTTCGTCGAGCTGTGCTCGCAGCGGAAGATCCCCCTGGTGTTCCTTCAGAACATCACGGGCTTCATGGTCGGGCGCCGCTATGAAAACGAGGGCATCGCGCGCAACGGCGCCAAGATGGTGACGGCCGTGGCCACGACCGCGGTGCCCAAGATCACCATGCTCGTCGGCGGCTCGTTCGGCGCGGGGAATTACGGCATGGCCGGCCGGGCCTATTCGCCCCGCTTCCTGTGGACATGGCCCAACTCCCGCATCGGCGTGATGGGCGGCAGGCAGGCGGCGGGCGTGCTCGCCACCGTCAGGCGCGCGGCGATCGAGAAGGCCGGCGGCGTGTGGTCGGAGGACGAGGAGGCCGCCTTCCGCCGCCCGACCGAAGAGATGTTCGAGCGGCAGTCTCACCCGCTCTACGCCGCGGCGCGGCTGTGGGACGACGGGGTGATCGACCCGCGCCGCGCCCGCGAGGTGCTGGCGCTCTCGCTCTCGGCCGCGCACAACGCGCCCATCGGGGAGACACGCTTCGGCGTGTTCCGGATGTGAGCGGGGCAGGCGCCATCGGCGCGCGCCTCGCCGCGTCGCGCCTGCGTTTTCCAGGGTCGGAGGCCCTCGTCTTCGGCGACGCGCGCGCGCTCTGCGGCAGCTTGGGCGCCCGCGTCAGGCCGGGGTGCACGACGGCAATCCGCGGCGCGCCGCGGGACCTGCGGCCAGCACGGGGCCGGGCGGTGCCGGCCCGCCGCGGGCCAGCACGCCGCGGGCCGGCCGGACCGGGATGGGTCGAGCCAGGATCGACGGTGCCGGGATCGACAGGGCCGGAATGGACGCGGCCAGGATGGGCGGGGCCGGAATGGGCGGGGCCAGGATGAGCGACACGGGGCGCAGGCGCCGCAAACAGCGCCTGAGCGATGCCGAACGCATCCGCCGGCAAGATGCCTGGCGGCGGCGACTCAAGGTGGCCGTCTTTGTGTCGGGCGGCGCGGTGCTCATCCTGCTCGGCGCGCCGCTCGTCTCGGACGTCGCGATGGGGGCGGCCAAGCGCGCGGGCGAGTGCCGCATCGTGACGGTGCTCGACGCCGACCGCTTTCGCCTGTCGTGCGACATCGTCGGGCGGCAGACGGCCCGCCTGCTCGGGGCCGATGCGCCGGCCGCGCTCGGGGTCGATTGCCCCGAGGAGTTCTACGCCGGTCAGCGCGCGAAGTGGGCGGTGCGGGCGCGGCTCTGGGCGGCGGACGAGGTGCGCGCCGATCTCGACGGGTTCGGCTGGCGCGACACGCCGCTCGTCGTCGTCACGGTCGACGACCGCCGGCTCTCGGGCTGGCTGGTCGAGCAGGGCCTCGCCCACGTGGACGACGGGTATGGCCGCGGCGGCTGGTGCCAGGGCGAGATCGACGCGCTGGGGGGCGCAGGCTCGTGAGGGGCGCGCGCCACTTGGCTTGGCGGCCCGGAAGGGAGGCAGCATGAGCGACGACCGACGCATCGTGCGCACGGTGGCCGATGCCAACGGGGCGCAGTGGGTCTATCTCACGCGCGAGGAAATCGAGGCCCATCCCAAGGGGCGGCCGGGCCTCGTGCTCTGGGTCGTCGCGGCGTGGTTCGCGGCCTCGGGCGGGCTCGAGGTGGCGCTGGCGCTGGCTGCGGGCGCGCCGGTCTGGACGGGGGCGCTGGGCGTGATGTCGCTCGTGGCGGGGGTCGGGCTGATCCTGCGGGTGCCCTGGGCCTATGTGCTCGCCGTTCTGCTGCCCGCGCGCTTCGTCATCGGCTTCGTGCAGACGCTCGGCGGCGGGGCGCAGGGGCTGACGGGCGCATCGCAGGCCGAGCAGGTCTTCGTGCTGGTGCAGGCGGCGATCGCGGTGCTGGCGATCTTCTACCTTGTCGAGGGGGAGCGGCCGAACCTGATCTACCGCCACCGGTTCCGCTCCTACACCGCCGAGCGGCAGGTCGAGGAAGAGCGTCGGCGCCGCGAGGAAGAAGAGGAGAAACGCGATGGCTGAGATCGGGCTCTGGCGGGGCGACATCACCACGCTCGCCGTCGACGCCATCGTGAACGCGGCCGACGAGCGGCTGAGCGGGGGCGGCGGGGTCGACCTCGCGATCCACCGCGCCGCGGGGCCGGGGCTGACCGAGGAGTGCCGGCGCCTGGGCCGCTGCCCCACGGGCGAGGCGCGGCTGACCGGCGGCCATGCCCTGAAGGCGGCACGGGTGATCCACGCCGTGGGGCCGGTCTGGGCGGGCGGCGAGCGCGGCGAGGCGGGCCTGCTCGCCGCATGCTACGCCAGCGTCGTGCGGCTTGCCGATGCCGCCGGCTGCCGGACGCTGGCCGTCCCGGCCATCTCGACGGGCGTGTTCGGCTTTCCGCGCCAAAGGGCGGCCGGGATCGCCGTTGCCGCGCTGCGCCGGGCGCTGTCGGGCACTGGCCTTGCGACCGTGACGCTCGTCGCGTTCGACGCCGCGTCCGAGCGGGTGCTGTCCGGCGCCCTGGAGGCCCGCGCATGATCCGCCGCCTGCTCGTCGCCAATCGCGGCGAGATCGCCGTTCGCATCGCCCGCACCGCCCGCGCCCTCGGGCTCGAGACGGTCGCGGTCTACTCCGACGCCGACGCGGGCGCGCTGCATGTCTCGGCGGCCGACCGCGCGGTGCGGATCGGCCCTGCCGCGCCGTCGGAGAGCTATCTCGACGGGGCGAAGGTGATCGCGGCGGCACGCGAGAGCGGGGCCGACGCGATCCACCCCGGTTACGGCTTTCTCTCCGAGAACCCGGGCTTCGTCGAGGCGGTCGAGGCGGCGGGGCTCACCTTCGTCGGCCCGCCCGCCTCGGCGATCCGCGCGATGGGGCTGAAGGACGCCGCCAAGCGCGCGATGGCCGAGGCGGGCGTGCCGGTCGTGCCGGGCTACCACGGCGCGGCGCAGGACGACGACCACCTCGAAGGCGCGGCCGAGGCCATCGGCTACCCGGTGCTGATCAAGGCCGTTGCGGGCGGCGGCGGCACGGGAATGCGCCGCGTCGCGGCTTCGTCCGCCTTCCACGAGGCGCTGGCGAGCTGCCGGGCCGAGGCGCGCGCCGCCTTCGGCGACGACCGCGTGCTGGTCGAAAAGTGGATCGAGAGCCCCCGGCACGTCGAGGTGCAGATCTTCGCCGACGCGCAGGGCCGCGTCATCCACCTCTACGAGCGCGACTGCTCGCTCCAGCGTCGTCACCAGAAGGTGATCGAGGAAGCCCCCGCGCCCGGCATGACGGCAGAGGTGCGCGCCGCGATGGGGGCGGCGGCGGTGCGCGCGGCCGAGGCCATCGGCTATGTCGGGGCGGGCACGGTCGAGTTCATCGCCGACGGGGCGCGCGGGCTGCGCAGCGACGGCTTCTGGTTCATGGAGATGAACACGCGCCTGCAGGTCGAGCACCCGGTGACCGAGGCGATAACGGGCCTCGACCTTGTGGAATGGCAGCTGCGGGTGGCGGCGGGAGAGAGGCTGCCGCTGACGCAGGCCGAGGTGCCGCTCGCGGGCCATGCGATGGAGGCGCGGCTCTATGCCGAGGATCCGGCGGCGGGCTTTCTGCCCGCGACGGGGCGGCTGTCGCACCTGCGCTTTCCCGCCGGCGTGCGGGTCGATGCCGGGGTGCGGGCGGGCGATGCCGTCTCGCCGCATTACGACCCGATGATCGCCAAGCTGATTGCGCACGGCCCCGACCGCGAGACGGCGCGGCGCCGCCTCGTGCAGGCGCTCGGGGCGACCGAGGTGGCGGGCTGCGTCACCAATCTCGGTTTCCTCGCCCGGCTCGCGGATCAGGCGGACTTCGCCGCCGGCGCCGTCGATACCGGCCTGATCGAGCGCGCGGGCGCGGCGCTGGTGGCCGAGCCGGCGCCCGGCCCCCGCGCCGTGGCGGCCGCCGCCCTCGCCATCGCACGCCCCGAGGCGGCTGGCCCGCTGGCGGGCTTCACCCTCTGGGCGCCGCTTCGGCAGGAGGTGCGGCTGTTGCACGCGGGCGAGGAGATCGTCGTCGGCCTGTCGATGGTCGGGCCCGACAAGGCGCAGCTCGTCGCGCTCGGCGCGCCGGTCGCCGCCGAGCTGCGGCCCGGCGGCTGGTGGCTCGACGGCGCGCCCGCGCCCGCCGCCCATGCCGAGGGCGCCAGCGTCACCGTGTTCGACGGCGGCCCCGTGCCCTTCGCCGTGCCCGACCCGCTCGCCCGCGGCGCCGCCGCCGGCCCCTCGGGCGACGTGGTCGAGGCGCCGATGCCCGGCCTCGTGCGCGCCCTGCTGGTCGCGCCCGGCGACACGGTGTCGGCGGGCCAGCGCCTCGCCGTGCTCGAGGCGATGAAGATGGAGCACGCGCTGGCTGCGCCCCGCGACGGGGCGGTGGCCGAATGCCTCGTCGCCGAGGGCGCGCAGGTCGAGGCGGGCGCGGCGCTGATCCGTCTCGCCCCCGAAGACGGGCCGCAGACCGAGGCGGCGGAGTAGGGCGGTGCCGCACCGCCGCCGCCGTCGGCAGGGATGCGGCAAGGGTGCGACGGGGGCGCGGTTGACCGCCGTGGCGGCGCCCGATACCTCGGAGATCACGCGCGAAGGAGAGGGCGATGGACGCGTTTCTCGCAGAATACACGCCGATCGTGGTGTTCATGGCGCTGGCCATCGGGCTGGGGCTGATCCTGCTGCTCGCGGCGGCCGTTCTGGCCGTGCGCAACCCCGACCCCGAAAAGGTGTCGGCCTACGAGAGCGGCTTCAACGCGTTCGACGACGCGCGCATGAAGTTCAACGTGCGCTTCTACCTCGTCTCGATCCTGTTCATCATCTTCGACCTCGAGGTTGCGTTCCTCTTCCCCTGGGCGGTGGCCTTCGGCGAGATCTCGATGGCGGCCTTCTGGTCGATGATGGTCTTCCTCGGCGTGCTGACCGTGGGCTTCGCCTACGAGTGGAAGAAGGGCGCGCTCGACTGGGAGTGAGAGGCATGCGCGTGCGCCCGGCGCGGCCGGTTGCCCGGTGCGGGGTGCTCCGCCACGGGGGCGCGACAGGCCTCTTCCTCACCGGGACACGGCCTGTTGTTGACTTGTCGCGTTGAAACGACCCATCCGGTCGGCTACCTCGGGGGTTCAGGAGGCGCCCGTGGGCGCCGGATGCGCGAACAGCCAGGACGCAGACATGACAGTCGCCACCAACGCCTACGCCGCCGGGCCCGACCGTGAGCAGGTGCCCAAGCTCCTCGGGCGGGAGCTTGAGGATCGCGGCTTCCTCGTGACCTCGACCGCCGACATCGTCAACTGGGCGCGCACCGGCTCGCTCCACTGGATGACCTTCGGGCTCGCGTGCTGCGCGGTCGAGATGATGCAGACCTCGATGCCGCGCTACGATGCCGAGCGTTTCGGCATCGCGCCGCGCGCCTCGCCGCGCCAGTCCGACCTGATGATCGTCGCCGGCACGCTCACCAACAAGATGGCGCCGGCGCTGCGCAAGGTCTACGACCAGATGCCCGAGCCGCGCTACGTGATCTCGATGGGCTCCTGCGCCAACGGGGGCGGCTACTACCACTACTCCTACTCGGTGGTGCGCGGCTGCGACCGGATCGTGCCGATCGACGTCTACGTGCCGGGCTGCCCGCCCACCGCCGAGGCGCTGCTCTACGGCATCCTGCAGTTGCAGCGGAAGATCCGCCGCACCGGCACGATCGTGCGCTGAGCGATGCCGAGCTTGCGTGTGGGAGACATCGTGCGCCTCCGCTCCGGGGGGCCGGACATGACGGTCGAGGGTCTGCGCTCGGGCGGTCTCGTGGATTGCGTGTGGTTCGACGAGGGCAGCCGGCAGGCCGCGGCCTTCCATGTCGCCACGCTGCTTGTCGTGTCGTCCCTGCGCCCCGCGCCCAAGCCAGACGGCAAGCCCAAGGGCGACACGGCCGACGAGTCCGCTCCGCCCGTTGTCAAGGCACGGCGGCTCCTGCATTGAGAGGTCTGCCCGTTCCTCCGGGCGGCGCCCGGCCCGCCGCCGGGCCCGCCTCCCGGGCCACCACCGACAGAAGGACCGCGACATGACCGACGCCCTCGAAAGCCTCGGCCGCCATCTCGCAGAGAAGCGGCCCGATTGCGTCAGCGACTGGCGCGTCGCGCATGGCGAGCTGACCGTCGACATCGTGCCGGCCTCGGTTCCGGGGTTCGCCGAGTTCCTCAAGACCGACGCGACGGCGCGCTTCACCACGCTGGTCGACATCACCGCCATCGACCACCCCGAGCGCGAGCGGCGCTTCGACATGGTCTACCACTTCCTGTCGATGTGGCAGAACCAGCGCATCCGCGTGAAGTCGGCCATCCGCGAGGACACCGTCGTGCCCTCGCTGGTCGAGATCTTCCCCGCCGCCAACTGGTTCGAGCGCGAGGTGTTCGACATGTTCGGCATCCTGTTTTCGGGCCATCCCGACCTGCGCCGCATCCTCACCGATTACGGCTTTCGCGGGCATCCGCTGCGCAAGGATTTCCCGACCACCGGCTTTACCGAGGTGCGCTACGACGAGGTGCAGAAGCGCGTCGTCTACGAGCCGGTGCAACTCGTGCAGGAATACCGCCAGTTCGACTTCATGAGCCCGTGGGAGGGCGCCGACTACATCCTGCCCGGCGACGAGAAGACCGAGGAGGGCGCCAGGTGAAGGACGCTGCCGACACCGACGCCGTCCGCGCGCGGGCCGAGGCCTATTGCGCGGCGCTGCACCACGCGCGCGCCGACGTGCTCGAGGCCATGTGCGACGAGGGCTTCGCCATGCGCGCGCCCGCCGCGGCAGGGCAAGAGCCGCTGCGCTGGGACAGGGCGACCTTTACCGCCCGGGTCGCCGCGCGCGAGCCGTTCCCCGGCGACCCCTCGTTCGAGATCCTGTCGGTCGAGGTGGCCGGCGACATCGCCATGGTGCGCCTGTGGGTCGACGTGCCGCCGCGCCGCTACGAAGACTTTCTCGGCTTCCTGCGCACGGGCGCCGACTGGCGCCTCGCCACCAAGCTGTTCCGCACGGCCCAGGGGCCGGCGCTGGAGGGATAAGCGATGAAAGACGCGACCGACCGCTTCGAAGATGCGCTCACGCAAGAGCAGCAGATCCGCAATTTCAACATCAACTTCGGCCCCCAACACCCTGCGGCACATGGGGTCCTTCGGCTGGTTCTCGAGCTCGACGGCGAGATCGTCGAACGCTGCGACCCGCATATCGGCCTTCTGCACCGCGGCACCGAAAAGCTGATGGAGAGCCGCACCTACCTGCAGAACCTGCCCTATCTCGACCGGCTCGACTACGTGGCTCCGATGAACCAGGAGCACGCCTGGTGCCTCGCGATCGAGCGGCTGACCGGCCTCGAGGTGCCGCGCCGCGCCTCGCTCATCCGGGTGCTGTTCTGCGAGATCGGCCGCATCCTGTCGCACCTGCTCAACGTCACCACGCAGGCGATGGACGTGGGCGCGCTCACCCCCCCGCTCTGGGGCTTCGAGGAGCGCGAGAAGCTGATGATCTTCTACGAGCGGGCCTGCGGCGCGCGCCTGCACGCGGCCTATTTCCGGCCCGGCGGCGTCCACCAGGATCTCCCGCCCGAGCTGATCGACGACATCGAGGCCTGGTGCGACCCCTTCCTCAAGGTGCTCGACGATCTCGACGAGCTGCTGACCGAGAACCGCATCTTCAAGCAGCGCAACGTCGATATCGGCGTCGTCAGCGAGGAGGAGCTGCAGGACTGGGGCTTCTCCGGCGTCATGGTGCGCGGCACGGGGCTGGCGTGGGATCTGCGCCGCGCGCAGCCCTACGAGTGCTACGACGAGTTCGACTTCCAGGTGCCCGTCGGCAAGAACGGCGACACCTACGACCGCTACCTCTGCCGCATGGCCGAGATGCGCGAGAGCGTGAAGATCATGCGCCAGGCCTGCGCCAGGCTGCGCGAGCCCGAGGGCCAGGGCGAGATCCTTGCGCGCGGCAAGTTCACGCCGCCCAAACGCGGCGAGATGAAGACCTCGATGGAGGCGCTGATCCACCACTTCAAGCTCTACACCGAGGGCTTCCATGTGCCGGCCGGCGAGGTCTACGCCGCGGTCGAGGCGCCCAAGGGCGAGTTCGGGGTGTATCTGGTGGCCGACGGCACCAACCGGCCCTACCGCGTCAAGCTGCGCGCGCCGGGCTACCTGCACCTGCAGGCGATGGACCATATCTGCAAGGGCCACCAGCTGGCCGACGTCTCGGCCATCCTCGGCACGCTCGACATCGTCTTCGGGGAAGTGGACCGGTAGATGCCCGACGCAGGCGCGGGCGCAGGCGCGGGCGCCGTGGGGGTGGCCGGTCATCGGTCTGGCCATCGGCGGCGCCCCGGTCGGCGCGGCGCTCGCCTGCTCGGTGACCGTGGCGCGGCGCCCGTCCCGCCTCCGGATGGCGCTGCGTCCGGCACCGCCCGCGGCCACCGTCGTGTTCGCCGCCCCGCGCCCCGTGACGCTCGTGCCCCTGTACGGACTGCGCCGGGCTGCGTGCCACGCCGTGTGACGCCCCCGGCCTCTCGGCCCGCTTGACGGGCGCGCACCGCCCCTGTCTTCTTCTTGCTCCAAATATCCCCGCCGGAGGCTCCCGCCCGTGCCACAGGCGCATCGGCCGGGGGCACGGCGCAGCGCAGCGGCACGCCAATGCTCGTCACCCTTGCCATGATCTCCGCCGCCATCGGCGGCCTCGTCACCCTCTGGCTCGCGGTCGACTTCGCCCGCGACGCGGACGGGGCGATGCGCCGGGCCACCCACCGGCCGGAGTTGCTGCCGCGGGTGATGGTCGGGCGCTACGCCGCCTTTACCGCGCTCGCCTTCGGCGCGGCGGCCTACGGCGACCCCTGGCCGGTCCTGTTCCTGTTCCTCGTCTTCTCCGCGATCAGCGCCTACGATGCCGTGCTCTACGCGCGGGCGGGCCATCCCTTCCTGCCGCACGCCGCCGCTTCTGCCGCCTGCTGGATCGTCATCGGCCTTGCCGCCGCCGCGCTCGCGGGGCCATAAGCGGCGGCGACGCCGACCGCCCCGCGCGGGGCTTCGTCGCACTGAATCGGGGCGCGGGCGCCGCTAGTGTCTCACCCCGGAAACGCCGATCCGAGGAGAGCCCATGCTCCGCCGCCTGCATCCAGAGCAACCCGACAGCTTCGCCTTCACGCCCG
>LJNT01000113.1 GCA_001314685.1 Rhodobacteraceae bacterium HLUCCA09
GTCCATGGATGGCTCCCTTCGGTGGACTGTTCGACAACACCCACCGTGGCACATCGCGATGCCGGGAGCGGGAGCCATCCACCCCATCAATGGCGGCCAATGGCTCGCCGGGACAGCGTGATGCGGATGTCGTCGGCGCAGCTGGCGGCGCTGTTCGAGATGCCAAGGCGGTCGATGCGAGACGGCCGATCTCCCCCGGGAAACGGACGGAAGGCGGAGCGCCCCTCCGCTATACACCGGCCGGGGTGGCTGCTAGTCGGTACCGGGTCGGCGCCGTGGCCGGCGCATTCGTCCCCCATCCCCGCCCGGAAGAAGCTCATGGACCGCCCCCACACCCCGCCGCCCGCCCCGCTGCCCGTGCCGGCCCGACCGAGGCTCCCTCGCCGATGAGCGCCGAGATCCTCGTGTTTCTCGCCGCGGGCCTGCTCGGCGGCGCGGTCAATGCCGCCGCGGGGGGCGCGAAGCTCTTCGTCTTTCCCCTGCTGCTCGCATCGGGCCTGCCGCCCATCGCGGCGAACGTCACCCAGGGTGTCGCGCTCTGGCCCGCGCAGCTTCCGGCGGTCTGGGTCTATCGGCGCGAGTTGCGGCAGGATCTGCGGGCGCTCGGGCGGCAGATGATCCCGGCGATGGCGGGCGCGCTCGCCGGGGCGCTGGTGATGGTCAATTCCTCCGACGAGGCTTTCCTGCGGGTGGTGCCGCTGCTGCTCGGCCTTAGTGTGGTCGCCATCGCCTTCGGCCCCCGCGCGGCCGACCTGATGCGCCGGGCCTTCCCCGGGGGGCAGCTGGGGATCGCCACAGGCGTCCTGCTGGGGGCGATCGGATTCTACGGCGGGTTTTTCGGCGCGGGCATGGGTTTCATGCTGCTCGCGGTGCTGGCGGCATCGGCCGGCAGCGGGATCGGACAGGTGAACGGCGCGAAGAATCTCTTCGCCGTCGCCATCCAGTCTGTCGCCGTGGTGCCGATGATGCTGTCGGGGCTGGTCGACTGGGTCGCCGCCGGCTTCGTGCTGGCGGGCGGCATCGCCGGCGGCTGGGTCGGCGCGACGCTGGTGCGCCGGCTGCCCGAACGGGTGGTGCGCTGGGGCGTGGCGGCGCTGGGGCTCGTGCTGACCGTCTCGTTCCTTCTGTCCTGACAGGCCCGCTGCGCCGGCACGGCCGGGTCACCCCTGCGCCGGCCCCTTCAGCTCGATCGTGTTGCCGTCAGGGTCGTCGACGTAGAGCGACGGCCCCACCCCCTCGGCGCCGAAGCGCAGCCGCACCTCGCCGGGCGCGATCCCGTGCGCGGCGAGATGGGCCGCGAGCCGCTCGGGCTCCCACGGGTCGATCCGCAGCGCGACGTGATCGACGTTGCGCCCCTCGATGCCCGCGGGCCGGGCCACGAGGTCGATCATGCCATCGCCCGCCCGCAGGTGGACGATGCCGGCCGCCTCGTTGATGCGGGCGACAGTGCAGCCGAGGACCTGCTCGTAGAAGCGCGTCGAGCGGGCCTGGTCGGCGACATAGAGCACGACGTGGTCGATCCGGCGAATGGCGAAACTCATGGCGACCCTCCCTCGCCGAAGCCTAGAGCGGGGGCGGCGCCGTGGCGAGGGCCTTGCGCGCGCCCGCACGTCGCCCCAACGTGGCGCCGCACGAGAGGGAGAGAGGCCGATGCCCATCATCCGGGTCACGCTCATCGAGGGCTACGACGATGCCACCATCCGCACTCTGTCGGGCCGGCTGACCGACGCAGTGCGGGCGACCATCGCCGCGCCCCCCGCCGGCATCACCGTGGTGACGGAGGCGGTGCGCCCGGCCTGCTACATGCGCGGCGGCGAGAGCAGGACACCCGGCCCCCCCGCCCCCTCGGCCGTGGACGTGGTGAAGGACTTTCTGGCGAAGCTCGAGTCCCGCGACCTTGCGGGCGCCACGGCGCTGACCGGCGACGGGTTCGAGATGGTGTTCCCCTCGGGCAAGCGGATGCGCGACCTGGAGACGCTCGTCGAGTGGAGCCGCACGCGCTACGCCCATGTCCGCAAGCAGTTCGACGGGTTCGACGAGGCGTTCTCGGGCGACCGCGCCGTCGTATGGTGCCGCGGCACGCTCGAGGGCGCATGGACCGACGGCACACCCTTCGAGGGCATCCGCTTCTGCGACCGGTTCGAGCTAGTGGGCGGGCAGATCGTGTTCCAGGAGGTGTGGAACGACCTTTCGGAGTGGCGCCCGCGCTGAGCCCTGCGCTGCCCGCCCTTCGGCTGCGCCCGGGCGCAGCCCCCCGCGGCACGGCCCGCTCAGCCGTCGCGGTAGCGCGCCTCGAGCGCATCCCAGGTGGCCTTGTCGACCATCGCCTGCCGCTCGTCGAAGCCGGCGAGCCGGTCCATCACGCGCGACACGTCGCCATCCGCCTTCAGTGTGCCGAGCACCTCGGCCATGGCCCGCATGGCCGCCTGCAGCGCCGCGTTGGCGTAGAGCGCCACGCCGAATCCCATATCGGCGAGGTCTGCCTGTGGCAGAAGCGGCGTGCGCCCGCCCACCACCATGTTGGCCACCTGCGGCACCGGCAGCGCCGCCACCCGCGCCAGCTCCTGCCGGCTCGCCGGCGCCTCGACGAAGGTCATGTCGGCGCCCGCCTCGGCAAAGGCAGCCGCCCGCTCCAGCGCCGACTCGAAGCCCTCGACGGCGGCCGCGTCGGTGCGGGCGATGACCATCAGCCCGGAATCCCCGCGGGCGTCGAGCGCGGCGCGCAGCTTGGCCAGCGCCTCCGGCAGCGGGATCACTGCCTTGCCGTCGAAATGCCCGCAGCGCTTGGGAAAGGCCTGGTCTTCCAGCTGAACGGCCGCGGCGCCGGCCCGCTCCATCGCGCGCATGGTGCGGTGCAGGTTCAGCGCGTTGCCGAAGCCGGTGTCGATGTCGACCACCAGCGGCAGCGCGCAGACGTCCGAGATCGCGGCGACCGTGTCGGCCAGCTCGGTCAGGGTGACGAGGCCGAGATCGGGCGCGCCGAGCAGGGTGTTGGCCACCCCCGCCCCCGTGACGTAGCAGGCCGAAAAGCCCGCCTGCTCGATGGCGCGCGCGGTCAGCGCGTTGCCCGCACCCGGCAGCAGCGCCGCCTGCCGCGCCTCGACCATCGCGCGCAGCGCCTGGCGCTTGCCCGCGGCGGTGCCGTCGGTCGGCCCGGGCCGGGTTCCCTCGCTCATGCGCTCTCCGCCTCCGCCGGGCCGGGGCCGCGCCCGTCCTCCAGGGCCTGCCGCGCGGCGCGGACATGGGCGCGCATCGCCTCCTCCGCGCGGTCGGGGTCACGCGCGGAGAGCGCCTCGAGGATCGCGCGGTGCTCGGCGAGCGCCTCGGCCGGCCGCCCGGGCCGCATCGACAGCCGGTGCCGGTAGAGGCGCAGAAGCGGGTAGAGTTCCGATCCGAGCTGCACCGCCAGCCGCCGGTTGCCGCTGGCCCGCAGGATCAGCTGGTGAAAGTCGCGGTCGCCCGTGCCCTGGAAGTAGCCCCGCCCCGACACGATCGGCTCGGCCTGCGCATGCGACTCCAGCAGAGCGGCGAGGCGGGCGAGATCGGCCTCGGCCATCCGCTCGGCGGCAAGGCGGCAGGCCATCCCCTCCAGCGCCTCGCGCACCACCATCAGGTCGATCAGGTCGGGCGTGTCGAGCGCCACGACCCGTGCGCCCTGGTTGGACACCCGCTCGACAAGGCCGCGCCCCTCGAGCTGGCCAATCGCCTCGCGCAGCGGCCCCCGCGAGATGCCGAAGCGGCGGGCAAGGCCGCTCTCGCTGAGGCGCTCGCCAGGGGGCAGATCCCCTTCCATGATCGCGCGCTCCAGTCGTTCGTAGGCGAGCGCGGCGAGGTTCTGCGCCACGAGCGGCGCGGCGAAATCGTCGCTCATCGGCGGGTCTCCTGTGCGATCTCCCCTGCGCCCCCTTGTGCGGTCCGGACGCCCGACTGTGCGGTTCGGGAGCCTTGCGCCCGGCGCGCGGACGGGGTCAAGGTGCGCGCGCATCCGGCGGGGAGGGACGAGGCATGGGGCAGGCGGATCTGGGGTTGCGCGGCGGCACGGTGCATCTGCCCGACGGCACGCTGATCGAGGCCGACGTGCTGGTGGCGGGCGGGCGCATCGCCGGCATCGTGGCGCCCGGCACGGGCGAGGCGGCCGAGAGCGTCGATGTGGGCGGGCTGACGGTGCTGCCCGGCGCGGTCGACGCCCACCTGCATCTCGGCCACGGCATGAACATCGCGCGCCCCAGGGTGCCCGACGACGCAAAGACGGAGACGGGCGCGGCGGCCACGGGCGGCGTCACCTGCTTCATCCCCTATATCATGAGCGCCGACCCCTATCTGCCGGTGTTCGACGAGATCATCGGCATCACGGAGGCCGGGGCGCGCATCGATTTCTCGTGGCATTTCGTGATCGCCACCGACGCGCAGATGGCCGAGTTGCCCACTCTGATCGGCCACGGCGCGCCCACGGCGAAGCTGTTCATGAACATCCGCGGCGACGAGGGCGCGCGGCTGGGCCTGCCCGGCATCGACGACGGCTTCATGTTCCGCCTGCTCGAGACGCTGGCGGCCACCGGAGGCATGCTCTGTCCCCACCCCGAGAACATCGAGGTGGCCTGGGTTCTGCGCGACCGGGTGCGCGCGGCAGACCCCGAGGGCGAAGGCGGCCTGGCCACGTGGAACGCCACACGCCCGCCGCATGTCGAGGCCGACGCGCTCGCCCGCGCCTGCCGCACCGCCCGCGTGACCGGCGCGCCGCTGCACGCCGTGCACACCTCGTCCGCCGAGGCGCTGCGCGCGGCGCTGGCCGAACGGGCGCAGGGCTCCGACGTCTCGATCGAGACCTGCCTGCACTACCTCACCCACGACGAGACGTCCGGGATCGGTGCGGTGGGCAAGGTCAACCCGCCGCTGCGCGCGCCCGAGGACCGCGAGGCGCTGTGGACGGCCCTCACCGCAGGGGAGATCGACACGGTCGGCACCGACCACATCCACCGCCCCGTCGAATCGAAGGAGGGCGGGATCTGGAAGGCGCAGCCGGGCTTTCCCGGCCTCGACGCCTTCCTGCCCGTCTATCTCACCGAGGGGCATCACCGCCGGGGCCTGCCGCTGTCGCGCCTGATCCCGCTCGTCACCTCCAACCCCGCCCGCCGCATGGGCCTGTCGCGGAAGGGCGCGCTGCGGGTGGGGATGGATGCCGACATCGCCGTGGTCGACCTGCACGCCGACTGGACGATCACGAAGGACAACCTCGCCACCGACGCGGGCTTCTCCATCTGGGAGGGACAGCGGATGGGCGTGCGCGTGGTGCACACGCTCTCGCGCGGCCGCTTCGCGCTGCGCGACGGCGCGCTGACCGACGACAGCGTCGGCCAGGGCCGCTTCGTGGCCCGGCAACTTGAGGGGGTGCCGCTCAGCCACGCCGCGCCCTGACGGCCCAGAGCCGCCCTGCCAGCAGGTCGTCGCCCGTCATCGGCGCGGCATCGCCCACCGCGCCCCGGCCGAGTCCCTGTTGCGCCTCGATGGCAAAGCGCTCGGCCACCCAGCCGCGCACCGCGGCGGCGTGCAGCGGTGTGAACGGTCCCTGGTTGGGCACCTGCGCACGGCTTTCCACCGCGCGCCAATGGGCGCCATAGGCCGAATCGGCATTGCGCACGCTCGCCACCAGCCGCCCGCCGGAGCGCAAAACGCGCGCCGCCTCGTCGAGCAGGCGCAGGGGGTCGGGCGCATGTTCCAGCACCTGCGGCAGCACGACGAGATCGGCCACGCCGTCCTCCATCGGCAATCGCCCTTCCGCCATCACCGCGAAGCGCACCGCCTCGCCAAGGCCCTCCTGCCGAAGCCGCTCGCGGATGAAGGTGACGTTGTGCTCCGACAGTTCCGCCACCGTCAGCCGCACGCCGGGCAGGCGGCGGACCAGCTCGGCCGTTGTGGTGCCGCCCCACGGCATCACCTCGATCGCCTCGGCCCCCGGCGCGAGCTCGGGCAGCAGGGCATGCTCGCGCGCCAGCGCGTCGCCCTGCCGGCGCGAGACGTAGACGCCCGCCAGCGGCGACTTGGCCCAGACCGAATAGCCTCGGAAATCGGCCACCTGCGCCCATGTCCAGCGCGCAGGGTTCCACTCGGCGTAAGGATTGTCGTCGTTGCGGATGGCGAAGAACGGGTAGGCGTCGGCCGGTTTGGCCGGATAGATGGCGTGGGCCGGGCGGTCGAACGTCTCCCACGACATCACCTCGGCAGGCGGGCGGCGGGGCGCCTTCATCGGCGGCGCGTCGGGCAGCGGCTTGCCGATGGCCAGCGCGCCCTGCACCTCGAAGGTGGGCGGCAGGCCCAGCATCTCGCGCAAGGCTCCGTGGTCGCCGATCCCGGCGTTCCAGATGCAGCGCCAGCCGCGCAGATGCGCCGACAGCATCATGTGGTAGCAGGCCCCCGCGACCGATTGCACGATCGAGAAGTTGCCGTGGGTCCAGCCCTTCTGGAAGCACAGATAGACCAGCGCGGCGCAGTCGGAAAAGTGGGGGTTGCCCCCCGCGATCTCGCGCGCCCGGTCCTTGCGCCCCTGATCCGACACGAGCACGAAATGCCAGTTCTGCTGGTTGCACGACGACGGCGCCTGCAGCCCGTCGGTCACGATCGCCTCCAGTTCCGCCGGCTCGATGGGGCTGCCGTCGAAGGCGCGGCACGACGCGCGCGAGGCCAGCCGGGCGAGGATCGCCGCCGCGTCCTCCTCCTCGGCTCCACTCGCCGAACGCCCATCCTGTAGTGCGGCGCGCGCCATCGTCGTCCTTCCGCCGCCGGATGCGGCAATTGACATTAGTTTCGCCCACTGAATAACTGTCAACAGTTGACCGGTCCGGCAAGGGGAGAACGCCTCACCGGCGCGCTTGCGCCGCGTTGACGAGGGACTACCGTGATCGGCGACGGCCCGGGGCGACGTGCCGCCGGGCGGGCCAGACGCGGCCGTCACGACAAAAGAGACCGGCGCACCGGGCAAATGGTGCGCGACAACAGGGAGTCGATCATGTTCCACCGCATCAGCAGCCTGGCGGCGAGCGCCGCGGCGCTCGCCCTCGTGGCGACGGCCGCCTCCGCGCAGACGACGCTCCGCTGGGGACACTATCTCGCCGATTCGCAGTATCTTCAGGTCGAGAAGGACTTCGCCGCCGCGGTCGCCGAGCGCACTGACGGCCGCGTGAACATCGAGATCACCTATGCCGGCGGCCTCGGCGCGGGCAACGAGATCCTGACGCTCGCGGGGCGGGGCGCCATCGACATGGCCTCCGTCGTGCCCGGCTACTATGCCGACCAGTTGCTGTTCTGGCGCGCCTACCAGATCCCGTTCGTGTTCGACACGCCGCGGCAGGCGATGGAGATCTCGGCCCAGGCCTACGAAGATCTGCCCTACTTCCAGGAAGAGCTCGACAAGTTCAACGTCGAGTTCCTGTTCCACCAGCCGCTCGGCGCCTACTATCTGACCGGCCCCGACGAAAACTGCGACACCGTCGCCGCACTCGAGGGCAAGAAGCTGCGCTCGTTCGGCGCCGACATTCCCAAGGCGCACGAGGCGATCGGCGCCGTGCCGGTGTCGGTCGGCGTGGGCGATGTCTACGAGGCGCTCCAGCGCGGCTCGCTCGACTACTCGTTCCTCAACCGCGGCAACGTGCTGGCCAACCGCCTCTACGAGCCCGGCCCCTATTCCTGCGGCCCGGTCATGGCCATCGCCGGCCACCTGATCGTCATCAACCAGGACGTTCTGGCGGGCCTGTCGGACGAGGATCGCGCCATCGTGCTCGAGGAGGCCGCCACGGCCAACGAGGCCTATATCGGCGCGATCGACGCCATCGAGGAAGAGGCCGGCGAGCAGATCGTCGCCGCCGGCGGCACCATCAAGCCCTTCCCCGACGAGGAACTGGCCAAGTGGAAGGAAGCCGCCCCCGACCTGCTCCAGAACTGGGTCGAGGACATGGAGGGGCGCGGCATGGCCGAGCAGGCCAACGAGACCGCCGACTACTGGCGCTCCAAGATCGCCGGCGAGAGCTGATCGTCGCCACGCGGCGGGCCCACGGGCCCGCCGCCGACCTTTTCGGGGCACCATGCAGCTTCTCCAGAAGATCGTCGAACGCCTCGCACTCGCTGTGCTGATGATCGGCGGCCTCGGCATGCTCTTTTCGATGTTCCTCGGCGTGGCCGACGTGGTGGGCACCAACCTGCTGCTCATTCCCGTTCCCGGCCCGCGCGAACTGACCGAGAGCACAATGGTGCTGATCGTCTTCGGCGCGCTCGCCTACGCGCAGATCAGGCGCGCCCATATCCGGGTCGAGATCGTCTATCTGCGGATGTCGCCCCGGGTGCGCGCGGCGATGGACGTGCTGACCGATCTCTGCGCCATCACCTTCTTCGGGCTGATCCTCTGGCAGGGATGGGGCGAGGCGCTCTACTCCTACCAGATCGGCGAAGCGACGGTGGGTCTGATCCGCTTTCCGCTCTGGCCCGCACGCTTCGTGCTCTGCGCGGGGTGCGCCCTGATGATCCTGCAACTCGTCCTGCACCTGCTCGTCGACCTGAACCGCATCCGCACCGGCGCACCGCTGGAGACGGACGTGGTCGACCTGTCCCGTAGCCAGTAGCACGAGGCGCCACGCATGCTCGACCCCGCCACCGCTGGCCTGATCGTCGCCGCCCTGCTGGTTTTCATGCTGGTCTGCGGCGTGAACATCGGCGTCGGGCTGGGGCTGTCGGGCTTCGTCGGCATCCTGCTGGCGATCAACGACCGGGCCGCGCTGGCGCAGGTCGCGACCGTGCCGTTCTCGACCACGAACTCGTTCACCCTCGCCGTCATCCCCCTGTTCATCCTGATGGGGGCGCTGGCCACCCAAGCGGGGCTGACGACAGACCTCTACAAGGCCGCCTACAACTGGATGGGCAAGGTGCGCGGGGGGCTCGCCATGGCGACCACCCTCGCCTCGGCGGCGTTCGGCGCGGCCTGCGGCTCGACGATCGTCAACGCCGCCGTCTTCACCAAGATGGCGATGCCCGAGATGACGAAGTTCGGCTACGACAAGCGTCTCTCGGCGGGCTGCATCGCTGCCTCGGGCACGCTGGCCTCGCTGATTCCGCCGTCGATCCTGATGATCGTCTACGCCGTCATCACCGAGCAGTCGGTCGCGCGGCTGCTGGTGGCAGGGCTGCTGCCGGGCCTGCTGTCGGCGGGCATCTACATGCTGGGCATCTATCTGATCGCCGTGCGCTACCCCCACCTTGCGCCCGTGCCCGACGTCACCATCACCCGCCGCGAGAAGTGGGAATCGCTCAAGGGCGTCTGGGGAATCACGTTCCTCTTCGTGCTGGTCATTGGCGGCATCTACCTCGGCTTCTTCGTGCCGACCTATGCCGGCGCCATCGGGGCCTTCGGCGCCTTCCTGATCGTTCTGGCCAAGCGGCGGCTCAACCGCGCCACCCTGATCGAGACCTTCAAGGACGCCGGCATCACCACCTCGACGATCTTCATCATCGTGATCGGCGGGATCATCTTCGCCCGGTTCCTCACCTATACCGGCCTCGTCGGCGACATCTCGGAGTGGATGCTGGCGCTCGGCTGGCCGCCCATCGCCTACCTGATGGGCTTCGCCGTGCTCTACCTGATCCTCGGCATGCTGATCGACCCCATCGCGATCATGGTGATGACGCTGCCGATCATGTTCCCGATCATGACGAGCGTCGGCTACGATCCGATCTGGCTGGGCGTCATCGCCATCAAGCTGGCCGAGATCAGCCTCATCACGCCGCCCGTGGGCCTCAACGTCTACGTCGTGCGCTCGGCCTCGCCCGTGCCGATGTCACTCGAGCAGGTCTTCGCCGGCGTCACGCCCTTCCTGCTGATGGACGTGGTGACGCTGGGGCTGCTGATCGCCTTCCCCTCGATCGTGCTGTTCCTGCCCTCGCTGATGGGCTGAGATCAGGCCAGCGCCGCCGTCACTTCCGACAGGTCGGGCGCCTCGGCCAGCCCCAGCAGCGCCGCCTCGAGCCGGTCGACGGCCGCTTGCGGGAGGCGGCGCGCGGCATTGGCGCGGAACTTGTCGCGGATCGCACCGTCGGGCACCGGGCGCCCCGGCCCGCCGCATACCGAATCCACCCCGGCCACATGCATGCCCGCGCCCGTGTCCACCTCGATCCGGGCGGCGAACCGGTCGGGAAAGCCGTGGTCGTCCATTTCCACCCATTCCATCCGCCGGGCGAGGGCCACCACCTCCGGCCGCGGCTCGGCCTCGAAGCTCTCGACTGTCACCACGCCGTCGGCGAGCAGAAGCGCGAGGCACCAGGGCAGGCCCCACTTGCCGTCATAGCCCGTGACGGGGGCCTGCCGCCGCACCCATGGCTCGCAGATCAGCGGCGCCATGGGCGGGGGAACGTGGGCCGTGAGGCAGGTCAGGTCGTCGGCCGTCAGGCCCTCCGACATCAGCCCGCCCAGCGCCTCGAGAAACGGGTGGATGTAGTGGCAGCAGGGCCAGAGCTTGAAGGCCGCGTCGGGCAGATGCCACCGCGCGCCCATGTCCGCCAGTTCGGCCTTCAGCCCGCCGACGCCCCCTGCAAAGACCGCCATCACGCCGAAGCGTCCCTCCAGGGTGTCGGCCGGCCCGGTCATGCCCGCCTCGGCCAGCCGCGCCGCCGTCAGCCCCGTGCGCGCCGCCCATCCGGGGTTCAGCGCCTTGACGGTGGCCCCGTCCGACAGGAAGCCGAGGGTGCCCGACGCCTCGCTGCCCGCGATGCCGAGGGCCGACACGGTGCGCGCCGGGTCGAGCCCGTGCAAAAAGGCCGAGGCGGCCGCTGCGCCCACCGCGCCGCCCACCGTCGTCGCCTGGAAGCCGCGGGCCTGGAACGCGCCCGGCGCCGCTCGCCCGATCCGCACCGCCACCTCCCACGCGAGCACGGTGGCCAGCAGAGCCTCCCGCCCCGTCGCACCGGCCTCGGCCCCTGCGGCAAGCGCCGCCGGCACGGCCACGGCGCTGCCGTGCACGACCGAGCCGGTATGCGTGTCGTCGTATTCGAGCGCGTGGATCAGCGCCCCGTTGAGCATCGCCGCCGAGCCCGGCGAGTCCGTGCCCCCCGAGAGCAGCGGCACCGCCCCAGGCTCTGCCGCCCGCGCCCAGCCCACGCAGTGCGGCGCAGCCGAGGCGGCGAGGCCCACGCCCACGGCGTCGAGCAGGTGGAGCGACGCGACGCGAAGCACCGCCTCGGGCACTTCCGCCCCGCGCAGGCCGGCAGCGAAGGCCGCGATGCGCTCGGCCGCCGTTCCCTCGGTTGCCGTTCCCTCGGGTGCCGCCATCGGGGCGTCTGCCTGTGTCGCCTCGTCCTCTGCCATGCATGCCCCCGCTATGCCGGGTGCACCGCCGCCGCAGCGGCGAGGCCCGCCCGCCGCCCGAGCACCAGCGCCGTCACCAGCCCGTTGCCAGAGGCGTAGCCCGACGCGCCCTCGCGCCCGCTGATTCCCGCCGCCGCGCCGCCCCCGGCATAGAGGCCCGGCACCACGCCGCCGCCCCGCCGCCGCACCCGCGCGTCGCGGTCGACCAGCAGGCCCCCCTGGGTGTGGAACAGCCCCGGCTGCACCTTCACCGCGCCGTAGGGCGGCACGAGCGGCGCCAGCCCGAAGTCGTGCCGCCCGAAACGGTCGGCCAACGCACCCGCCGCCGCGCGGTTGTAGTCGGTGACGCACGGCGCGAGGCAAGCGGCGCACAGCCCCACCGCCTCGGCCAGCGCCTCGAGCGTGTCGGCCCAGGTCACCGCGCCCATCGCGGCCATCTCGGCGTATTCCTCCTCGGCCTCGGCGATGGCGTGGATGCGCGCGTCGTAGATGGCCCAGGCGACCTCTCCCTGCGCCATCACGGCGGGGGCGAAGCCCGAATACCCGCGCGATTCGTCGCCGAAACGCTGGCCATCGCGGCCGACGAGGATGCCGCCCTTCTCGATCGTCGTCCACGACAGGAGCTGCCCCTGCGGCACCACCACCGCGGCATAGCCTTGGTAGGCGCCCATGTTGGCCATCGCGGCGCCCAGGCCTTCGCCCCAGCGCACCGCCTCGCCGGTGGAGCCCGGGGCGCCGTAGTAGGGGGCCGGCGCGATCTCGGGGCAGAAGCGCGCCACCAGCCCCCTGTCGGCGGCGAAGCCGTTGGTGGCGAGAAGGACAGCGCGCGCGCGGATTGCCTCGCCCGCCACCATCGCCCCCCTCACGGCGCCATCCTCGACGATCAGCCGCTCGGCCGCCTGCCCCAGCGCCAGCGGGATCTCGCGGTCGGAGACGAAGCGGAGCAGGTCGTCGACCAGATCCTGCCCGCGGCGCGAGCGGGGCGCGTGCAGTCGCTCCACCGAGTGGCCGATATGGCGGTAGGCCGAGATGAACTCCATCCGCGCGCCGAGCCCGTCGATCAGCCACTCGCAAAGGGGTGCGCAGTCCTCGGCGATGAGGCGCGTCAGGTCTTCCGCCTCGTGCGGACCCGCGGTGCGCATCAGATCGGACACCATGCGATCGGGGCTGTCCTCCACCCCCGCCGCACGCTGGTATTTGGAGCCCGCGCCGGGGATCGAGCCGGTGGAGAGCGACGAGTTGCCCCCCGGCCGGTCGCGCTTTTCCACGATGGCGACGGTTCCGCCCGCATCGTGCGCCGCGATCGCCGCGGCGAGGCCGCAGGCCCCGGCGCCGATCACCAGCAGGTCGAGCTCGGCCTCGGCGGTCACGCCGTCATCGCCGCCACCGCGCGGCCCCATCCCTCGGCCAGCACCTCGCCGTCGAGGGCCAGCAGCGCGTCGAGCGCGGCCGGCATCGCCGGGTAGGGCGCCGCCACGATGCCCTGCGCCTTGGCGCGAATCTCGCCCGCGGTGAACGGCAGGTCCGGCCCGCCACGCGCCGACAGAACCTCTTCCGAGACCGTGCCACCGTCGTCCAGTTCCCACGTCACGCGGGTCGGCCGGTCGTTGGGCCAGTCGGGCACCGGCTCCCACGCCGCGATCTGCACCTTCTGGCGCAACTCCGCCACGCGCGGGTGCGAGAGCGAGGCGGCCGAGAACGCCTCTGCCCCGCCCGAGCCGTGAACCGCAGCCGTCGCCGCGATGTGCTGGATCGAGAACTTGGCCCCGATGGTCGTGGGCGGGTCGGGGTTGTGCATCACCCGCGCCTTGTAGTGGGTGTCGAGCCGGATCGACCGGATGCGCTCCTGCGGTGTCCTTTCCAGCAGCTTCAGCGTCGCCTCGATGGTGGCGTGGCCGTACTGGCAGCAGGCGAAGACCTTGTGATAGCCGTCCGAGATGGCCCACCCGTCGCCCAAGGCCCCGTCGAGCTCGGACGGGTCGGGCGTGGCCCCGAAGGCGTCGGCGTAGACGTCGTGCAGAGCGGTGGGCAGCCCCTCGATGCCGATCCCCGCCCAGTCGACCGCGCGCAGCCCCGTTTGCGCCGCGACGCCCGGCCAGACGTTGCGCACCAGCGAGCCCTCGATGGGGTGGGTGTAAGGGCCGGGCAGCACCATTGTCGCGGCCGACGAGATCGCCGCCACCGCGTGATCCGCGGGCACGCGGCGCAGGAAGGCCACCGCCGCCGCCGCGCCCACCGCCGCGAGCGAGCCGTGGGGATGCAGCACGAGGTTGGGAAAGGTGAAGCAGCGCGCCACCCGAGCCGCGACCTCGTACCCCAGCACCAGCGCGCGCAGCATGTCCCGCGTGGCGTGCCCCTCGGCCTCGCCCTCGGCGAGGAGCGCCGGCAGGCAGTAGAGGCCGGCATGGCAGATGACCCGGCGATAGCCTTCGTCGAGTTCAGCCCAGTCGCCCGCGCAGCCATTGGCCAGAGCCGCCGAGTAGCGGTCGAGCCGCATCCCGCGCCCGTTGAATACCGTGGCCTCTGCCCGCCCGGCGGCCTTCGCCACGCCGTCGTGCAGCGCCACCACCTCGGGCTCGTCGCGCGCGGCGACCATCGCCGCCAGATCATCGGCCATCACCAGGGCGGCGCGCTTGCGCACCGCCTCCGGCAGGTCGTCCCACCCTGTCGCCGTCAGGTGCGCCACCAGCCGGCCCAGCGCCGCGCCCACTTCCGCCGCGGCGTCCGGCGCCGCGCTCGTCGTCTCGCGCATGTTCACGCCGTGGTCTCCACTCGTCCGATGACATCCATGACCGCGTCGGTCGGCATCACGTCGGCATATTTGCCCTTCATGTCCCACAGGTTGACCGCGTGCGAAGTGGGCGCGCGGTCATAGACCGCGTCCTCGGGCACGACGACGTGGAAGTTGTAGGCGAAGGCGTCGGTCACCGAGGCGCGCACGCAACCCGACGTGGTGCAGCCCGTCACCACGAGCGTGTCGGCCCGCAGGTCGATCAGGTGGCTGACCAGCGGCGTGCCGAAAAAGGCCGAGGGATGCTTCTTGGGCAGCAGCACGTCGCCCGGCCGCGGCGCGACCTCGGCCACGAATTCGTAGCCCTTGGCGTCGATCCCCATGATCGTGGGGATCTTCTCCGCCAGCCGCCCGGCATCGGTTGCGGCGTTCTTGGGGGCGACATGTGGGTAGAGCACCGGAAAGCCCTTCCCACGGAAGAGCGCGAGCAACTCGGCGATCCGCGCCACCGCCGCCCAGCCGACGTCGCCGCATGAGGTGGGGTATTCCTCGATCGCCTCCCAGTAGGGGCGCGGCTCGGTGCCGACCGTCCGGTATTGCACGTCGATGATGAGCAGGGCGGGCCGCGTCCCGATGGCGCCCGCGCCGCCGAAGCCCGCCCGGTCGTATCGCCGCTCCTCCTCGTCGGTGATGATGCCGCCCCAGACAGCCATGCGCGCCTCCGCGGAAAACTGTCGACAGTTGACGGATGCGCCCGGTCCTTGTCAAGATCGCCCCGAGGTTGACCGGCGGGGAGGGAGCGCATGGAGATCGCCCGGCACGACCGCTACGACTACGTGCCCCTGCCCGATCGGGCAGATTACACATGGCCAAACGGCAGGCGGCTGGCCGTCTGCCTGTGCAACAACGTCGAGTGGTTCAGCTTCATGACCGGGCTGGGCAGCGACCACACGGTGCCCGGCGCCGCCCAGACCACCCGCAACTACGCCTGGCGCGACTACGGAAACCGGGTGGGCATGTGGTATCTCTTCGACCTGCTCGACGAGCTGGGCCTGCCCTGCTCGCACAACCTGAATGCCGAGGCGATCCGCAATGCCCCGCAGATCGTGGAGCGGATCAAGGCGCGCGGCGACGAGCCCATCGGCCACGGCCGCACCAATTCCGAGCGGCAGGACGGGATGGACGAGGACGAGGAGCGCGCGCTGATCGCACAAACGACCGAGGCCATCGCGAGCGCCTTCGGCGCGCCGCCGAAAGGCTGGCTCGGCCCCTACATCGTGCAGTCGCCCGTCACGCTCGATCTGCTGAAGGAGGCAGGCTACGCCTACCACCTCGACTGGCCGGCCGACGACCAGCCGTTCCGCATGCGCACGCGGGCCGGGCCGATCCTGTCGGTCCCCTATTCCATAGAGGTCAACGACTCGCCCGCCCTCGTCTTTCGCCACGAGACGGCACGCGACTTCGAGGCGATGATGATCGACCAGTTCGACGAGATGATGGCGCAATCGGCCCGCCGCCCGCTGGTCTACACCGTCGTGCTCCACCCGTTCGTGATCGGCCAGCCCTTCCGCCTGCGGGCGCTGCGGCGGGCGCTGGCGCATATCCTCTCGCACCGCGACGACATCTGGCTGGCGACGCCGGGGCAGGTGGCCGAGCACGTGGCGGGCCTGCCGGACGGGGTGGTGCCGTGACCCGAGAGGAGCAGATCGCGCTGGTCGAGCGCTATTTCGCCGCCGTCGACGGAGAGGACGAGGCGGCCCTGCTCGCCACGCTGACCGAGGAGTGCGTGTTCACCGTCGAGACGCATGGCGTGCGGCTGGAGGGCCACGCGCAGATCGCCGCCATGTTCCGCCGCCTGTGGGCCGCGCACGCAGCCGTTCGCCACCATCGCTTCACCCACGTTCCCGACCCCGTGGACGGGCGCATCGCCTCGCGCTTTTCGGTCGAGAACACCGAGCGCGACGGCGCGCTCACCCGGAAATCAAACTGCAATTTCTTCGAGATCGCGGGCGCGCGCTTCTCGGCGGTGGCCGTCTACATGGCGGGGCCGAACACGCTGAAAGGCGAGACATGACCGACGCCGAGGCGATCGCCCTCGCCGAGGCGTGGTTCGCCGCACTCGACGCGTTCGACGCGCAGGCGCTGGCCGAGGTGCTGACCGACGACTGCGAGCTGAGCATCGAGACGCACGGGGCACGCGCCGAGGGCCGTGCCGCCATCTTGGAGCTGTTCGCCACGCGCTGGGCGGGCGGCGGGCCGCGCGCGCGGCACCACACCTTCACCCATACGCCCGCCCCGGCACACGGCCGGATCGCGAGCCAGTTCACCGTGACCTACTCGCAGGGCGGCGAGGTCGTGGACGAGAAGTCGAACGCCAACGTCTTCACCCTGCGCGATGGCAGGATCGCCGCGATCCAGGTCTACATGGCCGGCGCGAACAGAATCCGCACCTGAAGCGCGGCGGTGCCGCCGGGCGGAAGGCGCTTGCAAGCGCCTTCCCGCGCCGCGCGGCGCGGGGCAACGCCGTTGCGTCCGGCACTATCGCTCCGTACCGTCGGGGCGGATCACCCCGGTCTGCGACGCGATCCTCGTGTAGTGCTCGATCCGCCGGTGGCGCTTGAAGTCGAAGATGGTCGCCTTCCCGAACACCGTCGCGTCCATGTCGCAGGGGTGGACGACCAGCTCGTCCGCCTCCGTCTCGCCGCGGGCCACGATCACGCCGTTCGGATCGACGATCACCGTGCCCGCGTTCAGCGGGTGGCCGTCCTCCACCCCCGCCTTGGCGACCGAGACGACCCACGTCGCGTTCTGGTAGGCACCGGCCTGCACCGACAGGTCCGAATGGAAGCGGCGCATCTCGGGCCCCTCGCCCGCGTTCTGCGAGTTCACCGAAGGCGTGTTGAAGCCCAGCAGCACCAGCTCGACCCCCTGCAGGCCCATCTCGCGATAGGCCTCGGGCCAGCGCCGGTCGTTGCAGATCAGCATCCCCATCCACGCGCCCATGTTGCGGAAAACGGGAAAGCCGAGGTCGCCAGGCTCGAAATAGCGCTTCTCGAGGTGCTGGAACGCGCGCTCGGGGTCGAACTCTGGATGGCCCGGCAGGTGGATCTTGCGGTACTTGCCGACGATCCGCCCCGCGCGGTCGGTCAGGATCTGGGTGTTGAAATGGCGCCCCTCCGGCGTCAGCTCGGCATAGCCGAGCGACAGCGCGATTCCGTGCTCCCGCGCCCGGTCGAAGAGCGGCTGCGTGGCCGCATTCGGCATCTCGCGCTCGAACCACGCGTCGACCTCCGCCTGATCCTCCATGAACCAGCGGGGGAAGAAGGTGGTCAGGCACAGCTCGGGGTAGACGACGAGGTCGCAGCCCGCCGCCTTCGCCTGGTCGAGCAGCGCGACGAGGCGCGCGACCACCGCCGCGCGCGGCTCGGCCCGCTGGATGGGCCCCAACTGGGCCGCACCGACGACGATCTCGCGCATCAGACGGCCTCCGGCTGGGGCGTCGCAGCGCCTGCCATGCGCGCGAAAAGCGCGTCGGCCTCGCCACCCGAGAGGCCAGTCAGCGCATCCCACAGGGCCACCGCCGCATCTTCCGGCCAGAGACGGCGGGTGAGCGAGAGATACTTGTCGCGAATCTCGCCGGGTGGATAGGGGTCGGCCCAGTCGCCCCGGTTCGTTTCGGTCGCCGCGGTCAGCGTCTCGCCGCCCGCGAGGTGCAGCGTCACCAGAGCGGGCCGTCTGTCGGGCAGGGACGCCGTCATCCCCTTGTCCTCGCGCAAGGTCACCTTGGCCGCGAGCGCGCGGATCGTCGGGTCGTCCACCCGCTCCTGCGTGAAGCTCTCCACCCCGGTCGAGCCGGTGACCAGCGCCGTCGCCACCGCGAAGGGCACCGAGAACTTGGCCCCCAGCACGTTGGCCGGCGCGGGGTCGTCGAGCTCGACCGCCAGCGAATAGGTCGCCACCTCGACGCGCTCGATCTCGTCCGGCGACAGGCCCGGCCGCTCGGCCCTGATCTGCGCCAGCGCGTCGAGGGCGGCGTGATTGTAGCGGCAGCAGGAATGCATCTTGAAATAGTTTCGCGCCACTTCCCACCGCACGCCGAGCGAGGCGGTCAGGGCGCCCGCGTCGAAGCCCGACCCGGCGACGTGGCCGTAGACATGCGCGACGCCATCCGCGTCGGCGGTGAAGCCCGCCGCCACCATGTCGCCCACGATTACGCCGGCCTGGGCGGCGAAGCCCGTGAAGGCGTTGCGCACCGTCCCGCCCTCGAGCATCGTGCGGCGCGAGGTGGTCAGCCCCAGGCTCGCCGCCATGTTCATCGCCGTGCGCATCCGCGCCGCGTCGGCCCCCATGAGGCGCTGCACCGCGACCGCCGCGCCGATCGCACCCCACGTGCCGTGGGGGTGCATCGCCGGGTTGGGCGTCGTGGCGATGCCCACCCGCGCGGCGGCCTCGTAGCCGAGCGCGACCGCTGCCAGCAAGTCGCGCCCCGACACCCCGCCCCGCGCGGCGGCGATCGAGAGCGCGGCGGGAACGACGTGCATGCCGGGATGGCCGCGGGCGAACTGGTTGCCCTCGTCCATCTCCAGCACGGTGCCCGCTGTCCCGTTGATCAGCGCGGCGGCGGCGGGCGTGGTCGTCACCGCCGTACCCAGCAGCAGCGCCGGCCCGGGCGGCGCGAGGAAGGGCCTGGCGTGCAGGGCGGCGATGTCGGGCTCGGCCGCGCCGCCGACGATGGCGCCGACCGAGTCCGCCAGAATCAGCGCCGTGCGCGTCAGCACGTCGGCGGGGATCGCCTCGACAGGGGTCTCGGCGAGGAAGGCCGCAAGCGTGCCCACCTGATCCATGCTTGATCCTCCCCGCCTCTCCTGCTTCGTTCCGGACGTTAGGCGCAGCAGGACGGAGGGCACAAGATGAAGCGGGTTCTGGTGATCGTTCCCTTCCCGATGGACGAGCGGAACCTCGCCCAGCGCCGCGCCCAGCTCGAAGCCGTGGACCTCGGCCCCGGCATCGCCTTCGACTTTCGCCCGGTGAAGGCCGCGCCGAGGAACTACGTCTCGGCCTCCGACATGGTGCTGGCCGAGGTTGGCGCGCTCGAGGCGGGGCTCGAGGCCGAGGCGGAGGGCTTTGATGCCGTCTGCATCGACACGATGAGCGACAGCGGCCTTGCCGCCCTGCGCGCCGAACTGACCATTCCCGTGATCGGGCCGGGCCGGGCCTCGGTGCTGATGGCGATGATGCTGGGCAAGCGGTTTTCCTACGTCGCCATGTGGCCGCACTGGAAGCACCTCTACCAAAAGGTGCTGGGCGAGCTGGGGGTGGCCCATGCCTGCGCCTCGATCCGCTGGATCGACGCGACGCCCGACAACCAGTCGCTTCTGGCTGGCAAGGAGAGCGAGATTTTCCCGCAGCTCGAGGCCGTTGCGTGCCGCTGCATCGAGGAAGACGGCGCCGACGTGATCCTGCTCGGCTCCACCACCATGCACGAGGCGCACGGCTACCTCGCCGAGCGGTTGCCCGTGCCGGTGGTGAACCCCGGCCCGCTGACCTACAAGCTGGCAGAGGCGGTGCTGGGGCTGGGGCTGACCCACAGCCGCGCCGCCTGGCCGGCCAGCCCGGCGCCCCGGCGCGACGTGCTGCACGCGATGCTCGACGCAGTGGCGGCGAAAGCGACTTGACTGAATGACCTGTTGATATATCAACCCGCGTCATGGGTGACGCGGTGCAGAAGCCGGCTCGACCGGCAAGGGGCGATGGGGCGGCCGCCGGCGCGACGGGCGCCGGCGGCCCTGCGCTCGACCCTTCCAGCCCGCTGCCCCTCTACCAGCAGATCGTCGCCGTGCTGACGAGCCGCATCGCGGCCGGCGAGTGGGAGGTGGGCGCGCGGATGCCGGGCGAGCACGACCTCTCGGAGGAATTCGGCGTCTCGCGCATCACTGCCAAGCGCGCCCTCGACGAACTGGCCGGTGCGGGGCTTGTCACCCGCGAGCGGGGTCGCGGCACGCGCCTGCTCGCGCCGACATCGGCGCCGCCGATGCAGAGCTCGATCGAGGGCTGGCTCGACCAGATGGCGCACATGCAGCGCACGACCGAGGTGCGCCTGCTCGACTTCGGGCCGGCCGCGGCGCCGCCTTCGGTCACCGGGGCGCTCGGGGTGGCGCCGGGCACGCGGCTGCTGCGCACGGTGCGGGTGCGCTCGCTCGATGATGCGCCTCTCTCGCATCTCACAGCATGGCTGCCCGAACGTGTCGCAGGGGGCATCACCGCCGCCGATCTCGAGGCCGTGCCCCTGCTCAAGCTGATCGAGCGGGCGGGCGTGCGGGTGAACGCGGCACGGCAGACCGTCTCGGCCACGCTCGCCGCGCCCGACGTCGCGCAGTCTCTGGCGCTCTATGCCGGCGCGCCGCTGCTCGAGGTGCGCCGCGTGGTCAGCGACGCCGAAGGGCGGCCGGTGCAATATCTGCGCGCGCTCTACCACCCCGACCGTTACCAGATGGCCATGACGATGACCCGGATCGAGGGCGACGGCGGCATGCAGTGGTCGCCCGCCCCCGCCCTGCCGGGCCATGCGGGAGGCGAGGAATGACCGCGACGCTTGCGCAGAAGATCATGGCCCGCGCCTGCGGGCGCGAAAGCGTGACGGTGGGGGATGTGGTGACGGCGCAGGTCGACCTCGCGATGATCCACGACTCGGGCGGCCCCCGGCGCGTCGAGCCGATCCTCAAGGAGCTGGGCGTCGGGCTGTTCGACCCGGCGAAGGTCGTGCTGATCTCGGACCATTTCGTGCCCGGCGACACCGACGAGGGCGCGCGCATCCTCGACCTGACGCGCGCCTGGGCGCGCGAGAAGGGCGTGCGCTTTCACGACGGAGTCGGCATCTGCCACGTCGTGCTGCCCGAGAGCGGGGCGCTGCGGCCTGGCATGTTGGCCGTCGGCGGCGACAGCCACTCGCCCACCGGCGGCGCCTTCGGCGCCTACATGTTCGGCATCGGCGCGACCGAGATGGCGGGCGTTCTGGCCACCGGCGAGATCTGGGTGCGCGTGCCCGGCACCATCCTGATCGAGTGGCGGGGCCGGCTATCGCCCGGCGTGATGGCCAAGGACATGATGCTGGCGCTCTGCGGCCGTCTCGGCATGGACGGCGGCAAGTACCAGGCGGTGGAATACACCGGCGAGGCCATCGCGGCGCTGTCGATGCAGGAGCGGATGACGATGGCCAACATGGCCGCCGAGCTCGGCGGGCAGACCGGCCTGATCGCCCCGGACGCCGAGACCGCGCGCTTCCTGCACGGCACCGGCGCCGACGTGACCGGCTGGCAGCAGGACTGGGCGTGGCTCCGCACCGATCCGGGCGCCACGCTGCAGGAGCATCACGTCTTCGACGCCGCAGCCCTGCCGCCGCAGGTCGCCGCGCCTCACTCGCCGGCCAACGCCATGCCCGCGGCCGAGGCCGAGGGGACGGCGGTGAACGTCGCCTATATCGGCGCCTGCACCGGCGCGAAGTACGACGATCTCGCCGCCGCGGCGTCGATCCTCAAGGGGCGCAAGGCCGCGCCGGGCGTCGAGATTCTCGTCGCGCCCTCCTCGAAGCGCGACCAGGACAGGGCGGCCGAACACGGCACGCTGGGCGTGCTGGAAGAGGCAGGCGCGCGGCTCCTGCCCAACGCCTGCGGCATCTGCGCGGGCTACGGTGCGCACCGGCTGGGCGCCGACGTGACGTGCATCTCGTCGACCGCGCGAAACTTCAAGGGCCGCATGGGCGACCCGGAGTCGAAGGTCTGGCTGGGATCGCCCCTCACCGTCGCCGCCTCGGCCGTGACCGGCCGCATCACGGATCCGCGCGAGGTGACGACATGAGCGGGCAGGCGCGGCGCATCTGGCTCTTCGGCGACGACATCGACACCGACCAGCTGGCGCCGGGCCGCTACATGCGAGGGGGCATCGAGGAACTCGCCGCCCATTGCCTCGAGGCCGCCCGCCCCGATTTCGCAGCCGGCGTGCGTCCGGGCGACATCCTCGTGGCGGGGAAGAACTTCGGCATGGGCTCGTCGCGCGAACAGGCGGCCGAGGCGCTGCGCCATCTCGGCCTCGCCGGCGTCGTCGCCCGTTCCTTTGCCGGGATCTTCTACCGCAACGCCATCAATCTCGGCCTGCCCGTGCTGACCGCACCGGACCTGTCGAGCGTGGCAGACGGAGACCGCGCCACGCTCGACACCCGCGCCGGCGTGCTGCGGCTGACCGAGAAGGGCGCCGATATCCGGACCGAGCCGATCCCCGAGAACCTGCGCGGCATCATCGCCGACGGCGGCCTCGTGCCCCACCTCAAGAAGCGCTTCGCGGAGACGCCATGACCCTGCGCGACATGCTGAAAGGCCCGGGGATCGTGCTCGCCCCCGGGGTCTACGACGCGCTGACCGCCCTGATCGCCGAGCAGGCGGGGGCGCGGGCGGCCTACCTGTCGGGCGCGGCCATCGCCTATACACGCTTCGGCCGGCCCGACATCGGCCTTGTCTCGATGGCCGAGGTGGCCGACACCATCGCCGCGATCCGCGACCGGGTCGACCTGCCGCTGATCGTCGACGCCGACACCGGCTTCGGCAACGCGCTGAACGTGCAGCGCACCATGCGCGCCTTCGAGCGGGCCGGGGCCGCCGCCATCCAGATCGAGGACCAGACGCTGCCCAAGCGCTGCGGCCATCTCGACGGCAAGACGCTGGTGCCCCCGCAGGAGATGGCCGGAAAGATCCGCGCCGCCGTCGACGCGCGGCAGGAGACCCTCGTGATCGGCCGGACCGACGCCATCGCCGTCGAGGGCTTCGAGGCCGCGTTGGAGAGGGCGGAGGCGATCGTGGAGGCGGGCGCCGACGTGCTCTTCGTCGAGGCCCCGCAATCGCTCGACCAGCTGCGCACCATCGTCGCGCGGTTCGGGAAGCGCGTGCCGCTCATGGCCAACATGGTGGAGGGCGGCAAGACGCCCCTTCAGGATACCCACGGCCTCGCGGAGATGGGCTTCTCGCTCGTGATCTTCCCCGGCGGGATCGTCCGCGCGCTCGCCCGCACCGCGCAGGACTATTACGGCAACCTCGTCGCCACCGGCTCCAACGAGGGCTTCCGCGACAGGATGCACGATTTCGCCGGGCTGAACGCGGTGCTCGGCACCGACGCCATGCTGGCACTGGGCAAGACCTATGACGGAGGGGGCGCATGATCGACCCTGTCACGCTGGCGATCCTGAAGGGCCGCTTCGAGCAGATCGCCGACGAGATGGACGCGACGCTGTTCCGCTCGGCCTTCAACCCGATCATCGCCGAGGCGCACGACGCCTCGCATGGCCTCTACGACGCGCAGACCGGCGAGACGCTGGTGCAGGGCAAGTCGGGCCTGCCGATCTTCGTCGGCGTCATGGCCTTCGCGGTGAAGGCGGTGATCGACAAGGCCGCCCGGCGCGAGGGCGTGGCCGAGGGCGACGTCTGGATCTTCAACGACCCCTACGACGGCGGCACGCACCTGTCGGACTTCCGGCTGGTGAAGCCGGTTTTCCGCGACGGGCGGCTGTTCTGCTGGCTCGCCTCGGTCGGCCACTGGCACGACGTGGGCGGCAACGTGCCCGGCAACTACAACCCCGCCGCCACCGAGAGCTTCCAGGA
>LJNT01000012.1 GCA_001314685.1 Rhodobacteraceae bacterium HLUCCA09
GAGGGGACGAACGTCGAGAAGGGCAAGGAGATCATCGAGACCTCGGGCCTCAACGTGATCGCCGCCGACGACCTCTCCGACGCGGCCGAAAAGATCGTGAAGGCGGTGCGGGGCTGATGCCCCGCAAAACGCCCGCCCCACGAACAGATGCGGGTCCGTCCCGCCCCGAATTGAAGGAGGCCATCCATGGCCATACTCGTTGACGAAAACACCCGCGTGATCTGCCAGGGCTTCACTGGCAGCCAGGGCACCTTCCATTCCGAACAGGCCATCGCCTACGGCACGCAGATGGTGGGCGGCGTCACGCCCGGGAAGGGTGGGCAGGAGCACCTGGGCCTGCCCGTGTTCGACAGCTGCCACGAGGCGGTGGAAAAGACCGGCGCGAATGCCAGCGTGATCTACGTGCCGCCGCCCTTCGCGGCCGATTCGATCCTCGAGGCGATCGACGCCGAGATCCCGCTGATCTGCTGCATCACCGAGGGGATCCCGGTGCTCGACATGATGAAGGTCAAGCGCGCGCTCGAAGGGTCGGCGAGCCGGCTGATCGGGCCGAACTGCCCCGGCGTCATCACCCCCGGCGCCTGCAAGATCGGCATCATGCCCGGCCACATCCACACCCGCGGCAAGGTGGGCGTGGTCAGCCGCTCGGGCACGCTGACCTACGAGGCGGTCAAGCAGACGACCGACTCGGGGCTCGGCCAGTCGACGGCGGTGGGCGTCGGCGGCGACCCGATCAAGGGGATGGAGCATGTCGACGTGCTCGAGATGTTCCTCGCCGATGACGAGACGCAGGCGATCATCATGATCGGCGAGATCGGCGGCTCGGCCGAGGAGGACGCGGCCGACTTCCTCGCCTCCGAGAAGAAGAAGGGCCGATGGAAGCCGACCGCGGGCTTCATCGCGGGCCGCACCGCGCCTCCGGGCCGGCGCATGGGCCATGCCGGCGCTATCGTGGCCGGCGGCAAGGGCGGCGCCGACGACAAGATCGAGGCGATGAAGCGCGCCGGTATCGTCGTCGCCGACAGCCCCGCCCATCTGGGCCAGGCGGTGCTCGAGGCGATCGGGTAAGGTCCGGGCGCTAGGGTCGGGGCGGACGGCGCGCGACCGGTCCGCCCGAAAGGGTGGCGCGCATATCGAGACAGGAGCTCCGCAGATGACCGAGCAAAGCCGCAACGACATCTTTCATGCCTCGTCCTTCCTGCAGGGACAGAACGCCGAGTATATCGAGCAGCTCTACGCCCGGTATGCCGACGACCCGAACGCGGTCGATGCGGAATGGGCGGAGTTCTTCAGCGCCCTGGGCGACCCCGAGCGCGAAGTGCGGGCCGAGGCCGCGGGCCCGTCCTGGGCGCGCGACGTGGCCCCGAAGGCCGACGAGATCATCGCGGCGATGACGGGCGAATGGCCGGCCGCGGCGGCCGAGGTGAAGGAGGCGGGAACGAAGATCCGCGCCGAGGCCGACAAGCGCGGCATCGCGGTGACGGACGACCAGGTGAAGCGGGCGGTGCTCGACTCGATCCGCGCGCTCATGCTGATCCGCGCCTACCGCATCCGCGGCCATCTCGCGGCCGATCTCGACCCGCTGGGCATGCGCGAGCCAGAGGAGCGGCCGGAGCTCGACCCGAAGTCCTACGGCTTCACCGAGGCCGACATGGACCGCCCCGTCTTCATCGACAACGTGCTGGGCCTGCAGACCGCCACGATGCGCCAGATCTTGGAGATCGTGAAGCGCACCTATTGCGGCACCTTCGCGCTGCAGTACATGCACATCTCCGACCCCGAGCAGGCCGCCTGGCTCAAGGAGCGGATCGAGGGCTTCGACAAGGAGATCCGCTTCACCCGCGAGGGGCGGCGCGCGATCCTCAACAAGCTGGTCGAGGCCGAGGGCTTCGAGAAGTACCTGCACGTCAAGTACATGGGCACCAAGCGCTTCGGCCTCGACGGGGGCGAGGCGCTGATTCCCGCGATGGAGCAGATCATCAAGCGGGGCGGGGCGCTGGGCGTGAAGGAGATCGTGATCGGCATGCCGCACCGCGGCCGCCTGTCGGTGCTGGCCAACGTGATGGGCAAGCCCTACCGGGCGATCTTCCACGAGTTCCAGGGCGGCAGCTTCAAGCCCGAGGACGTCGACGGCTCGGGCGACGTGAAGTACCATCTCGGCGCCTCGTCCGACCGCGAGTTCGACGGCAACTCGGTGCACCTGTCGCTGACCGCGAACCCCAGCCACCTCGAGGCGGTGAACCCGGTGGTGCTGGGCAAGGCCCGCGCCAAGCAGGACCAGTGGGGCGACCCCGAGCGCACGGCGGTGCTGCCGGTGCTCCTGCACGGCGACGCGGCCTTTGCCGGGCAGGGCGTGGTGGCCGAGTGCTTCGGCCTGTCGGGGCTCAAGGGGCACCGCACCGGCGGCACGATCCACCTGGTGGTGAACAACCAGATCGGATTCACCACGGCGCCGCACTTCTCGCGCTCCTCGCCCTATCCGACCGACATCGCGCTGATGGTCGAGGCGCCGATCTTCCACGTCAACGGCGACGACCCCGAGGCCGTGGTGCATGCCGCCAAGGTCGCCACCGAGTTTCGCCAGAAGTTCGGCAAGGACGTGGTGATCGACATGTTCTGCTACCGGCGGTTCGGCCACAACGAGGGCGACGAGCCGATGTTCACCAATCCGCTCATGTACAAGCGGATCAAGAAGCACAAGACGACGCTGTCGCTCTACACCGAGCGGCTGGTGAACGACGGCCTGATCCCCGAGGGCGAGATCGAGGACATGAAGGCCGCGTTCCAGGCGCACCTTTCCGACGAGTTCGAGGCCGGCAAGGACTATCGCCCCAACAAGGCCGACTGGCTCGACGGCCGCTGGTCGCATCTCGACCCCAACCGCGACGACTACCAGCGCGGCGAGACGGCCATCGCGCCCGAGACGCTCGAGGAGGTTGGCCGCGCGCTGACCCGCGTGCCGGAGGGCTTTCCCGTTCACAGGACCGTCTCGCGGCTGCTCGAGTCGAAGAAGGAGATGTTCGACACCGGCCGCGGCTTCGACTGGGCGACGGCCGAGGCGCTGGCCTTCGGCTCGCTGCTGGTCGAGGGCTACCCGGTGCGGCTCGCCGGCCAGGACAGCGCGCGCGGCACGTTCAGCCAGCGCCATTCCGCCTTCATCAACCAGGAGACGGAAGAACGCTACTATCCCCTCAACGCCATCCGCGAGGGCCAGGCGAAATACGAGGTCATCGACTCGATGCTCTCGGAATACGCGGTGCTCGGCTTCGAATACGGCTACAGCCTCGCCGAGCCCAACGCGCTGACGCTGTGGGAGGCGCAGTTCGGCGACTTCGCCAACGGCGGGCAGATCATGTTCGACCAGTTCATCTCGTCGGGCGAGTCGAAATGGCTGCGCATGTCGGGCCTCGTCTGCCTCCTGCCGCACGGCTACGAGGGGCAGGGGCCCGAGCACTCGTCGGCCCGCCTCGAGCGGTTCCTGACGATGTGCGGCGGCGACAACTGGATCGTCGCCAACTGCACGACGCCGGCGAACTACTTCCACATCCTGCGCCGTCAGCTTCACCGGACGTTCCGCAAGCCGCTCATCCTGCTGACGCCCAAGTCGCTCCTTCGGCACAAGCTGGCGATCTCCGATGTCGACGACTTCACCACCGGCTCGTCCTTCCACCGCGTGCTGTGGGACGACGCCGAGAAGGGGCACAGCAGCACGCAGCTGGCGCCCGACGACCAGATCCGCCGCGTGGTGATGTGCTCGGGCAAGGTCTATTACGATCTTCTGGAAGAGCGCGACGCCCGTGGCATCGACGACGTCTACCTGCTCCGGATCGAGCAGTTCTACCCATTCCCGGCGCTGTCGGCGGTCAAGGAACTGGAGCGATTCAAGACGGCCGAGATGATCTGGTGCCAGGAAGAGCCCAAGAACCAGGGCGCCTGGGGCTTCATCGAGCCCAACGTCGAATGGGTGCTCACCCGCATCGGCGCATCCCATTCCCGCCCCCGCTACGTTGGCCGCGCCGCTGCCGCCTCTCCCGCCACCGGCCTCGCTTCGCAGCACAAGGCCCAGCAAGCCGCCCTCGTCGACGAGGCGCTGACGATCGAAGGAAACTGAGCGATGACCACCGAAGTCCGAGTGCCCACGCTGGGCGAGAGCGTCACCGAAGCGACGGTGGCCACGTGGTTCAAGAAGCCGGGCGAGAGCGTCTCGGCAGACGAGATGCTGTGCGAGCTCGAGACCGACAAGGTGACGGTCGAAGTCCCGGCGCCGGCCGCCGGCACGCTGGGCGAGATCGTCGCCGGCGAGGGCGAGACGGTGGGCGTCGACGCGCTGCTGGCCACCATCGTCGAGGAGGCGGGCAAGGCCGCGCAGGCCGAGCGCGTCGCCGAGCCGAAGGCCGAGGCTGGCGCGGCGCCCGGTGCCAGGTCCGGCGGCTCGGGCACGTCGGTCGACGTGATGGTGCCGGCCCTCGGCGAGAGCGTCAGCGAGGCCACCGTGGCGACGTGGTTCAAGGCGGTGGGCGACACCGTCGCGCGCGACGAGATGCTGTGCGAGCTCGAGACCGACAAGGTGTCGGTCGAGGTGCCGGCGCCGGCCGCCGGCACGCTGTCGGAGATCCTCGCGCCCGAGGGCGAGACGGTCGCCGCCTCGGCCAGGCTCGCGGTGATCGCGGAAGGAGAGGGCGCCGCGCCCGCCCCCAAGGAGGGGGCCGCGCCCAGGCAGGAGGCCGCGCTCGCCAAGGAGGCGCCGACGCCCGCCCTCTCGGGCGGCGTCGAGCACGCGCCGTCCGCGAAGAAGCTGATGGAGGAGAAGGGTCTCGAACCCGGTCAGGTGCAGGGTACCGGCAAGGGCGGCCGCATCATGAAGGAGGACGTGCTCAAGGCGCTGACCGCCCCGCCCGAGACCCCCGCGCCCCCCGCCCCGCCGCGCGCGCCCGTCCCGGCCGAGGACGCCGCCCGCGAGGAACGGGTCAAGATGACCCGCCTGCGCCAGACCATCGCCCGGCGCCTCAAGGACGCGCAGAACAGCGCCGCGATGCTGACCACCTACAACGAGGTGGACATGACCGAGGTCATGGGCCTGCGCAGCGAATACAAGGACGCCTTCGAGAAGCGCCACGGCGTCAAGCTCGGTTTCATGTCGTTCTTCGTGACGGCCTGCTGCCTCGCGCTCAGGGATGTGCCCGAGGTCAACGCCGAGATCGACGGCACCGACATCGTCTACAAGAACTTCGTGCACATGGGCATCGCCGTGGGCACGCCGACCGGCCTCGTCGTGCCCGTGGTGCGCGACGCCGACCAGATGTCGTTCGCCGCGATCGAGAAGAAGATCAACGAACTGGGCGCGCGGGCGCGCGACGGCAAGCTGTCGATGGCCGAGATGCAGGGCGGCACCTTCACGGTGTCGAACGGCGGCGTCTACGGCTCGCTTATGTCGTCCCCGATCCTCCTCAACCCGCCGCAATCGGGTATCCTCGGCATGCACAAGATCCAGGAGCGGCCGATGGTCGTGAAGGGCCAGATCGTGGCCCGCCCGATGATGTATCTCGCGCTCAGCTACGACCACCGGATCGTCGACGGCAAGGGCGCGGTCACCTTCCTCGTCCGCGTCAAGGAGGCGCTGGAAGACCCCCGCCGCATCCTGATGGATCTGTGAGCCCGGTGGCGCGCCCGGCCGGGCGCGCCGTTCTCCCCTTCCCTGACCGCCGAGTCCCATGAGCACAGAACTCACCGTCCTCGTCCTCGCCGCCCTCCTGCAGGTTGTGCAGTACGCCCTCTTCGCCATTCCCGCCAACATCGAGCTGGGCACGGCGCGCACGCTGTCGCCCCGCGACGAGCCAATCGACCCGGCCCGCGAGCTCGGCCGCACCACCGCCCGCCTCGGCCGCGCGCTGAACAACCATTTCGAGGCGCTCGCGCTCTTCACCATCGCCGTCGTCGCGGTCGAGCTCTCGGGCAAGTCCTCGCTCGCCACCCAGCTCTCGGCGCACGCCTACCTGATCGCGCGCATCCTCTACGTCCCCGCCTACGCCTCCGGCGCCGTGCCCTGGCGATCCGTCTTCTTCGGCGTCGGTTTCCTCGCCACGCTCGTCATGCTGCTCGCCGCTCTCTTCTGACTTCTTCTTGCTGAAAATATCCCGGGGGAGTCGGCCCGGAACGGGCCGACGGGGGCAGCGCCCCCCAGACCCCGCCAGACGGAAAGGACGACCCATGGCCTCCTACGACGTGATCATCATCGGCTCGGGCCCCGGCGGCTATGTGTGCGCCATCCGCTGCGCGCAGCTGGGGCTCAAGACGGCCTGCGTCGAGGGCCGCGAGACGCTCGGCGGCACCTGCCTCAACGTGGGCTGCATCCCCTCCAAGGCGCTGCTGCACGCCTCCCACCAGCTGCACGAGGCGCAGGAGAACTTCGAGAAGATGGGCCTTAAGGTGCAGAGCCCCAAGGTCGACTGGAAGGCGATGCTCGCCTACAAGGACGACACCATCGCCCAGAACACCAAGGGCATCGAGTTCCTCTTCAAGAAAAACAAGGTCGACTGGCTCAAGGGCTGGGGCGCGATCGACGCGCCCGGCAAGGTCAAGGTCGGCGACGAGGTGCACGAGGCGAAGCACGTCGTGGTCGCCACCGGCTCCGAGCCCGCCTCGATCCCCGGGGCCGAGGTGGAGATCGACGAGAAAATCGTGGTCACGTCCACCGGCGCGCTGGAGCTCTCGAAGATCCCCAGGCGGATGGTCGTGGTGGGAGGCGGCGTGATCGGGCTCGAGCTCGGCTCGGTCTATTCCCGCCTCGGCACGGAGGTGACGGTGATCGAGTATCTCGACAAGATCGCTCCGACGATGGACGGCGAGGTGTCCAAGAGCTTCCAGCGGCTTCTGGGGCGACAGGGGCTGAGCTTCGTGATGGGCGCGGCGGTGTCGAAGGTAGCGACGACCAAGACCAGGGCGAAGGTCACCTATACCGACCGAAAGAAGGAGACAGAGCACGAGATCGAGGCCGACGTCGTGCTCGTTTCCACGGGCCGCAGGCCCTACACCGACGGGCTGGGGCTGGAGGCCCTGGGCGTGAAGATGACCGGGCGCGGGCAGGTCGCCACCGACGGGCACTGGAAGACGAGCGTCGACGGCATCTGGGCGATCGGCGACTGCATCGAGGGCCCGATGCTCGCCCACAAGGCCGAGGACGAGGGCATGGCAGTGGCCGAGAGCATCGCCGGGCAGGCGGGCCACGTGAATTACGGCGTCATCCCCTCGGTCATCTACACCCATCCCGAGGTGGCGCTCGTGGGCGCGACCGAGGAGGAACTGAAGGAGGCCGGCCGCGACTACAAGGTCGGCAAGTTCAACTTCATGGGCAACGGCCGGGCCAAGGCCAATTTCGCGGCCGACGGCTTCGTCAAGATCCTCGCCGACGCCGCGACCGACCGGGTGCTGGGCGCCCACATCATCGGGCCGATGGCGGGCGACCTGATCCACGAGATCTGCGTGGGCATGGAGTTCGGCGCGGCGGCCGAGGACATCGCCCGCACCTGCCATGCTCACCCGACCTATTCGGAGGCGGTGCGCGAGGCGGCGCTGGCCTGCGGCGACGGCCCGATCCACTCCTGACGCCCGCGCGGGCGGTGCCGGCGGAGGGGGCTGTCTGCCCCCGTCGCCTGCGGCGACTCCCCCGAGAGTATTTCGGCCAAGCTGATGGAGCGGGCGCCGGTGCGTGGCCGACACGCTTGCGGTCAGTGGCCGGGCCCGCCGCGTTCAGATGAAGGGGACGAAGGGCACGCCGCACCCCGCGAGCGCGAGCACGAAGGCGAGGGGCGCGAGGCGCCGGAACTGGATGCGGATCATGGCTCTGCCCTCGGGCGTGCTCGGGAGTGGGTGGTTCGACCGTGCATGCCGGGTCGGAGTCGCGCAAGGGGGCGGGCGCGCCGACCGGCGGTGCGTTGCCGTCGTGCCGCCCGGTTCGGCGCGTCAGGACAGGGCGGCGCGGCCCGGCCCGGCTGGCGCGGCGGCTGTATTCGGAGCCGGCACGGGCATCCCGGCCGGCGCCACTCCTTCGGGCACGGGCCGGAGGGGATGGGGCACCGGATCCTTCGCGCGGAGCAGATGGTGGCGGATCACCTCTGCATAGCTCGCGTAGCGGTAGCCCCGGTTGCGGCGCAGGTAGCGGTCGGACCCAGCGAAATAGAGGCCCGGCAGGCGATACCAGGGCACCTCGGGGTGCATGTGGTGAACGAGGTGGAAGTTGTTGTTGAGAAACAGCAGCGCGAGCGGCCCCCGATCCTCGATCACCACGGTGCGGCCGGCGGTGTGCTCGTGGGCCCGGTGCTCGAGAAAGGTGCGGATCTTGACGAGGCCGTGACCGGCGTAGACCGCGACGAGGTAGGCCCAGAGCGGCATCGGCGAGAGGGCCACGAGGGCGACCACGAGGCCGGCGGGGGCGATATGGGCCGCCCACGCGCGGCGCACCCGCACGTCACCCGCGCGCATCCTTCGCCAGTCGCCGAGCAGGAAGGCCACCTGCGCGATCGCGGGTCCCAGCATGACGCGGCCGACGAGCGTGTTGTTCGCGCGCAGCAGCGCGCGCACCGGCCGCGGCAGGCGCCAGAAGACGGCCGGGTCCATGTAGTTGCTTTCGGGGTCGTCGTAGGGGTCGGTCAGGTTGGCGTCGCGGTGATGGGCGAGGTGGTCGTCGCGGAACCGGCCGTAGGGGACGAGCAGTCCCAGCGCCGGCCAGACGAGGGCCGCGTTGAGCCACGGATGGCGGGTCGGGTGGCCGTGGATCGCCTCGTGGGTCAGCGAGGAGTGGAAGGCCACGGCCGCGGCGGCGAGGGTGATGGACACGGGCAGCGCCAGCACAGGCAGCGCCAGCGCGGGCAGCAGCACGACCGCCGCTCCCCAGAGCGCGTAGCAGGCGGCCAGCAGAAGCAGGGTCGGCCATTCGGCCGGGGCGCGCGTCGTCATCCGTCCTCCGTGAGCGGGGAGCAGGGGTGCGCGGTGCGGCGGCAGCCCTGGCTGTCACCCAGATGTCATATCAGGCGCGGGGATGTTCGGGAATTGGGCGTCTGGGCACCAGACTCCGCGAAAGCGGGAGAATTGTCACCCGATGCGGCATTTTCGTCGCGCGACAGTTCGGCGGGTGCCCTGGACGCGGGCAGGGCGGTCGGCAGCGCCGCGCGGCAAGGCGGTCAGACGCGCGCGCCCGCGCTCATGCGGTCGAGAAAGTCCTGCGCCTCCGTCAGGATCGTCTTGCGCCGGTCCTCGGCCATGCGATCCCATGTGCCGTTCATCTGCGCCATGCGCGGGTTCTTCTCGAACCTCTGGCGGTGGCGGTTCAGGAAGGCCCAGTAGAGCAGGTTGAAGGGGCAGGCGCCCGCGCCGGTCTTCCGCTTCACCGAGTAGGCGCAGTGGTCGCAGTAGGTCGACATCTTCGCGATGTAGTTTCCCGACGAGACGTAGGGCTTGGAGGCGACCACCCCGCCATCGGCGAACTGGGTCATGCCGATCGTGTTGCCGGCCATCACCCAGTCGTAGGCGTCGACGAAGCAGGCCAGGTACCAGTCGTGCACCTCGCGCGGGGCGAGGCCCGCGAGCAGCGCGAAATTGCCGGTGATCATCAGGCGCTGTATGTGGTGGGCATAGCCCTCGTCGCGGACCTGGTCGACGGTTTCGGCGATGCAGCGCATGTCCGTCGCCGCGCCCCAGAACATGGGCGGCAGCGGGCGGTCGTGCCGCAGCGCGTTGCGCTCGAGGTAGGACGGCCCGTGGTGGAAGTAGATGCCGCGGATGTATTCGCGCCAGCCGATGATCTGGCGGATGAACCCCTCGACGGCGTTGAGCGGCGCATGGCCCTCGCGCCACGCCCGTTCCGCCGCCTCGCAGGCTTCCCGGGGGTTGAGCAGGCCCGCGTTCAGGTAGAGGCCGATGAACGAGTGGTAGAGGAACCGCTCGCCGGTCAGCATCGCGTCCTGGTAGTCGCCGAAGCTGGGCAGGGCGCCCGCGATCCAGTGGGCCAGGTGCCGGCGGGCCTGTGCGCGGTCGGTGGCGAACCAGAAAGGGCGCGGGCTGCCGAAATTTGACGGGAAGCGCGCCTCGACGAGCCGCAGCACCTCTTCCACCGTGTCGTCGGGGGTGAAGCGCATCGGGCCGGAATAGTCGATGCCCTCGGGCGGCGGCTTGCGGTTCTCGCTGTCGTAGTTCCACCTGCCGCCGGCGGGCGCGCCATCTTCCATCAGGAGGCCGGTCTTCCGCCGCATCTCGCGGTAGAAGTATTCCATCCGCAGCGAGCTGCGCCCCTGCGCCCATCGGTCGAACTCGGCATGGGAGGCGAGAAAGCGGTCGTCGTCCAGCTGTTGGACGGGCAGGGGGCAGTGCGCCAGTGCCTCGATCAGGCGGAACTCGCCGGGTTCGGTCGCCAGCACCTCGCGCGCGCCGGTCTCCTCGGAGCGGCGGACGAGCTCGCCGGGGATCGAGCCGGTATTTTCCGGATCGTCGAGCGTCGTGTAGCGCACGCTCCACCCGTCCGCCTCCAGCTCGGCGGCGAACTTGCGCATGGCAGAGAAGAGGAAGGCGATCTTCTTGGGGTGGTGGGGGACGTAACTCGCCTCGTCGGCGACCTCGGCCATGACGATCGTGTCGCTTTTCTTGTCGGCCTGGCGGAGCGAGTGCAGCCCGGGCGACAGCTGGTCGCCGAGCACGAGGACGAGACGGCTCACCACGGGATCTCCCGGCCCTCGTAATCGTAGAAGCCGCCCGACTGCGCCGGCGTCAGGCCGTCGATCACCGAGACGAGGCGTGCGGCTGCCTCGTCCGGGGCCACAGTCGCGTGGCGGGCGGCGTAAGGGGCCGTGAAGGCGGTGTGCACCGTGCCGGGGTGGAGGCAGACGGCGCAGGCCTGCCTGCGGGTGCGCCTCAGCTCGATGGCCGCGCCGTGGATCAGCTGGTTGAGCGCCGCCTTGGCGGCGCGGTAGCTGTGCCAGCCGCCGATCGCGTTGTCGACGATCGAGCCCACACGCGCCGACAGCACGGCAAAGGTGGCGGGCCGTTCCTTCGGGATCAGCGGCAGGGCGTGCTTGAGCAGCAGCATCGGGCCCATCGCGTTGACGCGGAACTGATCCATGAGCGCCTCGGGCGTGACGGCCGCGATCGCCTTTTCCGGCGGGTGGCCCGCGCCGTCGAGCTTGCCGGTGGCGACGAAGATCAGGTCGAAGGGCCCGTCGAGCCGCCCGAGAGCGGCCTCGATGCTGGCCTCGTCGGTCACGTCGAGGCCGTCGGCCGAGCGGGAGAGGCCGGTCACCTCGACGCCGCGCCCCCGCAAAGCATGGGCGATGGCGCCGCCGATGCCCCCCGACGCTCCGATCACGAGTGCGCGGTTCATGGCTCCTCCTCTTCAGCCCCGCCAGCTAGGGCCGGAGACGCGGCGGGGAAGGGAGGGGCGAGAGCGCTTGATCCCCGGCACCGGTGACGCGCCTTTCCGGCATGCGACGTCTCGCCGCCCACCTGCTCGCCTGCGCGCTCGCTGTGCCAGCCCCGGCGATGCAGCTTACCTTGCGCGACGGGTTCGAGTTTTCCCGCCCCGCCGCATCGCGCTGTTCGGCTCGCTGCCGACGGGGCCCGAGGCGGGCCTGGCCGCCTTCGACCAGGGGGCGGACTGCGCCTATTCCCGAGCCGGCGGGCAGCCCTGGGCCACGCGGCGCCTCACACCAGCAGAAGCGCGACGAGGATGCCGCTGCCGAAGGCCCCCGCGCAGAGCACAAGCGGCCGCAGCGCGCGGCCGCGTTTCCCGTCGGCGCCCACCAGCGCCGCGAGGTCGTCCGTTTCGGTGTCCGGCTGCGCCGCGCCCGGCCGACGCAGGGTGCAGCGCGGCGCCGCCCCGAGCGAGGCCGTCACAGCTTCGCGCAGGCCGGCCTCGAAGGGGGCCGCGCGGCCGGCGGGCTGGAGCGTGATCCCCACGGTGTCGGCGGGGCAGATCGTGCCGCAGCGCCGCGCCCGGTCGACCATCCAGGCGGCAGTCTCGGCGACGTGGCGTTGCCGGTGCACGACCGCGCGTTCCAGCCGGTAGCCACCGGATTCGAGCGCGATGGCCACGGGGCGCCGCCGCAGCAGACCTTGGCGCGGACCGACGACCACCCGCAGGATCGGGCCTGTTGGCACCTCGGTCTCGGCCTTGCGCGGCGCGTCTCCGCGCGTCGGCACCGCGTCGCCCGAGGCGGGGGGCTGCGTGTCCTGCGCGGTGCCGCTGCCCGCGTCGAAGATGTGGCGCGCCGGATCGGCCGCCGTGTCGGGGCCGGCCATGTCGTCCGCGGCAGGCAGCTCCTCCGCGCGCGGCAGCGGGGGGCCGGATCGGGGCGGGCGTCGCCGTGCCGGGCGTGCGCGGTCGCCCGCGGCGGCCGGCCGGGCGGGACGGGCGGTGTCCGCCCTCGGGGCGTTCTCCCGAGGTGCGGCCCGCTCCGACACCGCCACCGGCGCCGGGGGGGCGTCGGGCGGCGGGGGGCCTTTCTCGCGTTCGGCCGCGGCGCTTGCGATCATCTGCCGGATCAGGGCCTCGACCGATGTCTCGGTGTCGGTGTCGGTGCCGGTGTCGGTGTCGGGGACGGTGGGCGATGCGGACATGGGCAACCTCCGGACTCGGACGCGCGCCAGAAACGGGCACCGCGCTGCAGGCCGCTGGGCCGGAAAACGGCGGAAGCTGGGCGATCGCGGAAAATGTGCGGCGCTCGCCGCCAGGTGCGGCACCGCACGCCGTTGTGCGGCGGCCCGAATGAGGCTATCTCCCTATGCCGCGCCCGAGGGCGCGGCCATCGAGAGTGGATGTCAGAGCTTGCGTGAGCGGGCTCTTCCCGAGGGAAGAGCCGACAGGACCTGAGACGGCGCCACCCGGGGCGGCCCTTGTCATGCGTTGTGCTCACGAGACATCCGATGAACATCTCACGCACCGAACAGCGTATCCTGCACGTGCTCGCGCTCGGCGGGCGCATCCTTCACGCGCGCAGCGACGGCGGCAAGGTGGTCGACGTCGCCTGCCTCACCCGAGAGGGCGCGATCCTCGCCGATTACGGCCTCGCGGCCTTCCAGTCGCTGCGCCGCAAGCGGCTGATCGGCTCGCGGGGCGCGCCCTGTCGCATCTCGTGGAAGGGCCGCCGCTCGGTCCGTGCGCAGCTCGACAACCAGGGCTGAGCGCGGCGGCGGCGCCGCCTTTCCTCACCGCGTCGTGCGGTCGGGATGGGCGGCGGCGAAGGCAGGCAGGTCGGCCAGAGCCGCGTCGATCCGGCAGAGCTTCGGCAGGGGCGCAAGGTCGACCCCCCAGCGGCGGGCGTTGTAGAGTTGCGGCACGAGGCAGATGTCGGCCAGCGTGACGGCCTCGCCGTGACAGCGCGTGCCGCCCTCCACCATGTCCTCGAGCGCGGCGAGGCGCGGACCGATGAAGGCCCGCATCCAGCCCTCGAGCGTGATCGCGCCGCCCGAGGCGGCGACGGCGTGGCGCGCGACGCCCAGGTTGCAGACCGGGTGGATTTCCATTGCCACGGCATGGGCCAGCGCCCGGACCCGCGCGCGCCCGGCCGCATGGTCGGGCAGCAGTCCGAGGCCGCGCGTCTCGTCGAGGTATTCGCAGATGGCGAGCGACTGGACGAGGCGCAGCCCGTCGATCTCGAGCACCGGCACCAGGCCCTGCGGGTTGCGCGCGAGGTGCTCCGGCGCCACCTGCGCGCCTGCGGTCAGATCGACCGACACGCTCTCCCACTCCAGTCCGGCGAGGCCGAGGGCGATGCGGACGCGATAGCTGGCCGAGGAGCGCCAGTAGTCGAAAAGGCGGATCATGCGGGCTCGTCCATCATCAGGTCGAGCGCCGCCTCGAGGGCGCCGAGATGATCGGCCAGCAACGCGTCGAGCCGCTGCTGGTAGGCCAGCGCCAGCGGCAGCAGCTCGGCCATCAGGGCGCGCCCCTCCGACGTCAGCGACAGCGACACCAGCCGCCGGTCGCCCGCATTCGGCGTCTTGGCAACGTAGCCTGTCGCCTCCAGCCGCGCCGCCGCACGGCTGGCCTTGGACTTTTCGAGGCTCGCGCGCCGTTCGAGATCGCGCACCGACTGCTCGCCGGAATGCGTCAGGTGCACCAGCACCCGCCATTCCGGCACCCCGATGCCGAACTGTGCGCGGTAGCGGCGGGCGAGGCCGGCGCTCAGCCGCTCGGCCGCCACGCTCATCCGGTAAGGCAGGAAGCGGTCGAGGTCGAAGATGGGCAGGGGCGGTTCGACAGGCGGATCGGGCGGGGAGTGCGGCTGGTCTTCCATCGGCGCGTCCGTGGCGGTTCGTATCATCTGCAACAGCTAGCTTGACATCGTTGCCTTTGCAACGAATTGTGCGGACAGCACGCGAATCCGGGGGAGGAGCGAGATGACACGCCACGAATTGCCGAGCGGCATGGTGCGCGCGACCGACACGACCGGCACGCACGAGGGCTACATGCCCGGCTTCGGCAACGACTTCGAGACCGAGGCGCTGCCGGGGGCACTGCCCCAGGGCATGAACTCGCCGCAGAAGGTGAACTACGGCCTCTATGGCGAGCAGCTGTCGGGCACGGCCTTTACCGCGCCCAGCCACCAGAACGAGCGGACATGGTGCTATCGCATCCGCCCCTCGGTGAAGCACACCAGCCGCTTCACGCGGATCGACGTTCCCTACTGGGCATCGGCGCCGAACATCGACCCCGATGTCATCTCGCTCGGCCAGTATCGCTGGGATCCGGTGCCCCATTCCGACGAGGCGCTGACCTGGATCACCGGCATGCGCACGATGACCACCGCCGGCGACGTCAACACCCAGGCGGGGATGGCCGCGCACATCTACCTCGTCACGCGCTCGATGGAGGATGCCTATTTCTTCTCTGCCGATTCCGAGCTGCTGGTCGTGCCGCAGCAGGGAAAGCTGCGGTTCGCGACAGAGCTCGGCGTGATCGACGTCGCCCCGCAGGAGATCGCGATCATCCCGCGCGGGCTGGTCTACCGCGTCGAGGTGCTCGAGGGGCCGGCGCGTGGCTTCGTGTGCGAGAATTACGGCCAGAAGTTCGAGTTGCCCGGCCGCGGGCCGATCGGCGCCAACTGCATGGCCAACCGGCGCGACTTCAAGACGCCGGTGGCCGCCTTCGAGGACCGCGACGCGCCCTCGACGGTGACGGTCAAGTGGTGCGGCCAGTTCCACATGACCGAGATCGGCCACTCGCCGCTCGACGTGGTCGCGTGGCACGGCAATTACGCGCCCTGCAAGTACGACCTCGCCACCTTCTGCCCGGTCGGCGCGATCCTGTTCGACCACCCCGACCCGTCGATCTTCACGGTGCTGACGGCGCCTTCGGGCGTGCCGGGCACCGCGAACATCGACTTCGTGCTGTTCCGCGAGCGGTGGATGGTGATGGAGGACACGTTCCGCCCGCCCTGGTACCACAAGAACGTCATGTCCGAGTTGATGGGCAACATCTACGGGCAGTACGACGCCAAGCCGCAAGGTTTCGTGCCGGGCGGCATGTCGCTCCACAACATGATGCTGCCCCACGGGCCCGACCGCGAGGCGTTCGAGAAGGCGTCGAACGCGGACCTGAAGCCCGAGAAGCTCGACGACACGATGAGCTTCATGTTCGAGACGCGCTTTCCCCAGCACCTGACGGCGTTCGCCGCCAGGGAGGCGCCGTTGCAGGACGATTACATCGACTGCTGGGAGAGCCTCGAGAAGAAGTTCGACGGCACGCCGGGGGTGAAATGACCCCGAAGAGTTGGGTGGAGTCGGCCAACGGCGATACCGATTTCCCGATCCAGAACCTGCCATGCGGGGTGTTCGACGCCGGGCGGGGGCCGCGCTGCGGCGTTGCCATCGGCGACATGATCCTTGACATGACCGAGGCCGAACTCGGTTTCGAGCCGGTGCTCTTCGCCGAGCCCGCGTGGAACCGCGTGATGGAGGCGGGACCGGCCAAGTGGCTGGAGCTGCGAGAAAAACTGACCGAAGTGCTATCGGACGAGGGCTACAGGGACAAGGTCGAGCCGCATCTGGTGCCCCAGCAGGGCGTGACGATGCACCTGCCGTTCCGGGTGGCCGAATATACCGACTTCTACGCCGGCAAGCACCACGCGACGAACGTGGGCACGATGTTCCGCGGGGCGGAAAATGCCCTGCCGCCCAACTGGTTGTCGATCCCCATCGGCTACAACGGGCGGGCCTCGTCGGTCGTCGTCTCGGGCACGCCGGTGCACCGGCCGTGGGGTCAGATCAAGGGGCCGGACGACGATCTGCCCCGCTTCGCGCCGTCGCGGCGGTTCGACATCGAGCTGGAAATGGGGGCGGTCGTCGGCCAGCCGTCGCAGGGCATGGTTTCGGTGGTGCAGGCCGACGAGATGATCTTCGGCTACGTGCTGCTCAACGACTGGTCGGCGCGCGATATCCAGGCATGGGAATACCAGCCCCTCGGCCCCTTCCAGGCCAAGGCGACGGCGACGACCATCAGCCCCTGGATCGTGACGCGGGCCGCGCTGGAGCCGTTCCGCGCCGACGCGCCGCCGCGCGAGCGCCCCGTGTTGCCCTACCTGCGGCAGGAGGGGCCGGGCCTCTACGACATCGCGCTGGAGGTGGGGCTGGCGCCCGAGGGCGGCGACGAGACGGTGATCGCGCGCACCAGCATGCGCGAGCTCTACTGGTCGGCCGCACAGCAGCTTGCCCACCATGCCAGCTCGGGCTGCCCGATGCGGGTGGGCGACCTGCTCGGCTCGGGCACCATCTCGGGGCCGACGCAAGAGAGCCGCGGCTCGCTGCTGGAGCTGAGCTGGGGCGGCAAGGAGCCGGTCGAGATCGGCGGCGGCCAGACCCGCAGCTTCATCGAGGATGGCGACACGCTCACGCTGCGGGGGCACGCACGGGGCGACGGATATCGCATCGGCTTCGGCGCCTGCACGGGCAAGGTTCTGCCCGCCGCGCCGCTGCCCGACAGGGCCAGGGAGTAGAAGACATGGGCAAGGCGTTCGCATCCGCCGGCGACCTGACGGAAAAGAAGATCAGTTTCGGCCCCATCGGCGAGGGCCTCTATGCCTTTACTGCCGAGGGTGACCCGAACACCGGCGTCATCGTCGGCGACGAGAGCGTGATGATCATCGAGGCGCAGGCGACGCCGCGGCTGGCACGCAAGGTGATCGAGTGCGTGCGCTCCGTCACCGACAAGCCGATCAGTCATCTCGTGATGACGCATTACCACGCCGTGCGCGTGCTCGGCGCCTCGGCCTATGGCGCGCGCGAGGTCATCATGTCGGAGGTGGCGCGGTCGATGGTGGCCGAGCGCGGGCAGGAGGACTGGGAGAGCGAGTTCGCCCGCTTCCCGCGCCTGTTCGAGGGCCACGAGGAGATCCCCGGCCTGACATGGCCCACCACCACCTTTTCCGACCGGATGACCGTCTATCTGGGCAACCGGCGCGTCGACATCATGACGCTCGGGCGGGCGCACACCGCGGGCGACGCGGTGGTCTGGGTGCCCGACGAGGAGGTGATGTTCACCGGCGACATCGTCGAATACCACTCGGCCTGCTATTGCGGCGACGGCCATTTCGAGGACTGGCCCGAGACGCTGGCCAACATCGCGTCGTTCGAGCCGCGCGCCATCGCGCCGGGGCGGGGCGATGCGCTGGTGGGCGAGAAGATGGTGGGCGAGGCCATCGCCAACACGGCCGATTTCGTCCGCTCCACCTACAAGCCGGCGGAACGCGTCGCCGCGAAGGGCGGCACGCTGAAGGAGGCGTGGGACGCCGTGCGCGCCGAATGCGACCCCAGGTTCGCCGACTACGCGATCTACGAGCACTGCCTGCCCTTCAACGTCGCCCGCGCCTTCGACGAGGCGCGCGGCATCGACACCCCCCGCATCTGGACCGCCGAGCGCGACCGCCAGATGTGGGAGGCGCTGCAGGGCTGAGACGCTCGGGGGGGAGGAGAGCCATGAACAAGGTCTTCGAGGTGCCGCTCTACGCCTACACCCGCTCTCCCGACCAGGAGGCGGCGGCACCGGTGCGCCACGCGGTCGTCGTGGTGGGCGCGGGGCCGGTGGGGCTGGCCGCCGCGATCGACCTCGCCCAGCAGGGCGTCGAGGTGGTCGTGCTCGACGACAACGACAAGGTGTCGTTCGGCTCGCGCGCAATCTGCTTCGCCAAGCGCCCGCTCGAGATCCTCGATCGGCTGGGCTGCGGGCGCGAGATGGTCGCCAAGGGCGTGCAGTGGAACCTCGGCAAGGTGTTCTTCGACGACCGCAAGGTGTTCGAGTTCGACCTGTTGCCCGAGGGCGGCCACGAGTTCCCCGCCTTCGTGAACCTCCAGCAATACTATGTCGAGGAATACCTCGTGCACCGCGTCCGCGACTTGCAGGCGCAGGGGGCCGGGATCGAGGTTCGCGGCGGCAACCGGGTGACGGCCGTCGAGGACCGGGGCGACCACGCGGCCCTGACGGTCGAGACGCCCGAGGGCGCGTATGCCGTCGAGGCCGACTGGCTGATCGCCTGCGACGGGGCGGGCTCGCCCATCCGCCGGATGATGGGGCTCGATTTCGTCGGCCGCGTCTTCGAGGACAACTTCCTGATCGCCGACGTCGTGATGGAGGCCGACTTTCCCACCGAGCGGTGGTTCTGGTTCGACCCGCCGTTCAACCGCGGCCAGTCGGCGCTGCTGCACAAGCAACCCGACGGGGTGTGGCGGATCGACCTGCAACTGGGCTGGGACATCGACAAGGAGGCGGAGAAGGCCCCCGACAAGGTGATCCCGCGGCTCAAGGCGATGCTGGGCGAGGACGTGCAGTTCGAGCTCGAATGGGTGTCGATCTACACCTTCCAGTGCCGGCGGATGGAGCGGTTCCGCCACGGGCGCGTGATCTTCGCGGGCGACGCGGCCCACCAGGTCAGCCCGTTCGGCGCGCGGGGCGCCAATGGCGGGCTGCAGGACGCCGACAACCTCGCGTGGAAGCTCAAGCTGGTGATGGAGGGCCGGGCGCCCGACGCCCTTCTCGACAGCTACGACGACGAGCGCATCTTCGGCGCCGACGAGAACATCCTGAACTCGTCGCGCTCCACCGACTTCATCACACCGAAAACGGAGACGAGCCGCCTGTTCCGCGACGCGGTGCTGGATCTGGCAGAGAGGTATCCCTTCGCTCGGCCGCTGGTCAATTCGGGCCGCCTGTCGGTGCCGTGCACCTACGACGGCTCGCCGCTGAACGGCCCCGACGCGCTGCCCGGCGGACCCGCACGCACGCGCCCCGGCGCGCCGTGCCCGGACGCGCCGCTGGCGGACGGCTACCTGCTGCGCCGGCTCGGCGGTCATTTCACCTTGCTCGCCATCAATGCCGAGGCGCCCGAGACGCTGGAGGAAGACGGGATCGTGGCCGGGCGCCTCGCGCTGACGACGGCCGACGACCCGGAGGGACACCTGCGCGCGCGCTATCTCGGCGCGGCCGCGCGCGCCGTCTACCTGATCCGGCCCGACCAGCATGTGGCGGCCCGGTTCGAGAGGTTCGACGCGGCCGCGCTGCGGCGCGCCCTGCGGATCGCCACCGGCAGGGAGGTCGCATGAGCCCGCTGACGCTCGAGCCCAACATCGACCGGCCCGACGACTTCTACGCCGATCTGCTGGCCGCCCACGAGGGGCTGACCAAGGCCCAGTCGGACGCGCTGAATGCGCGGCTCGTGCTGATCCTCGCCAACCACGTCGGCGACCGAGAGGTGCTGCGGCAGGCGCTCGCCGCCGCGGCAGAGACCAATCCCAGGGAGGAGGACCCGAAATGACCAGACCCATGAGCAGACTCGCCAAGCTGATGGCGAGCGCCGCCGTCGCTGCCGGCGCCCTTGCCGGGACGGCGGCCCATGCCGACGTCACGCTGGTGATGTCGTCGTGGCTGCCGCCGCGCCATCCCATCGTGGTCAACGCGATGAAGCCGTGGGCGCGCGAGATCTCCGACGTCACCGAGGGCCGCGTCACCGTGCGCGTGCTGGCCAAGCCGCTGGGCGCGCCGCCCGCCCACTACGACATGGCGCGCGACGGGGTGGCCGACATTACCTACGGCCTGCATTCCTTCACCACCGACGACCGGTTCGAGCGCTCGCGCATCGGGCAGTTCTCGTTCATCGGCGACGACGCGGTGTCGGGCTCGACGGCATTCTGGAACGTCTACACGGAGATGCTCGACGCCGAGGCCGAGCACGAGGGCGTGCAGGTGCTGGGCCTGTTCGTGCACGGCCCCGGCGTGCTGCACAACAACGTCCGCAAGATCGAGACGCTCGACGACATCTCGGGCCTGAAGGTGCGCACGCCGGGCGGCTACATCGCCGACCTGATGAAGGATCTGGGCGCCACGACCCTGTTCATGTCGTCAGGCGAGGTCTACGAGAAGCTGTCGCGCGGCGTGATCGACGGCGTGACCTTCACCTACGAGGCGCTGACCGCGTTCAACCTGACCGACGACCTGCAATACACGATGCGGGTGCCGGGCGGCCTCTACAACACCACCTGGTTCCTGGTGATGAACGGCGACAAGTGGTCGGAGATCTCCGAAGAGGACCAGGAAGCGATCATGTCGATCTCGGGCGAGGCCTTCGCCCAGCGGGTGGGCGAGGCGTGGAACGCCGCCGACGAGGCCGCGCTGGAAGAGATCCGCGAGGCCGGCATCGAGATCCACGATGCGCCGGAGGCGCTGCTGGACGACATCAAGGCCCGCGCCGCCACCTACGAGCAGGAATGGGCCGACATGATCGCCGAGGACGGGTTCGACGGCACCGCCGCGCTCGAGGCGATGCGCGGGCAGACGGGCGTGGCGTTCTGATCCATGGCGCACCGGCCTGACAACGCTGCCTCCCCTGCCAAGGGGGAGGCCTTTCTCGATATCCGCCCGCTGCTCCAGCGGTCGCTCGGGCTGGGCGCCGCGCTGATCCTGTTCGCGCTGGTGCTGATCACCTGCGTCGACGTGGTGGGCCGCTACTTCTTCGATGCGCCGCTCTCGGGCGCCTTCGAGCTGACCGAGGTGCTGCTGGCCGCGCTCGTCTTTGCCGCGCTGCCGCTGACGACCGAGCGGCGCGAGCATGTCGAGGTCGATCTCGTGACCGGCTTTCTCGGCCCCCGGGCGCGGCAGTTGCTGTCGGCCTTCGCCGGGCTGTTCTCGGCGGCGCTGCTCGCCACCCTCGCGTGGCGGCTCGCCAGCCATGCCATCGGCTCGTTCGAGGACGGCGCGGTGACGAACGCGCTGGAGATCCCGCTGGCGCCCTTCGGCTTTCTCGCCGCCTTCTCGTGCCTCGTCAGCGCCTTCATCGCCTTTCTGAGGGGCATCCAGCCGCCTGCCCCGTCCGCGCATCATGCCGAGGAGAGCGCGCTGTGACCGAATCGCTGATCGGCTTCGGCGTGCTGCTCGCGCTGATCTTCGCCCGCGTGCCCATCGCCTTCGCCATGGCTGCGGTGGGCGGCATCGGCTTCGCGCTGCTGCGCGGGTGGGAGCCGGCCTGGGCGATGACCGGGCAGGTGGCCTTCGACACCGCGCTGTCCTACTCGCTGTCGGTCATCCCTCTGTTCATCTTCATGGGCAACGTGCTGGCCGCCTCGGGCGTGGCGCAGGGCCTCTTCGCCGGCGCCAACCGCCTGTTCGGGCGCACCAGGGGTGGTCTGGCGATGGCGTCGGTCTTGTCCTGCGGGGGGTTCTCGGCGGTCTGCGGCTCGTCGCTGGCCACGGCGGCCACGATGTCGAAGGTCGCCATGCCCTCGATGCGCCGCTTCGGCTACGACGACCGGCTTGCCACGGGCTCGATCGCGGCAGGCGGCACGCTGGGCATCCTGATCCCGCCCTCGGTCATCCTCATCATCTACGGCCTGCTGACCGAGACCAACATCGCCAAGCTGTTCATCGCCGGGATCATCCCCGGCATCATCGGCGTGATCCTCTACCTCGTCGCGGTGAAGGTGGCGGTTGCGATGAACCCGGGCCTCGCCCCCGACACCGAGGCGCGCGAGCCGATGACGCGGGCGGACACGATCGGCGTGCTGTGCGTGCTGGGGCTGTTCGTCTTCATCATGGCGGGCATCTACGGCGGGTTCTTCACCCCCACCGAGGCCGCCGGCATGGGCGCGGGCGCGGCGGTGCTGATCGCCGTGGCGCTGCGCACCATGACCTGGGGCGACTTCTTCGTGGCCACCTACGACTCGATCCGCGCCACGGCGATGATCTTCGCCGTCATCATCGGGGCGGAGCTGTTCACCAATTTCGTCAACTTCGCGGGCCTGCCCGACGCGCTCGCCGTGACCGTGGCCGACTACGAGTTGCCGGTTTGGGCGGTGATGGCCTTCATCGTCGTCACCTACCTGATCCTCGGCTGCGTGCTCGAAAGCCTGTCGATGATCCTGCTGACGGTGCCCGTCTTCTACCCGCTGATGTACGAGCTGCCCTTCGCCAACGAGATGCTGCTCGACCCCGAGAACGCGCTGATCTGGTTCGCCATCGTCGTGGTGGTGGCCACCGAGATCAGCCTGATCACGCCGCCCGTGGGCATGAACGTGTTCGTGCTCAAGGGCGTGCTGCGCGACGTCTCGCTCGGCACGATCTTTCGCGGCGTCCTGCCGTTCTGGCTGGCCGACATCGTGCGGCTGACGCTCTTGATCCTGGTGCCGGGCCTGTCCCTCTGGCTGGTCGGCGCCATGTAGGGGAGAGGGGACGGTCACGGGCGCCGCGCGAGGGGCGCCCGCACACCCCGCGGGCCGGGGAACTCGAGTTCATCCGGCGCGAGGGCGACGACGGCTTGGGCGAGGGCACCTTCCGCGCGCCCTGCGAGTCGATCGAGGAGGATCAGATCCGCCGCGGCGTGCTCAAGGCTGATCCGGCCGAGACCTGATCGGGCGCTCCGGGGCCATGTCACGACGGCCCCGGGCGGCGTATCCCGCGCAGGTGCGGGTCAGGTCACCGTCACCGTAAGGGGCGCGAGGCCCGCGATGGTCACCTCCATCACGTCGCCCCGTGCCACCGGCCCGACGCCCGCGGGCGTGCCCGACAGGATGACGTCACCCGCGGCAAGCTCGAAATACTCAGACAGGTACGCGATCATCTCGGGCACCTTCCAGATCATCTGGCCCAGATCGCCCTGCTGCCGCATCTCGCCGTTCACCCTGAGCATGATCGCGCCCCGAGCGGGGTGGCCGATGGCGGACGCGGGGTGGACGGGGCCGACCGGGGCCGATCGCTCGAAGGCCTTGCCGATCTCCCATGGCCGGCCCGCGCGCTTCATCTCGCCCTGCAGGTCGCGCCGCGTCATGTCGAGCGCGGCCGCATAGCCGAAGACATGGTCGAGCGCCCGCTCCACCGGGATATCGGTGCCGCCCGAGCGGAGAAACACCGCCAGCTCGGCCTCGTGGTGGACGTCCGCGCTGCGTGGCGGATAGGGGAAGCGGCCCGAGGCGTCGAGGTTCGAGGGGTTCTTCTGGAAGAAGAAGGGCGGCTCGCGGTCGGGGTCGTGGCCCATCTCGACGGCATGCGCGGCATAGTTGCGCCCGATGCAGTAGACGCGCCGCACCGGGAAGGCGCCGCCTCCGCTCACGTTCCCGGTCACATTCCCAGTCACGGGCACGGTCGGGGCAGGGGGCGGGTCGATCACGAATTCCGTCATGGATGGCTCCTCGCTGGCATTCCCCTCCCTGCTAGCCTGCCTTGCCGCCGGGATCGACGGTGCCCGTGGCGACACGGGCGCCCGCGTCGCGCGGCTTGCCCCTTGCGGCGCGGCGCGACTTCGCCATGATCGGATCGTTGCATGCGAAACGACAGGAGGTGCACGCCCCATGTCCGCCGCCGACCGCACCGGCCTCGACTCGTTCTTTCCCTACCGTCTCGCCGTCGCGGCCGAGGCGTTTTCGCGCAACCTCGCCGAAGTCTACGGCCGCGCCTACGGCCTGTCGCGCGAGGAATGGCGGCTGCTGTTCCTGCTCGCGGGGACGCAGAGCATGACCTCGGTCGAGATCGCGCGGCGCACCACGCTCGACAAGGTGCAGGTGAGCCGCGCCGCCCAGAGGCTGGAGGAGAAGGGGCTGATCACCCGCGCCATCTCGCCGGCCGACCGGCGCCTTCGGATCTATGCCTGCACCGAGGCGGGGCGCGCGGTCTTCTCCCGCGCGTTGCCCGAGGTCGAGACGCGCGCCGACGAGATGCTGGGCGCAATGGCGCCCGAGGATCGCGCGGCGCTCGCACGCGGGCTCGACGCGCTGCTCGCCGCGATCGCGCCGGCCGGGGCGAGCGCGGGGCAGGGCACGCAGGACGGCCCCGCCCTGCCGGGCGACGACGCGGGGGGCGCGGGCGCCCCGGAGGCCCCCTCGGCCCGGGCGGCGCAGGGCTGAGGCGGCGCAGGGGGCCGTCTTTCTCGACCGCGGCACGATGGAACTTGCTTTAGGCTTAAAATTTCATACTTGAAGGAAATCCCCGCCTGTTCTAGCGTCATCCCATCGGGGCGCGCGACCCTCCGCCGCACAGGCGGATTGACGGCGGCACGCTCCCCGGAACAGGCTCGCGACAGGCCCGCCGGACAAGAAGCGGGGCGGCCGGGCCAGGGCCCCGAGCGGGGCGAAGCACGGCGCGAAAGGGCGCCAACGGGGAGAGAGAAGATGACGAAGAAGGCACTCTTGACGGCGGCGAGCCTCGTGGCGCTCGGCCAGGCGGCGGCGGCCGAGGTGAAGGTCGGCATGGTGGTGACGCTCTCGGGCCCGCCGGCGGCGCTGGGCCAGCAGGCGGTCGACGGCTTCCAGCTCGCGCTCGACGAACTGGGCGGCACGCTCGGCGGCGAGCCGGCCGAGCTGATCGTCGAGGATGACGAGCTCAAGCCGGACGTGGCGCTGACCAAGGCCAACAGCCTGATCGAGAGCGAGGAAGTCGATTTCGTCGTCGGCACGATCTTTTCCAACATGCTGCAGGCGATCTTTCGCCCGATCACCGAATCGGAGACGTTCCTGATCAGCCCCAATGCCGGGCCGTCGACCTTCGCCGGGCGCAACTGCAACCCCTACTTCTTCGTCACCTCCTACCAGAACAACCAGAACGCCGAGGTGATGGGCGCCTATGCCCAGAATGCGGGCCTGTCGAACGTCTTCCTGATCGCGCCCAACTACCAGGCGGGCCGCGACAACCTCGAAGGCTTCCGCATGCACTACGAGGGCGAGATCGCCGGCGAGGTCTACGTGCCGCTCGACCACCAGGACTTCTCGGCCGAGATCGCGCGCATCGCGACCTCCGACGCCGACGCCGTCTTCGCCTTTACGCCCGGGGGCCTCGGCGTGCGCTTCGTGCGCCAGTTCGACGATGCGGGCCTGTCGGACCGGATCCAGTTCATGTCGGTCTTCACCACCGACGAGACGACGCTGCCCGCCCAGCAGGACGCGGCCGAGGGCTTTATCGCCGCCGGCAACTGGGCGCCCGACACGGACAACGAGGCGAGCCAGGCCTTCGTCGCCGCCTTTGAGGAGGAATTCGGCTACGTGCCCGGCGGCTACGCGATGCAGGCCTATGACGCGGCCAAGCTGATCGACAGCGCGGTGGCCGCGGTCGGCGGCGACCTGTCGGACAAGGACGCGCTGCGCGCGGCGCTCGAGGCGGCCGACTTCCAGTCGCTGCGGGGAGACTTCTCGTTCAGCGCCAATCACTACCCCGTGCAGGACTTCTACCAGCTCACGGTCGCGCAGCGCGACGATGGCGCCTGGGTGACGTCGATGGGCGAGCTGGTGTTCGACGACTACGCCGACAGCTTCGCCGAAGAATGCAGCATGTGATCCCGGCGGCGGGGCCCGGCGCCGCGGCGCACGGGCCCCGCCCCCTTGGCGCGACAGAGCGGGGCCACGGCCGATGTCGACGACCCTCATCCTGATCCAGGTTCTCAACGGGCTGCAGCTCGGGGTGATCCTGTTCCTGATCGCCGCCGGCCTGACGCTCGTCTTCGGGGTGATGGGCTTCATCAACCTCGCCCACGGCGTGCAGTACATGCTGGGCGCCTACCTGGCGGTCTGGCTCTACGGGGCCACGGGCAGCTTCATCGCCGCGTTCCTGCTGGCGCTTCCGCTGGCGCTCGTGCTGGGGCTCGTGCTCGAGTTCCTCGTCTTTCGACATCTCTACGCGCGCGACCACCTCAGCCAGGTGCTCGCGACGTTCGGGGTGATCCTGTTCCTCAACCAGCTGGTCGAGGTAATCTTCGGCCCCGCCGCGCTGACCGTCGAGGTGCCGCAGTTCCTCGACTGGTCGTTCGAGCTGGTGCCGGGCCTGCTCTACCCCGCCTATCGCGTGGCGCTGATCGTGGCGGGCCTGCTCGTGGCGGCGGCGCTGTGGTATGTCATCACGCGCACCCGCGTAGGCATGCTGATCCGCGCCGGCGCGACCAACCCCGAGATGGTCTCGGCACTGGGCGTGAACGTGCGGCAGCTCTTTCTCGTCGTCTTCGGTTTCGGCGCGATGCTCGCGGGCCTCGCGGGCGTGCTCGCCGCACCGGTCTTTTCGGTCGAGCCGGGGATGGGGGACGACCTGCTGATCGTGGCCTTCGTCGTCATCATCATCGGCGGGGCGGGCTCGATCCGGGGCGCCTTCGTCGCCGCACTGCTCGTCGGTCTCGTCGACACGCTGGGGCGGACGCTGGTGACCGACGGGCTGCGGCTGGCGATGGACGCCTCGGCCGCCAACCAGATCGGCCCGGCCATCGCCTCGATGCTGATCTACGTGCTGATGGCGCTGGTGCTGTTCTGGCGGCCCGAGGGCCTGTTTGCCGCGAAGGTGACGCGATGAGCGACGAGGCCCAGCCGCTGGGGGCCGCCCCCGCCGGCCCGCGCCCGGCCTTCGGTCTGATCGTGGCGGTCGCCATCTTCGCCGCGCTGGCGCTGGTGCCGCTCGTCTCGGGCGTCTGGGGCGGCGGCTGGCTGACCTCGCTCGCCATCCGGGCGATGATCTTCGCCATCGTGGCGATCTCGCTCGACCTGCTTCTGGGCCACGGGGGGCTCGTCAGCTTCGGCCACAGCGCCTTCGTCGCCATCGGCGCCTACGCCACCGGCATCATGATCACCGAGGGCGTCTACGAGATGGCGCTGATCCTGCCGGTGGCCATCGGCGCCGCCGCGCTCTTCGCGGTGGCCATCGGCGCCGTCGCCATGCGCACCTCGGGCGTGTCGTTCATCATGATCACACTCGCCTTCGGGCAGATGGTCTATTTCGCGCTCGGCTCGCTGGCGCAATACGGCGCCGACGACGGGCTGACGCTGTGGTCGGCGCCCGACGTCTTCGGCACGTCCTGGCTCGCCTCCGAGACAGGAGTCTACGTCACGGTGCTCGGCGTGTTGGTGGCGACCTGGGCGCTGGTGCACGCCGTCGTTGGCTCGCGCTTCGGCCGGGTCCTGCGCGCGGCGCGGCAGAACCCGACGCGCGTCGCCGCGATGGGCTATTCGGTCACCCGCTATCGCCTCGTGGCCTACGTCATCGCGGGCGTGATCGCCGCGCTGGCGGGCGTGCTCTGGGCCGTGCATGCCGAGTTCGTGAGCCCCTCGCTGGGGTCATGGCAGCGCTCGGGCGACCTGATCGTGATGGTGGTGCTGGGCGGCATGGCCACGCGCAACGGCGCGCTGATCGGCGCGCTGTTCTTCGTGCTGATCGAGGAGGCGCTGTCGTCGATCACGCATGACTGGCGGCTGATCTTCGGCCCGATGCTGGTGCTGATCGCGCTCTTCGCGCGCGGCGGTCTCGCCGGCCTGCTCGACCGGGTGCAGGGGCCGCGATGAGCGAGGTCGTCCTCCAGCTCGAGGGGCTGCGCAAGGCGTTCGGCGCGCTCGTCGTCACCGACGGGGTCGATCTCGACCTGCGCCGCAGCGAATGCCACGCGCTGATCGGGCCGAACGGGGCGGGCAAGTCGACGCTGATCCACCAGATCTCGGGCCTGCTGAGCCCCGACGCGGGCCGCATCGCCTTCGAGGGGCGCGACGTGACGCATCTGAGCCAGGCCGAGCGGGCGGTCGCCGGCCTCGGCCGGTCGTTCCAGATCACCTCGATCCTGCCCGAATTCACCGTGCTGGAGAACGTGGCGCTGGCCGCGCAGATGCGCGACGGCTCGAGCTTTCGCTTCTTCCGGCCCGCGGCGCGGGAGGAGCGGCTCAATGCCCGCGCGATGGAGGCGCTGGGCATCGTCGGTCTCGGCCCGCGCGCCGGCCTCGTCGCAAGCCACCTGTCGCACGGCGAGAAGCGCCTGCTCGAACTCGCCATCGCCGTCGCGGGCGAGCCGCACGTGCTGCTGCTCGACGAGCCGATGGCGGGGATGGGCCGCGCCGAGAGCGCGACGCTGACCGAGACGCTGCGCGCCCTGAAGGCGCGATACCCGATCCTGCTGATCGAGCACGACATGGAGGCGGTGTTCAGCCTCGCCGACCGGGTGTCGGTACTGGTGGCGGGCGCCATCGTCGCCTCGGGCACGCCCGACGAGGTGCGCGTCGACGCCCGCGCCCGCGCCGCCTATCTCGGCGAAGATCACGTGGCCGCGCCATGAGCCTTCTCTCGCTCCGCGGCGTGACGGCCGGCTACGGCTCGGCCCAGGTGCTCCACGGCATCGACCTCGACATCGCCGAGGGCGAGGTGGTGACCCTGCTCGGCCGCAACGGCATGGGCAAGACGACCACGGTGCGGGCGATCATGGGCATGATCCGGCCCTGGGGTGGCGAGGTGCGCATCGACGGGCGCGACATGACCGGCCGCCCCTCCTACGAGGTGGGGCGCGCGGGCGTGGGGCTGGTGCCCGAGGGCAGGCAGGTCTTTCCCACGCTCACGGTCGAGGAAAACCTGCTCGCCGCCGCCAAGACGCCCCAGGGGCGTGCCCGCTGGACATTGCCCGAAGTCTTCGCCTTCTTCCCGCGGCTCGAGGAGCGGCGGAAGAATCTCGGCGCGCAGCTCTCGGGCGGCGAGCAGCAGATGGTCGCCATCGGGCGCGCGCTGATGACCAACCCGCGCCTGATGATCCTCGACGAGGCGACCGAGGGCCTTGCGCCGCTGATCCGCGACGAGATCTGGGCGCGGCTCGAGGTGCTGAAGGCCGAGGGCGAGGCGATCCTGCTGATCGACAAGAACGTGGGCGCGCTCGCGGCCCTGGCCGACCGCCATTACGTCATCGAGAAGGGCGAGATCGT